>NZ_KI911782.1:4210696-4510696 GCF_000515395.1 Jiangella gansuensis DSM 44835 | reverse complement strand
AGCCGATCAGGTCCGGCAATGGATCGCGGACAACCGCACTGAGCTGCTCACCTGTGAGGTCAGCCCGAGCGACGTGTCGTGATCGAGAGCTGGCGCCTGTTCCTGGCCGCGCGGCCGGCCCGGGCCGCCCTCGTCGTCGGGGTGCTCGTCGCGGCCGTGTCGCTGGCCGGCCGCAGCGTGTTCATCGAGGTCCGGCTCGTCTGGGCCGAGCCACCGCGCTGGACCATGCTGTGGGAGGCGCTCCCAGCCGTCTACGGAGCCCTGATCGGCGGGTTCATCGCGCCGCGGCTGCACAGCTGGGGACGCACCGGCACCGCTCCCATGCGCCGGTACTACGCGATCACCGTCACCGTCGCTCTGGCCCTCCCGGCGGTTGGGCCGTGGCTGGTCCACTTCACCTTCCCGTCCGAAGCGCCCTGGCTGGACATCATGGTCAACGTCGTCATGATCACTGCGATCGGGCTCCTCGCCACCTGCCTGCTCGGAACGATCGGAGGGCCTATCGTCGCGGTCAGCGCTTACCTGGCCGTCGTCCTCATCCAGCAAGCCGCACCCGGCGTGGCACCCTGGCTGCCGTTCTCCGACGCGGTTGGCGAGCCAGAACCGCACATCTGGCAGAGTCTCACCGTCGCCGTTCTCGCCATCGCCGCCTGGACCATCACCCTCGGCCGATCCCCGCTCGCCCGAGCGCTCGAGCGCAACGACGCAGCCACATAGCAGCGCGGTCCTCGTCAGGTGTCCACGGTCCGTAGGACGTAGGCTCCGGCCGCGTCGGGGCCGATCGAGTCGGCGCGGAGACCTGCCGCCGCGACCTCGTCCAGCAGCTGCGCTTCGGACAGCACCCACCACCCGTAGGAGACCTGATCCTCGGCGACCGTCACGTCCCCGTCGAGCACCTGGTAGGTCATGTGCCACGTGACCCGATCAGCCCCGGTCGGCACGGCCCGGCCGGAACCGCGATACGTGTAGCGCCCCACGGCCGCCTCGGCCATGGGGGTTTCGGGGATCTCCACCGCCTCGGCCGGCGGCTGCAGGTTGACCAGTGCCGGGGCACCGGGCGCCAGCCGTGCGGCCAGCGCGGACCAGAACGTCCGCCGGGCGTTCCGGTCGAGGTGACCGATCATGTTCATCGCCACGACGGCGCTCACCCGTTCCGGCAGCCGCGCCGTGGACAGTTCACCGGCGCTGACGGTCACCCGGCGGCGCAGGTCGTCGTCCGAGCACACCCGCGCCATCAGGACCGCGCGCATGGCGGCCGACGGCTCCACCGCGATGATCTCCGCGTCCGGCAGCGCGCTCACGATCGCCAGCACGCCGCGCCCGGTCCCCGCTCCGACGTCCACCACCGGTCCCGCGGCAGGTGAGACGTCACGCAGGCCGGCCGCGACCAGCGGTTCGAGCTCCCGCCAGTGTTCGGCCAGCAGCACATCGACGTACTCCGCCGAGCGCTGGTATTCGTCCGCTCCGAGGGCCACGGTCATGTTCTGTCCTCCCTGTTCAACAGCAACGTCCTGGTGTCGATGACGATCGATCTCGTTCACCCGCGAAGCGCCGCGCTCATCCGGGCGCCACGGAACTGACAGCGGCCTGCCGCCAGCGTTTGGCGATGAGGCCGTGGCGCGGGGCGAAGGTCCACGCGAGCAGGAACACGGCTGTAAGCACCAGCACGATCGTGCCGCCGACGGGCAGGTCGTAGCTCCACGACAGGTAGAGCCCGAGCACGGCCGACGTCCCGCCCACGACCGGGGCGAGCAGCATCATGACGGCGAGTCGATCCGTGAGCAGCCGCGCCGCCGCGGCGGGCGTGATCAGCAACGCCAGCACGAGGATGTTGCCGATGGTCTGCACGGAGATGACGATCGCCACGGTCACCATGACGTAGAGCACGATGTCCAGCCAGAACACCCGCATGCCCAGAGCGCGGGCCATCTCCCGGTCCAGGCTGACGGCGACGAACTCCTTGTGGAAGAGGAACACCACCGCCAGGAGCAGCGCACCGGTGATGCCGACGACGAAGATGTCCTCGTCCGGGATGCCGGTTATGGAGCCGAAGAGGAACTGCTGCAACGAGCCGGCGTAGCCGGGTGCCTGGGAGATGATGACGATGCCCAGCGCGAACGCCGCGACGTAGAACACGCCGATGATCGAGTCTTCCTTGATCCGGCGGTTCTGCGAGAACACCGCCACCAACAGCGCCGTGATCACGCCAGCCACGGCGCCGCCGATGACCAGGCTGCCCTGGATGACGAACGCCACCGCCAGGCCGGGGAAGACGGCATGCGCCACGGCGTCGCCGATGAACGCCATCCCGCGCAGCACGACGTAGCAGCCGACGACGCCGCACACGATGCTCGACATCACCGCCACCAGTAGCGCCTTGGGCAGGAAGGCGAGGTCGGGGTTGAGCAGGTCGTTGATGAAATCGGTGATCGGCACGCGCTCAGACCGCCTTCAGGATCTTCAGCAGCGGGCTGTTCTCCCCGACGCCGAACGTCCGCATCCACGGACCGCGGTCCAGGAGTTCGTCGGGGGGTGCGTCGGCGACGACGGTCCGGTTGAGCAGGGCGAGCCTCGTGCAGGACTCCATCGCGCCCAGGAGATCGTGCGTCGTCATCAGGACGGCCTTTCCTTCGACCGACAGTTCCAGGAACAGCTGGTTCAGCAGTTCCTGCGTCGGCATGTCCAGACCGGTGAACGGCTCGTCCAGCAGCAGCGCGCTGGGCTGCAGAGCCAACGCTCGCGCCACCAGCACGCGCTGGCGCTGGCCGCCGGAGAGCTCGCCGACCGGCCGGTGCCGCAGGTCGCTCATCCCCACCCGCTCCAGCGCATCGCCCACGGCCGTCCAGTCACCCACCGCCGGCCGGCGGAAGACACCGATGCGACCGTTGCGACCGGTCATCACCGTGTTCTCGACGGAGATCGGGAAGTCCCACGCGAACTCGTGGCGCTGCGGCACGTACCCGATGGGTGAGCGCCCGGGCCTCGAGGGCCGGCCGTCGACGAGTACTCGCCCGGACGAGATACGGATCAACGCCAGGACCGCGCGGATCAGCGTGGTCTTCCCGGCACCGTTGGGGCCGAGCAGCCCGACGAACTCGCCGGCGTCGACGCTGAGGCCCACGTCGTGCAGGACGGGGCGGCCACCCAGCGCCACGCTGAGCCGCTCCACCTGCAGGACGGTCACGATCCGTCCCCCGCGGACGCTCCCGAGCCGGCCCGCGCGTCCTCTGCCCGCCGCTTCGCACGCCGGCCACGGACCGAGACGACCACGAGCGCGACGGCCAGCATCGCCGCCACGGCCACGGCGGTCAGCAGTCCGGCCCGCAGGCCGGAGTCGTCCTGATCGTCGACAGTGGTGTCGTCCGGTGCGGCGGCCGCGTCCTCGCCGGTTCCGCCGGCCGGCACGTAGTCCGCCGCGAGCGCGTCGTCGGTGCTGGTCTGGTCGCCGACGGCGAACCGGAGCACCTGGGTGTCGGATTCGCTCTCCCCGGAGACCAGGTCGGCCGACACCTCGACCTCGACCAGGTAGACCCCAGGCTCGGAGAACACCCAGTTGGCGTGCGTGTGGGTGTTCATCTCGACCCACAGGTCCTGCGGGTATGCATCACGGCTGTCCCAGAGCACCTCGGGCCCGCCCAGGGTGCCGCTCTGCAGGAACATCACCACCTCGCCCGGACCCTCCACACCGTGCAGAGTCAGCGTGGCCCCGCGGTCGATGGTGTCCAGGACAGCTGGGTCCTGGGTGTTCCAGCCCACCCACACCACGCCGGGCTGCTGCGCCTGCGGCACCACGTGGACGTCGGAACCGGGCTCGGCCGGCAGGAACGCGTAGTCCGGGTTGTCCGGGACGGTGGTGAGCGCGGCGTCGGTGATCTGGAAGACCGCACTGTCCATCGGCCTCCACACCGGGGGGACGGCACTGTCGTCGTGGACCAGCAGCGTCCACTCGCCGTCGACGTACCGCGGCCCGAGGTCGACGTGGCCCTCACTGATCACCGCGGGTTCGGTCGCGATCGACTGATCGGCATCGATCTGCTGGTCCAAGGCCGGGTCCTCGGACCCGGCCGCCGCGGCCGGTACGGCCAGCGTCAGGATGGAGGCCGTGACCGCCGTGCCGATCGCTCTCGTCCGCGCGCGGCGTGGTTCGCTGCTCATTCGTCCCTCTCCGGTGGATCGGCCAGGCAGGTTCGGAGCGACTCGGCGTTGAATCGCATCATCGAGATGTAGTCGGAGACGGCGTCGTCGAACGTGTCGCCGTAGATCGTGCAGACCGCGACCCCGACGTCGTCGGCGACCTCGGTGAGCGTCGAGGAACGTGCGATCAGGTTGGGTTCGAGGAACACCGCGGGGAGGTCCAGGTTGCGGATGGTCTCCGCCAGTTTGCGGCGGTCCGTCAGGCTCGGCTCGGCGGCCGGGTTGGGCGTGACGAATCCCGAGATCTCCACCCCGTACGCGGCGCCGAGATAGCCGAACGCGTCGTGAGTGGTGATCAGGTGCCGCCGCGACGCCGGGATCTCCGCGATGGTCTCGCGGACGTAGGCGTCGAGTTCCTCCAGCTCGGCGATGTAGGCGCGCGCGTTGTCCCGGTACTCACGGGCACCCTCCGGGTCTGCGCCGGCCAGGGTGTCGCGCATCAGCTCGACGTACGAGATCACGTTGCGGACGTTCTGCCACAGGTGCGGATCGATCTCGCCGTGGACGTGCTTGCCCAACACCGCCTGCGGCAGCTGGAAGATCTGCTCCCCCGGACGGCCCAGGAACCGGAACCCCGGGTCCGCTGGGACGTCGTGCAGCGCCTTGTTCGGGACCTCGATCACGGTGGCGGCCGGGTCGTGAACGGTGTGGTGAGCATCGCCGCCACCGTGCGGGTCGGCGAGGATCGACAATCCGCTCTGGTCGAGGTCGACCGTGATATCAGCATGACCGGCGTCCAGCACGTCCGCGCCGTCCATGCCGGGCACGGAGTGCGGGTCGACCCCCACGGCGAACGTGAAGGTCTCCTCCCCCAGCGGGATCGGCTTGGCGTCGGACGTGACGGCCAGGCTCGCGGACAACGTCAGCGTGTACACACCCGGCTCGGTGAACGCCCAGCTCATGTGGGTGTGCGCATCGGGCGGCAGCGTCGCGGTGTCGTCCTTGTAGCCGTTGGAGGCGTCGAACCCGTCGGCGGAGTTCACGTAGAAGGTCGGGTTGCCGAAGGACTCGGTCAGGTAGGTCACCAGGTCGCCGGGCCCGTTCACCTCGGTGCCGCTCAGGTAGACGTCCGAGGACCGGTTCGCGCCGTACTCCGCGCCGGTGCCCCGGACCCGCATGCCCAACCAGACGGTGTCCAGCGCGACGTTCTCCACCAGCGGGATGATCTCGGCGGCGTACTTGACCGCGCCCTCGGCGAGCGAGACGTTCGGCACGCCCTCCTGCAGGTTCGCGTCCAGCGCTTTGATGATGCTCTGCTCCTCGAGCAGCATGTAGTTGCTGAAGGCGACGTCGGCATAGACGACGTTGCGGATGTCCCGCAGGCTCGGCTCGTACGAGTGCGGGTCAGCGCTGCCGGGCACCAGGGAGTTCACGTTCACCCGGTCGCCTCCGACGTTCCTGGCCAGGTCGGCCAACAGGCCCGTGGTGGTGATGACCTGGAGACGGTCATCCGTAACGCTCAACCCGTTCGTCGCGCACCCGGCGAGTGCGGAAGCCAGCACCGCGACGGCCGCGACCCGTGCCGCGCGACGCATCGAGAGCAACATCTGACCCGTCCTCATGTATCGACCTCAGCTTTGGACCAGCGAGGTGGCTGCCGTGCTCGTGACGGCAGCCACCTCCGCCTGTTCTCACGGCGTGCTGCGCCGGCTCCTCCAGTAGGAAGCCGAAGCCACGGCTCCGCTCACCACGAGCAGCCCGCCCATCACCGCCAAGGCGGGAAGGGCAGACGGCGACCCGGTGCTCGCCAGGGCACATTCGTCGTCCTGACCCGTGTTGCTCGACGACGGCGTGGCACGTGGTGTCGACGACGGCGTGGCGCTGGGCGTCGGCGTGGCGCTGGCCCGGACCACGACCCCGTCGGCCGCGGGGACGTACACGGCTGGGCGGACCACGCCGTCCGCCGACCGGGTCGCCGACGCCCCCTGCGCGCCGGCGACGTCACCGACGACGAACGAGTACTCCACCGGCCCGGTCGTCACGCTCTGACCGTCGGCGAGCGTCCCGCTCACCTCGAAGGTCAGCGTGTAACTCCCCTCGGCGGTGAACGCCCAGTTCGCGTGGACGTGCTGACCCACGCTCTGGTGCCGGGGATCCAACGCCTCCTCGGAGCTGAAGATGCGGTTCACATCGCCGAACCCGGCGCTCTGGAAGACCTCCACCACGCCGGGACCCTCGACGTCGACCAGCGTCATGTCCACCGCGTCGGCCTGGAACGAGCCGGCGGCCAACTGCTCGGTGGACCACCCCGCCCAGACGACGTCCGGGTTCTGGGTCTCGCCGATCAGCCAGATCGGGTCGCCGGCGGCGCCGAGGAACGCGTACGTCTCCCCCTCCGGAACGGTGCTCTGGGCCTCAGGCTTGACCTGGACCAGGACGTTCGCCGGGTCGTAGAACGTGTGCTCGGCAGCCGTTCCCACCTTGGCCTCGAGGAACAGGCTGGAACCCTCCAGCCGCGGCGAGATCAGGTCGACGTGCTCGTTCGTCAGCACGACCGAGTCGCTGGGCTGGTCGCCGCCGCCGCCGTCCGGCGCCTGGGTGCCACCGCCGTTCGGGGTGGTCGACGATCCCGACGGAGCCGAGGTCGGACGCGCGGGGACACAGACGTCACTCGTCGGCTTCGTCGTGGGCTTGGGCCCGGCGCCGTCGCCTCCGGAGGCCGTGCCGTTCCCGTCACCACCGTCGTCGGCACCGTTCGCGTCGCCACCGGTGTCAGTGCCGTTCGCGTCGTCACCGGAGTCGGTACCGTTCGCGTCACCTCCGGTGTCGGTGCCGTTCGCGTCGCCACCGGTGTCGGTGCCGTTCGCGTCGCCGCCGGTGTCGGTGCCGTTCGCGTCGCCGCCGGTGTCGGTGCCGTTCCCGTCACCACCGGTGTCGGTGCCGTTCGCGTCACCACCGGTGTCAGTGCCGTTCGCGTCGCCGCCCGCGTCGGTGCCGTTCTCGTCGCCGGGCGAACCGGGGTCGCACGCCAGGTCGCCGACCACGAACGTGTAGGCGACCTCGCCGGTCGTCACGCTCTGGCCGCCGGTGAGTGTCCCGCTGACCTCGAAGGTGGCCGTGTACTCGCCGAGCTCGGTGAACGCCCAGTTCGCGTGGACGTGCTGACCCACGCTCTGGCTGCGTGGTTCCAGCTGGTCGACGGAGCTGAAGATCCTTGTCGGCGCCGAGCCCAGACTCCCCGTCTGGAACACCTCGACGTCACCGGGCCCCTCCACGCCGACCAGGGCGAACTCGACCGCGTCGCCGGCGAAGGCGCCCGGTGCCAGCTCCTCGGTCGACCAGCCCGCCCACACCACGTTCGGGTCCTGGGCCTGCGGGATCAGCCACAGCGGTTCGCCGGCCTCGCCCAGGAACGCGTACTCGGGACCGTCGGGGACGGCGGTAGCCGCCTCCGGGTCCTTCACCTGGACCAGTAGGTCGGCGGGGTCATAGAACGTGTGGTCTGTGGCCGTACCGACCTTCGCCCGCAGGCCGAAGGCAGAGCCGTCGAGCACCGGCGCGAGCAGATCGACGTGCTCGTCGGTCAGCACCGTGCGGGGGTCCTCGCACTGGCCCGGAGGATCATCCGGATTTTCGCCACCCGTCTCAGTCCCCTGGTCGTCACCGCCGGCCTCCGTCCCCGGCTCCGCGCCCTCGACCGTGACGACCACGGGCTGCGAAGCGGACGTCGCGTAGAACTGCCGCTCCTGCGGTGTGTACGTCGCGGTGATGGTGTGCTCGCCGGGTTCGTCGAACGTGACCGGGAGGGTGGCCCGGCCGTCCGTCAGGCCGGTCCAGCCCAGCAGCGCGTCGCCGCGGCGGAACTCGACATGGCCACCAGGAGCGGGCGGCGCGCCGTCGCCGGTGTCCGTGGAGACGTCGACCTCCAGGACGGTCTCCTGGCCGACGGCCGCCGTCGCCGGTGCGGTCAGGGTCGTCATGGACGTCGCAGGCGTCGGCAACGTACCCTGCTCACCGCCCACCACCCAGGTGTAGTCGACGGGGTCGGAGGTCACCGGCTGGCCACCGACCGTCGCGGACGCGGTGAACGAGAGCGTGTAGACCCCCGGCTGGGTGAAGGCCCAGTTGGCGTGCACGTGCGCGTTGACGCCCTGGCGCCGCGTCGAGAAGTCCTCGTCGGAGCTGAAGATCCGGCTGATCTCTCCGAACCCGACGGTCTGCCACACCTCGACCTCGCCGGGCCCACGGACGTCGGTCAGCGTGACGTCCACGGCGTCGCCATCGACCACCCCGGAGCCGATCTCTTCAGTGCTCCAGCCCGCCCACAGGACGTCGGGATCCTGGGTCTGGGGAACCAGCCAGACGTCGCTGGTCCCGATGAACTCGGTGTAGTGCGCGGGCAGACCTTCCACCCGCCCGAGGTCCGAGAGGTGGAAGATCAGGTCGTCGACCGCGGCGTACTCGGCCGGTGGGCCGATCTTCGAGTTCACCGTGAGCCGGTCGCCGTCGAACCCGACGTTGATGGCGTCGACGTGCTCGGTCGTGAGCAGTCGGCGCTCGGTCGGGGCAGGCGGTAAACCGGGGTCGGCGCTGGCCGAGAGTCCGGCGACGACCGGAGCTGACAGGAGCGCTGCAACGCCTGCCCCCGCCGCGGCCGCCTGAAGCATGGATCGTCGCATGCGAACGTCGTCTCCTCATAGATGCGAAGCGTTCTCAGTACTATAGATAACGATTCTCACTCTTGTCACTTCTGCCGTCCGCCCCGCAGCACCGCGAGACAATCGTTGCTAATCGTAACGATTCTCATTAGTGTGTTGATCTCCGACAGAGAGGATCGTGATGACGACACTGCTCACCCGACGCGCCAGAAGGCTGGCCGTCCCGATCGTCGCCGGTGCGGTACTGGCGACCGGAGCTGCCGGAAGCGCCACGGCCGGCGAGTTCGACCTGGTCCTGGACCACGGCCACATCGATGCCTTCGCGCTGCTATGGGAGAACGACCAGCTGGTGGTCGAGCTTCAGGAGGACGTCACCGGGCACCACGTCCGGCATGCTCCCGAAGACGTTCTGCTGCAGGTCAAGCCCCAAGCTGCGCTGACCCTCCCGGACCCGGTTCCACAGAGCCTCGCCTTTCTCGGCGACGCCGGCGAGACCGTCTACTACCTTCCGCAGACGCAGGACCAGGAGCTGATCTGGCCCGGGTGGAGCACCGAGAGCCTGCCCGCCGGGGTCTTCACCAATCCGCTGCGCATCCAGATCACCGACGTCGACGGCCCAGGCGACGTCTTCCTCTGGCAGACCGGCTCGTTCGGCCAGTCGCTGCCGGTCCTCGCCGGCGGCGGCCACCAGCTCCCCGGCACCATCCCGGCCAACGTCAACGTCCATGCCCACGCCAACTGGGCCTTCACGGCCGAGGGCACCTACCGCCTCACCGTCGAGGCGGCCGGAGACCTGGCAGCCGGTGGCACTGCCACGAGCTCGCCGGTCACGTACACCTTCCAGGTGGGCGACGGCGTCGACCCCGGCCCCGACCCGGATCCGGCGACCACGTTGAGCATCTCCGGCCTGGCCGGGCATTACCACACCGGCGACGTCGTCACACTCACCGCGGTGCAGGACCCGCAGACCGAGCTGGACCACTACCACTGGTTCACCCGCGCACCCGGGACCGAGGACTGGCTGATCGTCCCGGATGCCGGCACCGGTGAGTACAGCTTCACCGCCACCGCGCAACACGACGGGCTGGAGATCATCGCCAGGCTCTACGACGACGACCACGCCGTCGTGGCCGAATCCGCGCCGGTGACTGTCGCCGTCGACGATCACACCGACCCGGAACCGCCGGCACTGTCCCAGCGCATCGTCGCGACGCTGCCGGAGGACGAAGGCGCCCTGGTGGTCAGTCTCGACCCGGAGGACAACGAGGTCCTGATGAGCGACTTCGAGCTCAGCTCCGCCGGTGACCGATGGACCTCGGCCGGTGAACTGCGGCCGGTCACCGTCACCGACACCCGCGCCACCGCACCTGGCTGGGTGGTGTCCGGTCAGGTCGGTGACTTCGTCGCCGGCGACGACGTCCTGCCCGGCGGACACCTGGGCTGGACCCCGAACGTCGCCGGCCAGCCCGATGGTGGCGACGTCACGCCGGGTACCGCTGTCGCACCGGGGTACCCGGCCGGTGACGGCCTGACCGCCAGCAGCCCTCTGGCCAGCGCCCCGCCCGGATCGGGCACCGGCACCAGCCGACTCGGCGCGGGTCTGCGCATCGAAGCGCCGACCACCCTGACGCCGGGCACCTATGAGGCCGTGATCACCTTCACCGCCATCTGACCACGTCAACCACCCGCGTGGGGCGGCCGGCCCAGGCGACCGGCCGTCCCACACACGACCTCGACCACCGGAGACCCTCGTGACGCTGCTTCGTCATCTGCTGGCAGGCGCGCTTGCCGCCGCTTCCTGGGCGACCGCCTCGGATGTCGCAGGAGACGAGCCACCGGAATCCGCGGCCCCGCTCACGTGGGGCATCGTCCCGTCCGGGCCGGAGGGTCCCGGCGACCGCGGCGCGTTCGACTTCGTCCTGGACCCTGGCGCATCCCGCACCGACGTGGTGGCGGTCGCCAACTACTCGGAACGGCCGCTCACCCTCACCGTCTACGCCCACGACGCTGTGCGCAGCACCAACGGCGGGTTCGACCTGCTACCGGCGGCCAAGGAGCCCATCGAGGTCGGAAGCTGGGTGGTTCTCGACGAGACACCGCTGACCGTCCCGGCGCGCTCTCGCGTGGACGTCCCGTTCCGGATCAGGGTCCCGGCCAACGCCACGCCCGGCGATCACGCCGGCGGCATCGTAGCGAGCCTGGCCACCGAGCCGGGCGGCCTCTCGTCCGGTGAGGTGACCGTCGACCGGCGGGTCGGCGCCCGCATCTACGTCCGCGTGTCCGGAACGCTCGACCCCCGCCTCGACGTGACCGACGTCCACGCCTCGTTCTCCGGCCTTCCGGTCGGTGCCCCCGGCGAGATCCGGGTGGACTACACCGTCCGCAACACCGGCAACGTCAGGTTGTCCGGGCGTCCCACCGTCCGCGTCGCCGGCCCGTTCGGGCTCGGCGCGCGGGAGGTGACGGGCGAACTGCTCCCCGAGTTGCTCCCCGGCGACTCCGTCACGACGTCGGCGGTGGTCGACGGCGTGTGGCCGCTGGTCCGGCTCGACGTCGACGTGACCGTCCAGCCGGAGTCGTCCGGCGACCAACTCCTCGAACCGCCGCCCGCCTCCGGTTCCGCCGGGGGCCACGTGTGGGCCGTCCCCTGGGTGGTTCTCGCGGTGCTGGGCGCGCTGGTCCTGGCCGTCGTCGTCAGGCTCCGCCGTCGCCGCCGGTCGCGCCGCCCGACATCCGCGTCGACGAGCGAGTCGGCAGCGGCCTGATCGCGGCGGGCCGGGCGTCACCCGTGCTCAGGACGCCAGGCGGGGTCGCGGCCGATGAACGCCATCAACTTGTCCTGCGCGGAAGCGTCGCGAGCGACGGGCACAGCCCGACCGAAGTGCCCGCTGTCGCGGAGCACCTGCTCCATCGGCTCCATGGCCGCAAGCGCGGCGCGGCAGCGCTCCTCGCCCAGGTCGGGCTCGCGACCGAGCGCCATGGCGAGGTCCCAGGAGTGCATCCAGATGTCGCCGGTGTAGAACTCGTCGATCGCCTGATCCACGGGCTTGTCACCCGTGTGCGGATTCTTGAGCACCCTCCCGGCGGGATCGTCGAGGATGGTCTGGATGTCGGTGACGTGCTGCTTCCAGGCGGCCGCCGGGTCGGCACCGACGTCCAGGGCCGGCAGTTCTATCTCGGCACCGGCGAGGAAGCCGCGAGACCACTCGACCAGATGCTTCACGACGTCCAGGGCAGTCCACTCCGCGACCGGGCTGGGTCGCTCCCAGTCGCCGGCTGAGGCGGATTCGACCAGCTCGGTGAAGCGTGCCGCGTCGTGGGCGTGCCGCTGCGCCGGGCTCGTGGGTACTGGCTCCACCTCAGGCTCCCTTCGCGAGCAGCTCGTCCAGCTTGTCGTAGCCTTCGTTGACCCCGACGTCCATGCCGCTGGACAGGATGGCGTCACGGGTCGCGAAGTCCTGCACCACGCTCAGCACCCTCAGCCGCGTACGTCCGCCCTCGAGCGTCTCGAAGGTCAACGTCTCCAGCGCGACTCCGTCGGGCTCGTCTTCATAAGTGAAGGTCCACACGATCCGCTCATGCGGGCGCACCTCGTGGAAGCTGCCGTAGAAGGAGGCGATCTCCTCGCCGTCACGATCGTTGGCGAAGGCCCACTCACCACCTGTGCGAGCCTCCCATTTCGTCACCCGTGTGGTCACCGAACGCGGCCCGACCCATTGCGCGTAGAGCTCGGGGTCGACGTGAGCCCTGAACACCTGCTCGGGCGCCGCGTCGACCTCCCGGATGATCTCGATGGTCGGGACCGACTCGTCCGCGACGATCTCGGTCTCGTGCTTGGTCATGGCCATGATGTCTCCTTGTGTGTTTGGTCGTGGTCCTTGCTGTCGGCCATGCGGCCCAGCAGGGCGTCGAGGCGTCGATAGCGCTCCTCGGCCTCCCGGCGATACCGCTCGATCCACTTCGTCATCAGGTCGAACACCTCGGCGTCCAGGTGGACCGGCCGGCGCTGCGCGTCCTTGCTACGGGTCACCAGTCCGGCCTCCTCGAGCACCTTCACGTGCTTGGAGATCGCCTGGAGACTCATGTCGTACGGCTCCGCCAGCTCGCCCACGGTCGCGTCCGCGCCAGCCAGCCGGGCCACCAGGTCACGCCGGGTGGGGTCGGCCAGCGCCGCGAACGCCCGGTTGAGTTGCTCTTCGCTCTCCTCCGCCACGCATCCTCAACTCCTCGGTTGAATACAACCGTAGGTCGTGGATCGCGCATCGTCAACCTGTTGGTTGAGAAAGCTCCCGGCGCCAGGCCGATTGCTGGGCATGCCCTAGCGAAACGCTCCCGAAATGCCCTACTTTTCACGCCAATGCACGAAGGTCCGCTGCTGATTCGTTGAAAGCGGCATCGGCCGTTCCGACGTGGAAGGGTGCTGCCCGTGACCGACGCTCGAGAGCTTCGCACCCGCCGGTGGTTCGACTGGGCCGCCTTCCGCCTCGACCTCCGCGACTCCATGATCGACGGCGGCCTGGCAATGATCATCACCGTGGGCCTGTTCGCATGGTTCTACCAGCGCGTCGACACCGGCACCTCACCCACCGTCGAGGTGATGCCATTCCTCGCCGGCGGTGCCGACCTCTACTGGATGTACTGGCTGTGCCAGGCCTTCGGCTGGTCGGCCCTGCTGTGGGCCTGGATCACCGTCATGCTCGGGCTGACCCGGTCCAGCCGCCCCAAGCCCTGGCTACCGCTCTCCCCCACCCGGATCGAGAAGCTGCACCGCACCACCAGCCTCACCACCATCGGGCTGATGTTCGCCCACGCGTTCATGTTCTTCGCCGAGGAGGTACGCGGCAACGCCGAGGGTCTGGGCTGGGCCGGGCGCACCTGGCACGCCTTCGCCAACGCCTTCGTCCCCGGCGCCTACCCCAGCGGCACCGGCGTCATCGCCATCCTCATCGGACTGCTCGCGTTCTATCTGGCCATCCCCCTCGGCCTGGCCTACTACGCACGACGTTCCGTCGGCGCCAAGACGTGGCGCGTCCTGCACAGCACGATCATCGTCGTCTACGTACTGAGCGTCTGGCACACGCTGCTCTACGGCACCAACGTCTGGTACGACGGCTGGTTCCGCACCACCGTCTGGCTGCTCCAGCTGCCCGTGGCGGCACTGCTGATCACCCGCATCCTCTCCCCCGCCCACCGCCCGTCCAGCCGGCCCATCGACCAGGCGGGCCGCTGGATCGCCCGCATCGCCGTCACCGCCACCATCGTCACCATCCTCGTCGTCGCCGCATCCGGGAACGACGGCGGCCGGACCCGCGGCGTCGACGGTGCCGGGCTCAACGTCACGCCGGGCATGGTGTGGACCGGGCTGGCGCTGTTCGCCGTCGCCGCCACCCTCGCCGTCTACCGTGCCCACAACCTCACCCGACGCCGGCCGGACCCCGCCGACCGCGACGACGCCGAACCCGACAAGGCAGCGATCAGCTGAGATCGACAGCGCGAAGAGCCAACTCCAGCAGGACTGTGGACGCGGGGTCGGAGACGTCCCGGCCGAGGAGCGAACTGATCGTTTTGAGCCGGTAGGGCACGGTGTTCGGATGAACGAAGACCCGCCGGGCGGTCTCCCGGGCGGAGAGGCCGGACTCCACGTAGGCGCGCAGCGTGTCCAGCAGTTCTGGCCGGTCCATGATCGGGCGCAGCAGCTCGACGTACTGCTCCAGGACGTCCGGGCTGCGGATGAGCAACACCTCCGGCAACACGGTGTCGAACCGCACCACCCGTCCCGACCAACTCATTCGCAGCCCCACGTCGAGCGCTTCGCGGGCTTGCCGGCAGACGGCCGCCATCTGAGGCAGGCGCGCCGTCTTCTGACCGATGCCGACCAGGGCCTGGGGGTGGTGCGGTGACTGCCGCACCGCCGCCGCGATCTGCGCCTCCGCTGCCTCGACCGGAACCTTCAACGGCGCGATCAGCAGGGGGAACTCGTCGAGATGGCCGATGAGGACGCGCCCGACCGTCATCGGCGCCACCCGCGCCAGGATCAGCCGTTGCACCCGCACGTACGCCTGCGGCGCGGACTCGCCGTCCAGCGGGGAGGCGGAAACCGCGATCGCCAGGTGCTGAGCGTTCGGGTCCACGCCGAGGATCCGGGCGCGTTGGACGATGTCGTCGGGGTCGGCGGGCTGCGCGCCGGCCAGCCGCGCCACCAGGTCGCCGGTGAGCCGGTCGTAATGTGCGGTCACCTCGTCCTGCGTCTTGCGGTAGGTGTCGACAGACGTGCGGGTCAGCACCGCGAAGATCGACCCGAGCCACGCGACGCCGCGGCGCAGGTCGTCCGGTGCCAGAGAGTCCGCGCGCATGACGAGATGGTCGACCAGAACGCGCTGCACGGTCATCCACGACTGGGCCATGGCGTCGACCGGCACACCCTGTAGCGCTCGCGCCTCGCCGATCTGCTGGGCGGAGAGGATGGTGGCAGGGTCAGCGTCACCGACGTGGCGCAGACTCCCGGCCACGCCCCGCACGGTGTCCTCGAGGATGCCCGCGAGCTCGCTGCGAGAGATCCGCTCCTCGCTGTAACCCGGGATCCCCCAGACATATCGGAGGATCTCGTTCGCGAGGTCGGGCGCGGACTGCTCCATCCGCGCCGCCAATTGTGACAATGACACAACTGCGCTCGTCATTCGCTCCCTCCCGCTCACATTGTCACAGCATGCGACTCCGGCCACCATGAGCAGACCACAAATTCGGCAGATGGAAGGGGTGCGCGGATTGCGCACAGACACGTCGCAGGAGGCACTCGGCGCAGCGACGAGGCGATCGCCGGCGCTGGCCGATACCATCGCGATCCACGAGCGGCACGAGACGGTCCGACAACGCAAGCACCGGCTGCGCGCCCGGCTCGCCGAGTCGGAACTGGACGCGCTCGTCCTGACCAGCCCGGAAGCCGTCGACTACGCGACCGGGTATCGCAGCGTGTTCGGCTCTCTCCACCAGGGCTATCCGCTGGCGGCGGTCGTGACCGTGGAACGGACCTGGCTGATCTGCCCGGCCGGGGACGTAGCCGCCGCGGTGGACGCGGGCACCGACGTCGACGACCTGACCGTGCACGGCACGTTCTACTTCACCGGTGCCGAACGCATCGGCGTCCCCGACGCCCGGCACCGGTCCCTCGCCGCCGCGGTCGCGGATCGACTGGTGGCCCTCGGACAGGTGCGCATCGGCGCCGAGGGCTGGGTGGCGGAGACCTCACAGGTGCGGGGGGCCCTCCCCGAGGTCGCGGACGCCAACGCCTGGATGCTGTCGGTGCGATCGGTCAAGCTGCCCGCGGAGCAGCAACTCCTGCGACGAGCCGCCAACATCGCCGAGGCGGCGATCGATGCGGCCCTGGCCGTCGCCGAACCCGGTGTGGACGAACGCAGCCTGGCGCGGGTCGTGGCCGAGACAATGATCGCCCGCGGCGGCGATCCGCGGTACATCGTCGTGACGACCGGTCAGCGCAGCGCGCTGGGCGATGCCCCACCGGGCACTACCCGCTGCTTGCCAGGCGACCTGCTCCGGTTCGATCTGGGCTGCCAGCTCGACGGCTACTGGTCCGACATCGCGCGGACGGCGGTGCTGGTGGAGCCGACACCGGACCAGGAGCGGCGATACGGGGCGCTCCTCGAGGGGCTGATGGCCGAGATCGAGCTGGCCCGCCCCGGCGTTCGCGCCGGGGATGTGTTCGCCCGGGCCGTGGAGACGGTGGAACGTCACGGCCTGAGCCCGTATCGGCGGCACCATGTGGGTCACGCAATCGGGCTGTCCGTCTACGAACACCCGGTCGTCGGTCCCGGTGTGGATACGAGGATCGAGACCGGCGGCGTGTTCTCGCTCGAGACCCCGTACTACGAGTTCGGCTGGGGCGGCATGATGGTCGAGGACACCGGCGTGGTCACCGAATCCGGCTTCGAGCTCTTCACCAGCCTGGATCGCTCGTTGCGGGTGGTGGGAGCGTGACCGCGCGATATGCGGGCCACCTGGTCGCGCCGGGCGGCACTCGCCGGTACAACGACGAGGCCGCCTACGTCCCGGTGCCCGACCCCACCTCCGGGCATCCGGCCAACCTGACCCCCGTGTACGAGATCGTGCCAGGTCCGCTGCCGCTGGACGCCGACATGCCCGGGCTGTTCCGCTATCGAGACCTGTTGCCGCTCGCGCCGGCCGACCCGCCGGTGAGCCTCGGCGAGGGCGGCACACCGCTGCTCCCGCTGAGGTCACTGGCCCGGCGGTTCGGCGTGCGAGACCTGTGGCTGAAGGACGAGAGCCGCAACCCCACCTGGTCCTACAAGGATCGGCTGGCAGCCGTCGCGGTCACCAAGGCACGGGCCAGCGCGGCGGACACGGTCGTCGTCTCGACAACGGGAAACCACGGCGCGGCCGTCGCCGCCTACGCCGCAGCCGCCGGGCTGCGTTGCGTCGCGCTCACCCTCCACTCGGTCCCGCCGACGATGCGGACGTTGATGCAGGTGTTCGGCGCCATGGTCGTGGCCTACGACGATCCCGCAGACCGGTGGACGGTGATGCGGGAGGCGGTGGCGAAGCGCGGCTGGGTGCCGATGTCGTCGTTCACTCAGCCGCCGGCCGGGTCCAACCCGTTCGGCGTCGAGGGATACAAGACCATCGCCTACGAGCTTTTCCAGCAGCTTGGTCGCGTCCCGGACGTCGTGGTCGTTCCCACCGCCTACGCCGACGGCCTCGCCGGCATCCACCGGGGCTTCGCCGACCTGCGGGCATTGGGGCTGATCGAGCGGGCGCCCCGGCTGGTGGCGGCCGAGGTGTACGGGCCGTACGAACGGGCACTTCGGCACGGCCAGCCTCTGCCGGACCCGCTGCCGATGCCCGGCTCGGTCTCCTTCTCGACGGCAGTGGCCTACGCTACCGGCCAGGGCGTCGCGGCGTTGCGGGAGTCAGCTGGCGTCGCGGTGCCGGTCCGCAGCGATGACGAGATCATGTCGGCACAGCGCGACCTGGCCGCCACGGAAGGCATCTACCTGGAAGCCGCCAGCATCACCGCTCTACTCGCGGTGCGCCGCCTCCTGGCGGACGGGACGCTGCACCCACATGACGAGGTCGTCGTCATCGGCACGTCGAGCGGCCTCAAGGACGTTGCGGCGACCACGGCCGCCCTTCCCGGCCCGGTGTCCGCCTCGCCCACCCTGGACGCGCTCGACGACATTCTCGCGACGGTCCCCCACGTGGTCGGCCCCGTGGAGGCATCACATGACGATCACTGACATACCCCGCAACTCGCCGGACGACCTCGACCGGCGACGGCGGACGCGCACGACGCCCAGACGGCGCCGCCTGCGACGCCGGGCGACCCCCTACCTGCTGATCGCCCCGACGCTCGTCCTCTTCGCCGTCTTCCTCGCCTACCCCATCGGCAACGTCTTCTACTTCAGCCTGCGTGACTACAACATCACCCAGCCGTGGAACGACGGCTTCGTGGGCCTGGACAACTTCCGCGCGATGCTGGACGACGACCTCTTCTGGCAGAGCCTCATATTCAGCGTCAAGTGGGTGGTCGTCGAGGTCGGTCTTCAGCTCCTGCTGGGGCTCGGCGGCGCCCTGGTGCTCAACCAGACCTTCGTCGGCCGCGGCCTGGCCCGCGCGCTCATCTTCGCTCCGTGGGCCGTCTCCGGTGTCCTCACCACCGCGATCTTCAGCCTGGTCTACAACCCGGCGACGGGTGTCATGCGGGTGCTCTCGGCCGCCGGAATCGGCGACTCGTCCACGGCGGTCCTCAGCAACACCGACACGGTGTTCTGGGCGGCGGTGGTCGCCGAACTGTGGCACGGCGTGCCGTTCTTCGCCATCCTGCTGCTCGCCGCGTTGCAGACCGTGCCGCCCGAGCTGTACGAGGCGTCCGCGGTCGATGGCGCTGGGCGGTGGCACCAGTTCCGCGCCGTGACACTGCCGCACCTCAAGGAGACCATTGTCCTCGCGTCGTTGCTGCGCATCGTGTGGGAGTTCAACAACGTCGACCTCCTGTACTCCCTGACGGGAGGCGGTCCGGCCAACCAGACCACCACACTGCCGCTCTACATCGCCCGCACGGCGATCCACGACTACGACTTCGGCTACGGGGCGGCGCTCACCGTCGCGGCCTTCCTCGGCCTGCTGCTCATGTCCCTGCTGTATCTCCGGCTGGTCCGACTGGGGGACGAGGAATGACCATGGCACACACCGCGACCCGTCGCGCCGTCACGCCGCCAGCACGACGCCAGCGCCGCCGCGGGCGGATCCTGAGCATCTACCTGCCGCTCTTCGCTTACCTGGCGTTCACGCTGGTGCCGCTCTACTGGATGCTCGTCTACGCGCTCCGGCAGCCTGGCTCGCGGCTGTTCACACCGTTCCCGCTCTCCTGGGAGAACTTCGACGCGGTCCTCGGCAGCCTGAACTTCGGCGCGTTCCTGCGCAACAGCGCCGTCATCGGCGTCGGTACCGTCGTCCTGACCGTCCTGTTCGCGCTCATGGGCGGATACGCACTGGCACGCTTCAGGTTCCGAGGCCGCCGCGCCTTCCTGGTGCTGCTGCTGTGCACCCAGTTCGTTCCCGGAGCCATGCTGCTCATCCCCCTGTACGAGGTCTTCCGCGACCTCGGGCTGCTGAACTCCCTGCAAGGTCTCGTCGTCGCGAACACCGTCTTCCAACTGCCCCTGGCGATGATCCTGATGAGCGGGTTCATCCGCAGTGTTCCCGTCGAGCTCGAAGAAGCGGCGATGATCGACGGCTGCGGCCGGCTGCGCGGGTTCCGGCTGGTCGTGCTCCCCCTACTCGGGCCGGCGCTCGTCGCGGTCAGCTCGTTCGCGTTCATCGGTGCTTGGAACAACTTCTTGTTCGGCCTGATGTTCATCAACCAGCAGGAGCTGTTCCCGGTCCCGGTCGGGCTGAGCTACCTGGTCGGCGAACACAGTGCCGACTACGGCGCCCTCGCCGCCGGGGGCATGCTGTCGATTCTGCCCGTCGTGCTCGTCTTCGCCTACGTACAGCGCCACCTTGTCCAGGGCATGACCCTGGGCGCGGTCAAAGGCTAGTGCCACACCGAACTCCGTCGAGGAGGAATGCCATGCAACCCATCATCAGCATCCGCGGCCGCGTCCTGGCCGTGGTGACCGGCGCCGCCTGTGTCGCCGTCCTCGCCGCCTGCGGCTCCGACGACGGTACGGCCAGCGACGCCGACGGTACCGTCACGCTGGAGTTCTGGGACGACAGCGCCGGCGCCACGACCACCCCGCGATACGAGGAGCTGATCGAGCGGTTCGAGGCGGCGAACCCGGGGATCGAGGTGAGCTACCTCGGCCTGCCCCCGGGTGAGTCGCCGCAGAAGTACAACGCGGCCATCGCCAACGAAGCAACACCGGACATCGGCAGCGTCACGTCGAGCCGCCTGGGCGCCATCCTGGCCCAGAACGCGCTGATACCGCTGGACGATCGTCTGGAGTCCAGCGAGCTCAGCGGCTCGCTGCAGGAAGGGCTCCTCGACGGTTTGCGTGACATCTCGCCGGACGGCGCCCTCTATGCCGTCCCGTTCCGCGGCAACCTGGAACTGATGTGGTACCGCAAGTCCCTGTTCGCTGAGGCCGGCATCGACGTTCCGCAGACGTGGGACGAGTTCTTCGCCGCCGCCGAAACGCTGACCGACCCGGCCGCGGGCCGGTACGGGTACACGATCCGAGGCGGGGCGGGTGGCGTCTTCCAGGTCATGACCGAAGCCTTCGCCGCGTCTGGTGCCGCACCGTTCTTCGACGACGACGGTACGGCGAATCTCCGGCACCCGGACGCGGTGGCGCACATCGAGCGCATGGCCGAGATCTACGGCACGCACACACCCGAAGCCGACCTGACCAACGGCTACAGCGAGATGGTCGCCCAGTTCACCGAGGGCGAGATCGCGATGATGCACCATGACCTGTTCAGCGCCAGCACCCTGCGTACCGCGTTCGGCGACGACCTCGGCGCGTTCCCGTTGCCGCGACAGTCGGAGTCGGACCCGCACACACAGCTGATGTCCGGCGTACCCGGCTACGCCATCTTCGCCGGCAGCGACCACCCCGACGAGGCATGGGCCTTCGTCGAATTCCTGCTGTCCCACGAGAGCAACAGCTACCTGGTCGAGGCTTTCGGATCGGTGCCGGCGAACCTCGACGCCGCCCAGGACGAGTGGACGCTCGACCAGCCCGGCATCGTCGTGGCCAACGAGATCCTCGCCGATCCGCGGACCCAGACGCTCTTCGCGCCGATGTACCTGCCGGACTACTCCTCCATCGAGACGTCCCAGAGCGAGCCGGCGTACCAGAACGTCCTGCTGGGCGAGACGAGCGCCGAGGAGTTCGTCTCCACCATGGCGGAGACGTTCGAGACCGCGGAAGCGGAGTACCGCGACCGCAACGAGTGACCGCCGACCGTGCACGCGGCAACCCACCTGCCGCGTGCGCGCCTTTCAGGAGTAGCCGATCATGCCCCTGCAGCAACCCCACGCCACCTACCGCGGGTACCGCACCGCCGGCATCCGCCTCTCCGAGGAGTTGGACGCCTCTGCCGTGGTGCCCGGCATCAGCGACCCGGCCAGTTTCCTCGCCGCGGCGCACCGCTTCGACAAGGCACACGTCGTGATGCTGACCGAACGCGAGCTGATCCCCCGATCCGCGGGCGCGGCGATCCTGAATGAGCTACGCCGGCTCGAAAAGCACGACATCGTCGAGCAGCGGGCCCGGGTCGGTGGCGAACGGCACTCCGGCGAGCAGTACCTCATTCGTGCCCTAGGCGAGGACGTCGGCGGGCACATCAACCTCGCGCGCAGCTCAGGCGACCTCGGCGCCGTATCCCGCCGGATCGTGCACCGCGACCACCTGCTCGACCTGGTCGGCGAACTCAACGCACTGCGTGGTGCGTTGCACGAGCAGGCCACCGCGCACGTCGAGACCGTCATGCCCGGGTACACCCACGGCCAGGTGGCGCAGGCCACCACGTTCGGTCACTGGCTCGCCATGTGGGCCAACGTCTTCGCCCGCGACTGCGAGCGCGCCCTGGCGCTGTACCGGCGCCTGAACCTGTCGCCCGCCGGTGCCGGCATGCTCACCGGCTCCGACATCCCCGTTGACCGCGAGCGCACCGCACATCTGCTCGGCTTCGACGGCCCGATCCCGCACACCATGGACGCCATCCTCAGCCACGACACCGACTGTTTGGAGACGGCCGCCGTCCTCGGCATCGCCACCGCCAATCTCGGGCGTCTCGGCGACGACCTGCAGCTCTGGTTCTCGTCCGAGTTCGGCTTCGTCGACGTACCCGACCGCTTCTGCGGCACCAGCAGCATCATGCCGCAGAAGCGCAACCCCGACTTCCCCGAGGCCACCAAGAGCATCGCCGTGCTCGCCGTATCGGGGCTCACGTCGGCGTTCCTGGCTGAGAAGGGACCCACTGGACTGTCGTTCCGCGAGCGTCGCGTCACCGATGACACTCTCGACCGGGTGTTCACGCTGGCGATCGCCCAGCTGGCCGCGACCACCACGGTCCTGCGCGACGTCACCGTCGACGCCAACCGCACCCTCGCCGCTGCCACCGGCGGCTGGGCACAAGCCACCGATCTGGCCGCCGCCGTCAGCCGGCACAGCGCGCTGCCGTGGCGCAGCGCGCACCAGATCGTCGGGATTCTCGTCCGGCTCTGTGGTGAAAGGGGCCTCCTCCCCCAGGACGTCACCCCACAGCTCGTCGACGAAGCCGCCGTCGCCTACCTCGGCCGGCCGGTTGAGCTTCCCGAGATGATCCTGCGCGACGCACTCGATCCGCGTCAGGGCGTCGAACGGCGCACGCTCCTGGGCGGGCCCTCGCCACATGCCCTCCGGGCGGCTCTCGCCTCGCTCCAGCATTCCCTGGACCGAGACCGGGCCGAAGTCACCGCCGTCCGCAACCGCCTCGAGGGAGCCGCCGCGGACCTGGAACAAGCCATCGATGACATCCTCACCCGACCGTCACCGGACGGCCCGTAGAAGTCGCAGAACGCGGCAACGCACGCGTAGCCGTCACCGTGAGGGTCATACTGGCCAGATGAGCGTGACCCGTCCGGGCGCAGCGTCGCGTCGCATGGCCGCGCCGGCGCCGCCCGCCGTGCGGGCGTCGGACGCGGTGGTGGGCGCGGCGGCGACCGGCCGGGCCGCCGCCGTCCGGGTGGTCGAGTACGGCGCCGTCATGGTCGGCATCACGGCCCGTCTGGTGTGGCACGGCTCCGCGCCGGTTCGTGCGCTGGTGCCGCAGCACTATCGCGCGATGGTCCGGGAAGCCGCGGCGACGATTGAGGCCGACCTGCGCTTCCGGGTCGCCGAGCTGGCCCGGCGCGGTGACGTCGAGCGACAGCGGCAGGCAGCGCAGGTGTCCGAGCTGCTCGACCGGCTGGTCCCGCTGATCGTCGCCGAGGTCGTCGAGCGGATCGACCTGACGCACCTGGTCACGGAGAACGTCGACCTCGACGCGATCGCCGCGCGGATCGACGTCGACGCGATCGCCGACCGTGTCGACACAGAACGCGTCGTCGACCGGCTCGATCTGGCGGCCATCGCCGACCAGGTCCTCGACGAGATCGACCTGCCCGAGATCATCCGCAGCTCGACCGGATCGCTGGCCAGCTCCGTGGTCGTCGGTGTCCGCAAGCGCGGCATCGAGGCGGACGACGTCGTCGCCGGGGTCGTGGACCGACTGCTACGCCGGAACCGCCGATGACCACCGGACGCGGCGCGGACACCGAACACCACCTGTCCGGTGTGCCGAAGCAGGCCCGCAGGTACCAGGGCCAGCCGGCCGGCCTCGTGACCAGGCTGATCGCCGGCGCCGTCGACCTGGCCATGGTGCTCGTGCTCCTCGCTGTCGGCCTGCTACTGCTCAACGCCGCCGTCCTGGCGATCCGGCCACTGGCGTTCGAGCCGGTCCTGGTGCCGTTGCCGGTGATGCTGCTCAGTGGGTTCGTGATCTCGGTGGTGTACCTGACAATCGCTTGGGCGTCGACCGGCCGCACGTTCGGCGGCGCCGTCATGGGAACCCGCGTCGTGGACGCCGGCACCCGCGCACGCCTGCCCGCCAGGCGAGCCCTCCTGCGCGCAGCCACCTGCACCGTCTTCCCGATCGGCCTGCTGTGGACGCTGCTCACGCCGCAGCGGCGATCCCTGCAGGACCGGCTCGCCGGCAGCGCCGTCGTCTACCACTGGCTGCCGCCCGGCTGACCGGCCGCGCCGCGCATGGCCGCTTGCGGCCAGTACCGGCGGAACGACCGTGCCGGTCCTCCGCGTCACCGGGGCACACCCTGGACAGCGAACGAACGGTCCGCCCGTACACCGTGATGGCCACGTCGTGAAGTGATATCGTCGAATTGATATCGGAGGTGGTCACCATGGAGCAGATCTTGATCCGCAACCTTCCCGCCGGTACGAAGGCCGCGCTTCGCGTGCGCGCCGAGCAGCATCACCGGTCCGTCGAAGCAGAGGCGCGCGAGATTCTCGCCGAGAGCCTCGCGCGTGAGCCCGTCACCATCGTCGACCTGCTGAGCATGGACGAGGGCGCCGACATCGTGTTCGAGCCGGGGCGCTTGGGCCTGACGGCGCGTACCCCTGAGCTGTGAGGTACGTCTTGGACACCAGCGTGGTGTCCGCGCTGCGCGTCCGAGGGCGCAATCGGTCGGTGGAAGCCTGGGCGGCGGCTATTCCGGTGGCCGACCTGTTCGTGACGGCTACGACCGTCGCCGAGATCGAGCGCGGAATCGTCGCGAAGGAGCGATCCGACCCAGCACAAGGAGAGATCTTGCGCCGGTGGTTCGACGAGCATGTGCTCCCCACGTTCACGAACCGCGTACTGCCATTCGACCTGCCGGCCGCACGGATCCTTGCCACCTACGGGGTTCCCGAGCACGCGCCGTTCGACGACGCCCTCATCGCCGCAATCGCGCAGGCCGCCGAGATGACCGTCGCGACGCGGAACACCAAGCACTTCGAACCCCTCGGCGTCCGATGCATCAATCCATGGGACCCAGGGGGACCCATGTCGGCACACCCGGCCGCAGGCCGCATGGAGTATGGGCTCAGCCCGGGCCGTTCGGATGGGTGAGGTCGTAGGCGCGGGAGAGCTTCTTGGGGACGACCATGCGCCAAGCGTCGACGACCAGCTCGCGCGCCTCGGTCGGGCCCAGTGCCGCCAGCTCGGCGAGGACCCAGCGCCCAGCGCCCGAACGTCCTCGATCACCGCCATGCTCGGAATCCCTTGATCACCGGACGGGGCGGGCCGTTGGTCCGCACGCCATCCGTTACCTGCAGCTCGTTCTGCTCGGTCCGCCCATCGCAATCCTTCCGCAGTCACGTCCAAGAGGTCGACCGCGACCCCGGGGGACGGTGAGAACAACGCTAGGTGGGTCGCGGGCGTGCTTCGACGGGTTGGTTCAGTCTTGGGACGTGAGCAAGACGACCGGAATCTGCCGGTCGGTCTTGTGGGAGTAGTCCTCGTACAGCGGAAAGATCCGTACCATCTGGGGC
The DNA here is from genome assembly GCF_000515395.1 of Jiangella gansuensis DSM 44835. Taxonomy (NCBI): domain Bacteria; kingdom Bacillati; phylum Actinomycetota; class Actinomycetes; order Jiangellales; family Jiangellaceae; genus Jiangella; species Jiangella gansuensis. Next base: position 4,485,354 of record NZ_KI911782.1, on the reverse strand, counting down.
CAAAGGGCCTCGCGCTCGGCCGGGGACGCCAGTCGGGCGCGGCCGGTGAAGCGGCGGGTACCGACCTGGACCCCGACGCTGGGGTCTGCTTTGAGGTTCTTGAACCAATCCGGATCCTCGTCGGCGCCGCCTTTGGAGGCGACCAGGACGAAGTCGTTCCCGGAGGTGCCGTAGATCAGGCACGTGCGTCGTGGCTGTCCGCTGGTGCGTCCTGTCGTGACGAGCACGAGCATGCGCACCCCGTTCGCTTCGTGTCCCTCGGATCCGCCCGAGGTGAGGTACGTCCGGGTCTGCTCCGCTACCCAGTCCCACTGTGAGTCGGTGGCGCGGTCGAGATCCGCGGCGGTGGCCATATAGGCATTCCTTCCGTTTCGTTGTTGTGTGCGGCGCCGGTCGCCCGTGCATCCAGAACGGAGCGGTCTGGTCGTTCCCGTATTGGCAACGGGCCCACGCACGTGGTGCTGCTCGCGCGCGTCAGCCGATCTGCTCGAACAGGGACACGATGATTCCTTCCGGCCCGCGCACGTAGGCCATCCGGACGCTGTTCTCATAGTCGCCGATGCCGCCGACGAGTCCGTACCCATTCGCGGCCACGGCGTTGACGGCCGCCTCGAGGTCGGCGACCTGGAAGGACACGTTGCGCAGGCCAATCTCGTTGGCCATCGCCGCGGGCGATCCGGGGACATGGTCGGGCGTGAGGAAGCTCGAGAGCTCCAGCCGGGATCCTCCGTCGGGAGGCCGCAGCATCGTGATCTGACAGCGTGCGCCAGGGATGCCGCAGACGGTCTCCACGAACTCGCCCTCGACAGTTCCGGTACCTTCGACTTCGAGTCCCAGCCCGACGAAGAACGCGGTCGCCGAGGCGAGGTCCGCGACGGTGATGCCGATGTGGTCGAAACGCTGTACGTGCGGCATGTGATCCTCCGACGTTCGTTCGTCTGATTCGGTGCAGGCACGGAGCTGCGGCCGGGCAGAATCGTGGACTGTGTGGACGCCATTCAGTTCTTGATCTCGTAGCGCAGGAGTCCCACGCCGTTCCGAAACGCGGTGGCCTCGAGCAGTGAGAGGTCTCGCCGGTCCTCGAACACGCGCGTTCCCCTGCCACGCGAGGCCGGGCAGACCAGCATCCGGATTTCGTCGACAAGGCCGGCGTCGAGCAGCGAACGCATGAGCGTCAAGCTCCCCCACAGCCAGATGTCCTTGCCGCTCTTCTCTTTCAGCTCACGGACGGTGGCGGCGGGATCACGGGTGACGGTCGCCGCGGGGAAATCGCCCCACGGCGCGTCGTCCAGGGTCGTGGAGGCGACGAACTTGGTGAGGTTGTTGAGCTTCTCGCCGTACTCGCCTTGCTCGTCGGCGTGGGGCCAGTAGCCCTTGGCCTGGTGGTAGGTGTTCGCACCGAGGATCATCGTGTCGACGGAGCCGATGAACCCCATGAGATCGGCCTTGAAAGGACTGGTGTCGGTTTCGGAGAAAGGCTCACCCGACACGAAGCTGAGCCCGCCGTCCTCTTCGGCTGCGACGTTGTCGACGGTCACCCACTGCTGGACGATGAGCTTGCGCTTGTCTGTCATGTTCAGGCTCTCCTTGGGTCGTGCTCTTGATTCGTCCTTCGATTGGCGGCTGCCGAAGAGTTCGACGTCCGGCGTTCGAGGCTCAGGCTGCCGGTGAGCCGTTCGGGCTCGGCTGAGTCAGCGGTGCGCTCGAACAGGCGGTACGAGCCGACCACCTCCCACAGCTCGGACGTGGGCGGCTCCGCTCCCCAGGCGCTGATGCCATCCTGGAAGTCGACGAAAGCCGGGATCGCGAGCAGTGGATTGCTGCCCTCCGGCGCATCGAGGATGGCGACGAAGGTGCCGTCGGGTCCCTTGCAGACCGCATACCCTGCGTCCGGCGCCGCGGCGGCGATCGCCGCGAATGTCCTGCGCGCCTCGACGGCGACCGCGTCGACGTTGTCCGCGTGGACCCGGGCTGTCACGATCACCAGGCTCATCACGGTCCTCCTTGTGCCTGCGTGCGTGGTTCCAATCTGCTGATCGCGGCTCCCGAGCGCATCAGTGGGCACCACTCAACGACCACGCACCCGCCACCTGTGCCCGGACGTGGTTTCCTTCTGGCATGGATCGGTCGTCCTTGCCCTCGGTCACGGATCGTGAAGCCGAGGTACTCGGCCAACTGTCGGCTGGCCGGTCGAACGCCCAGATCGCGCATGTCCTGCACATCTCCGTGCGGACGGTCGAGAACCACGTGTCATCCCTGCTCCGCAAGCTCGGCGCGAGCGACCGGCGCGAACTGGGGGCATTGGCCGGGCCGCAGGCGTCCGTTCCCGGCGGCGGGCCCGGACAAGTGGCCGGGCTTCCCCGCGGGCGAAGCACCTTCGTCGGCCGCCAGCCGGATCGAGCGGCGATCGTCGGCGCTCTCGACGACCACCGACTGGTCAGCGTGGTCGGGCCCGGCGGGATGGGCAAGACCCGCCTGGCGACGGTGGTGGCCGCCGAAAGCGCGCGGGGCTTTCCCGCAGGTGCCGCGTTCGTGGACCTCGTTCCGGTGCGGCCCGGTCTCGTGGCGGAGGCGGTGGCGAGCGTCCTCGGGGTTTCCGAGCTGCCGGACCAGGAGGTGAGCGGCACGATCGCAGGACACCTGGGGACGGGCAGGTTCCTGCTCATGCTGGACAACTGCGAGCACGTCGTCGACGAGGTCGGCTCTCTCCTCGGGACGCTACTCGACAGATGCCCGCACCTCGTCGTGCTCGCCACCTCCCGTGAGCGGCTCCGACTACCAGATGAACGGCTGGTGCGCCTGGGCCCACTGCCCACCGATCCCGACGGCGTACGCCTGTTCCTCGACCGCGCTCGCGCAGGGGATCCTGACCTGGAACTCGACCGCGAGGTGGTCGCGGACATCTGCGATCACCTCGACGGGATGCCGCTGGCGATCGAGATCGCCGCGGCGCGGGCATCGTCCTTGGGTCAGGACGGGCTCCGCGCTGCCATCAGCGACCACGTCCGCCTGGTGAACGGCGCTCGAGGCGTACCACCGCGTCACACGTCGTTGAACACCGTCATGGGCTGGAGCTACGACCTCCTGGACGACGCGGAGCGGTCGATGCTGCGAGGGTTGTCCGTGTTCGCGGGCAGCTTCGACCTCGCATCCGTCGCGTGGGTCACGGGTGCACCGGACACCGCGGCCGCGGCGGACCTGCTCGGACGCCTCGTCGACAGCAGCCTCGTCGTGCGGGCGACAACGACGGGAACCACCCGCTGGCGACTGCTGGAGACCGTCCGCGCCTTTGCCGACACCAAGACCGGCGGTGTGGAGCGGTCCGACCTGGTCGCGCGGCACCTGAGCTGGGCGATCGCCACCGCAACGAGGCTCGAGAAGGCCTTGGATGGTAGCTGGCTGACCGAGTTCGACGCTGTGGTCGACGACCTGCGAGAGGCGTTCGCGCGGTCGCCGGCCGCGCCCGATCCCGCGGGCCGTGAGTTGGCGCGGACGTTGGCGCATCTGATGTTCGCCCGCGGTTACGTCCGCGAGGCTCGCGAGCTGTATCTCGCCGCGGCCACCCGGACCGCGGACGACGGGGAGGCCTTCGACGACCTCCGCGATGCGGCCGAGGTCGCGATCGCCGGTTCGGACGTCCAGGCCGGCGTCGACCTGCTCATGCTCGCCGCCCGCCGGGCCGGTGACCACGGCAACGACGCGGCCGCCGCATGGGCGGCCGCCGTCGAGACCCGAGTCCGGTTCGGATACGAGTACCGGTCGGCCGGTGCGCCGGAACACCGATCGGAACTCCTGGACGCGGCGCAGCGTGAGGCGGACCCGGACGATCCGGTCGTCACGGCACTCGTCGCCACTGCGCGCGCCTGGCACGAAGGCGGCCTCCTCCGGACCGATCCGGCCGGCACCGCCGTGGCCAGAGCACGCGACGCGGGTGACCCGATCGTCACGCTCCGTGCACTGGACGTCCTGAGTGCGACCCTCATCGAGCAGGGCCACCTGCACGACGCACTCGAGATCGCCGGTGAGCGGCTCAGCCTGCTCAGGAGCCTGCCACGGCATCGCCCGGCGGCCGCCACCGAGATCTCGGACACGTTCCAGGTCGCGATCAACCTGGCCATCTCCACCGGCGAGCTGGACCTCGCGAGCGAGTTCCTCGACCGCGCCGAGGTGGAGGATCCCACCTCGAACCCGTACATCGCCATCCCGCGACGCATCGCCGTCCACACGCTCACCGGCCGGTTCGCCGCGGCCATCGACCAAGGCGCCGAGCTGTGGGACGCCTGGAGACGCGATGGCATCGACCGGCGCTGGCTGGCGCCCGCGTTCAATCTCGTCGCCCTGGCGCACGGCCTCGCCGACGACGGCGAGGACGGCGTGTGGCTCGAGCGAACGTCGATGGTGGCCATGGCCGACCTCGCACCGACCGATTGGATGACGGTCCGCGCAGCGTTCGTGCGCGCGAGGATCGCTCTGCACACCGGCGACCTCGCAGCGGCTCCACGCCTGGTCGACGCTGCTTTCGCGGCACCGCCCGGCTGGGCGCACCGGTCGGACGGATACGCGCGCGCCACCGGTGCCGAGCTGGCCGTCGCCGCCGGGCTTGCGGACGCCGAGGAACGGATCTACGCGGCCGAGCCGTACGCCGCAGAGAACAGGTGGGCCGCCGCGACTCTCGCCCGTGCCCGAGGCCGCCTCCTCGGACGCCATGAGGACCTGGAGACCGCGGCGGCCATATATGCCGAGGTCGGCGCCGAGTTCGAGCGCACCTCCACACTCCAGCTCATCGCCGCGCGATTTGCCGTCCCGCCGAAGGCACCGTGACGACCCTTCGTCAGGGAACGCAGCGACCGCTGGCGGCCAGGTATGCGCGTTGGCAGCAATCTAGGGGAGTACCACGAGGTTGCGGCTGGAACATGTCGAGATCCCGGCCTTGGCTCCGTCCCAGGATCGAAGCGACCAGATCACCAGTGAAGGATGGATCGCATGACACATGTACAACGCTTCGACCACGTCGGCATCACCGTTGCGGACCTGGAGACGGCGACGGCGTTCTTCGTCGGGCTGGGTTTCGAGGTCGAGGGCACCGGATCCGTAGAGGGCGAGTTCGTGGAGACCGTCTGCGGCATCCCTGGCGCGCACTGCAAGATCGCGATGCTGCGGTTGCCCGCCGGTGGAACCCGGCTGGAGCTCTCGAGCTTCCTCACGCCCGATCACGTCCCCGGATCGCCCGCGGCGATGGCCAACGAGCTGGGCCTGCGCAACGTCTCCTTCGAGGTCGGCGACCTCAACGCAGCCATCGAGGCTGTAGCTGCGGACGGGTACGGCCTCGTGGGTGGCGTCGGCGAGTACGAGGGCAGTGTCCGGATGGCCTACGTGCGCGGGCCCGAAGGGATCATCGTGTCCCTGTTCGAGCACATCGGCTGACGCGCGTCACTCGGCCGGGCCATGCGGCGCGGCACCGCGGCCTGTCACCCCTCGGCAGCGGCGAGATCGTGGTCCACGACGCCGACCAGCGTCCGCCATCGGGTGCACAATGGCCTCATGGAGCCGCTGGTGGCCCCGTCCTCGAGTGCCATATCGGCCTCCCCGGAGGCATTCGAGGCCCTGAGCTGGGAAGCCTGGTGGCGCAACGACGTCGAGGCCCTATTCGAGGCCAGAGAACGTGCGTACCGGGCCTACCGCGCTGCCGGCGACGACCTCGGCGCGGCTCGGATGGCGTGCTGGCTCGGCACCGACTCCGTCGATTTCCGGGGACAGACGGCGGTCGCCAGCGGGTGGCTGGCCCGGGCGCGTCGGTTGCTGGATGGGCGAGAGGAAACCCTCGAGTACGGCCTGCTGTTGATCCACGAGGCCGAGAAGGTGATGTACATCGGCGATACCGACACTGCGATCGCGGACGGTTCGGAGGCGCTGGCCCTGGCACGCCGCCTCGGCCACTTCGACCTCGAGTCCCTGGCGACCGCCACGATCGGGCTCGCGCAGGTCTTCGCCGGGCACGTCGACGAGGGCAGCCGGAGGCTCGAGGAGGCCGCCTCGGCCGCGCTTGCGGACGAGCTGGACCAAACGTGGGCGGCCGGCTGGTGCTGCTGCTACCTCATCTATGGCTGTGAGCAGGTCCGTGACTACGAGCGAGCAGTCCAGTGGTGCCGGAGCATCGAGGAGTGGGCTACGCGGAGATTCGGCGCGCTCCAGCACACCTGTCGTGCGCACTACGCCAGCGTGCTGGTCTGGCAGGGTGCCTGGGATGCGGCCGAGACCCAACTGACCGAGGCGATGCGAGCGCTCGTCGAGCTGAGGCCCCCGGCGGTTGCGGACGTCGGTGTCCGGTTGGGTGAGCTGCGACGTCGTCAGGCTCGGGCCGAGGAGGCACTGCGGCTCTTCGAGGAGGCGCCGGCACACCCGCTCTCGATCCTGGGCGTCGGCGAGCTGCACCTGGACGCCGGGGAGGTCCGGGCCGCCCGGGACCGAGCCGAGGAGTACCTCCGCGACGCCGCCTCCGGACCGGCGACTCCGCGGGCCGCCGGACTGGAGCTTCTGGCCCGGGCGGCCGCGGCAGAGGGAGATCTGGTGGCCGCGCGGGCTGCGCTGGCCGAGCTGACCGCGGTCTCCGAGCGCCTCGGCACGGATCCCAGCCGGGCCTCGGTCGCATGGGCGGCCGGCTTCGTAGCGGAGGCGGCCGCGGACCTCGGCGAGGCACGGATCGCATTCGAGGACGCGGCCCGGCTCTTCCACCGGGTCGGCGCACCGTGGGACGAGGCCCGCGCCCTGATGGCACTGGCCCGGGTGCTCGACCGGGACGGGCGGCCGGCGGACGCCGACCATCATCAGGCGCGTGCCGACGCACTCTTGAGCGGCTTGCACGGCCGCGCGCCCGAGCCTGCCGGTACCGAACCGTCAGGAGCTCGGTCGCCGCTGACGCCCCGAGAGCGTGAAGTGCTCGGCCTGATCGCCCGTGGCCTGACCAACCGCGACGTCGCCAGCGCGCTGGTGGTCAGCGAGCACACGGTGAACCGCCACATGACGAACATCCTGGGCAAGCTCGGCGCCGGGTCGCGGTCCGCCGCGGTCGCCCTCGCCCTGCGGGACGGGCTGATCGACAACGTGTGAGCCTCGGCGGACCCGAGTCTGCTGGCGGGAACACGCCATCCGTTCCGGACCCGGAGATTGGTGTCATCCTGCGACGCGGCCGCCGCGTCCGACGGCGCAGCCTGGGGGTCGAGAGCCCGTTCGGGCAGCACCGAAGAGGAGATGACAGCGATGAGCACCCAGACCATCACGGCACGCAGCGCCGGCCCAGCCGACACCGACACCCTCGCGGCAACCCTCGCCGAGGCGTTCCAGTCCGATCCGGTTCTCTCGTGGTGCTACCCGGACGTGGCGGCGCGAGCACGGATCCTGCCGACGGCGTTCCGCGTGATTCTCGAAGCGGCGATCCCCCACGGCGGGGTGGAGACCGCGCTCGAAGGCGCGGCGGCCTCGGTCTGGGTCCCGCCGGCCGCCGAGATCGACGCGGAACGGATGGCGGGCGACCTCGGCACGGCGTCCGAGCAGTACGCCGACCGCCTGCTGACGCTGATGGGCCTGCTCGACGAGCACCACCCGACCCACAAGGAGCACCAGTACCTCTTCCTCCTCGGCACCCGGGACGCCTGGCAATCCCAGGGCCTCGGCACGGCGCTGCTGCGCTCGGTCCTGACCTGGTGTGACCACGACGGCGTACCCGCCTATCTGGAGGCCACCTCGGAGCGCAACCGTTCGCTGTACGAGCGGCACGGCTTCGCGGTCACCAAGGTGATCCGGCTCCCCGACGGGCCCCCGTTGTGGTGCATGTGGCGCGAGCCGGTCTGACCGACCCCGGCAGCTGTTGCGGGCTCGGTGCGGGTCACCGCGCGGCGGCGGACCCCGGGGCCGCGAATGAGGGCTACGCGGTCCCGCCGACACCGCGCTCCTGCGATTCGATGGGGAGCGGACTGGTGTGGGTGAACAGGCTGCTGTACGCGTTCAGGGCCGGTTGGCCGCCGAGGTGGGCGAAGAGGACCGTCGATTCCGGCGAGATCTCGCGGGCGGTGACGAGGTCGATGAGGCCGGCCATCGACTTGCCCTCGTAGACGGGGTCGAGGATCACCCCCTCGAGCTGACCGGTGAGCCGGATCGCGTCGAGCGTGGAGTCCACCGGGATGCCGTACCTGTCCCCCGCCCAGTCGGCGAGGATCGTGATCTCGTCGTCACGCAGCGGCCGCTCCACCCCGATGAGCTTGGCTGTCGCGGTCGCGATGCGCGCGACCTGAGCGCGTGTCTCCTCGATCTTCGCGCTGGCGTCGATGCCGATCACGCGGCGTGGCCGGCCACCGGCTTCTTCGAGCGCAGCGAATCCGGCGATCATGCCCGCGTGGGTGGAACCGGTGACCGCGCAGACCACGATGGTGTCGAAGAAGATGCCCAGGTCGCGTTCTTGCTGCTCGACCTCGTAGGCCCAGTTCGCGAACCCGAGACCGCCGAGCCGGTGGTCGGAGGCACCCGCCGGGATGGGGTACGGTGTGCCACCGCGCTGCTTCACGTCCTCGATCGCGCGGGACCAGGACTCCTTGAACTCGATGCCGAAACCGGCCGGGTCGAGGCGGACCTCGGCGCCCATGATGCGGCTCAGCAGGATGTTGCCGACGCGGTCGTTGACGGAATCGGGCCAGTCGACCCAGTTCTCCTGTACCAGCACGGCTTTCAGGCCCAGCGACGCGGCGACGGCGGCGACCTGGCGGGTGTGGTTGGACTGGTACCCGCCGATGGACACCAGGGTGTCGGCTCCCTGCGCCAGCGCGTCGGGGACGATGTACTCCAGCTTGCGGGTCTTGTTGCCGCCGTAGGCGAGACCCGAGTTGCAGTCCTCCCGTTTCGCCCAGATCGACGCGCCGCCGAGGTGGGCGGTCAATCGCGGCATGGGGTGGACGGGGCTGGGGCCGAAGGTCAACCGGTGGCGGGGGAAATCGGACAGGGCCATGGTCACTCCTCAGTGGTCGGCAGGGTGTGCCAGGTGTCGAAGGCGACCGCTGCCGCCTGCTCCGCGTCTCCGGCGGCGCACAGTCTGATGAGGTCGTCGTGCCGGGTGATCGAGGCGCGGCCGCCCAGCGAGGAGAAGCGCAGCCGCTCAGCCCTCCGCAGCACCGGCGTGAACTGATCGAGCACGGCGCTCAGCGCCCGGTTCGCGGCCACGGCCACCGGGATGCCGTGCAGGTCGTCGTCGGCGCGCAAGGCCGCCTCGACGTCGCCGCGCTCCACCGCCGTGCGGAAGCGGTGGTTGGCCGCCCGCATCGCTTCGAGATCGCTCCGGGTGAGGCTGTCCACCGCCTCCCGCACGGCCACCTCGTGCATCGCCGCGACCACGTCACGAGCATCGCGGATGTCACGCAGGTCCAGCGTGCTCACGGTCGTGGAACGCCCCGGCCGGGCCACGACGAGTCCCGCCTCCGCCAGCCGCAGCAACGCCTCGCGCACCGGAGTGCGACTCACCCCGAGCCAGGCCGCGAGCTCACCGTCACGCAGTTGCTCACCCGGCGCAAGGACTCCGTCGACGATGGCGTCGCGCAGCCGGCCGAAGACGTCGTCACGCAGGAGGCGACGGTCGATCGAGGGCGTGCCCTCTGGGATGGGCATGCAATATATTGCACACAACCGCCGCCCATCGGCAAGCCAAATGTGCCGGTGCTCGCGATGACTTTCCGAGCCGGGCATGGTCCGTCTTGTACCGATGGGGAGAGGAACTGACATGAGCACACCCGAGGTCCTGATGGACCGCATCGTCTTCGGTGAGTCACCGCGCTGGCACGACGGGCGGCTCTGGTTCTCCGACTGGGGCGCGAACCAGGTGATCGTGCTCGGCGCCGACGGCGGTCACGAGGTGGTGGCGACCGTTCCGTCGTTCCCGATGTGCATCGACTTCCTCCCGGACGGGCGGCTGCTGGTCGTGGACTCCGCACACAGGCAGCTGCTGCGCCGAGAGCCCGACGGGGCCATGGAGCGGCACGCGGACCTCTCCCCCGTCTCGGACCTGCCGTGGAACGACATCGTGGTCGACGACCGTGGCAACGCCTACGTCAACAACATCGGCTTCGACTTCCCCGGCGGCGAGTTCGCGCCCGGCCTGATCGCCCTCGTGGCCCCGGGCGGCGAGGTCCGGCAGGTGGCCGGCGACGTGGCGTTCCCGAACGGGATGGCGATCACGCCGGACGGTGCGACCCTGATCGTCGCCGAGTCCTACGCCAACCGCCTCACCGCGTTCGACATCGAGGCCGACGGCGGCCTCGGCAACCGCCGCGTGTGGGCGCCGACACCCACGGACCATCCCGACGGGATCTGCGTGGACGCCGAGGGCGCGGTCTGGTACGCCGACGTCGGCAACCAGCACTGCGTCCGGGTGCGCGAGGGCGGCGAGGTGCTGTCCACCGTAGAACTGGACCGGGGCGCCTTCGCCTGTGCCCTGAGCCGCGGCGACGACCCACACCTGTATGTCGTCGGCCAGGACTTCGGCACCGAGTCGCCGGAGCCCAACGGACAGGTCGTGGCCTTCCCGGCGCCCGCGCCGGGCGCCGGGAGGCCCTGACCTCGCGTCCACCCTCGTGGTCGTGACGGCCGACGCCCGCGAGCCCTACCCGCCAGTCGGCGCGCCGTCCACTGAGCGGCTCATGGTGACCAGGCGAGCCGGGCGCTGGCCCAGTCGGCGTGGTCGCCGCTGACACCGTCGCCGGCGCCGTCCACAACCAGGTCGAGGTAACTCACTCCACTCACGTCGACGTCGAGCGGCATTGGGTCCGACACCCCGGTGAGCACGTCGGACCGGGCCAGGGTGACGCCGTCACCGACGACGGAGAAGCGCACGGAACCGTAGTCGAGGATCTCGTCGTCCACGCCGGCGACGGCGGTGAGCCGGGAGCACGCCTCGCCCAGGTAGTAGGACACCCGCGACTCCGCGTGCACGCCCAGCCCCTTCTCGTGGGTGATTCCGCCGACGCTGAGCGTCCGCCCGTCACCGGCGGCGTTCTCGCCGTTGCTGAGGTCGCGCTCGACGGCCAGAAATCACGGTCACTGGTCAGGAGGACCGTCGGGCGGCTTTGCGCAGTTCCCGGCGGCGGCGCCAGCCGGGCGGCTCGGCGGCGACCTTGCTCCAGTGCAGCCGGCCGCTCAGGCGGACGACCGCACGAGGCGACGTGGTGCCGCGAGCCGGTTCGACGCTCACCGTCGACCCGTGCTGCTCGAGACCTGAGTCCTCGACCCGGATGTCATCGGGAACGATCACGCGAAGACGGCTGTGCGTGAGGTCGACGTCCACTCGGATCTCGGGCCCGGGCAGGTCCGCCTCCATGAGGTCGAGGACCATCCACGAGTGGACCATCGTGACGACGAGGTGGGCGGGCACCTCCCACCGGCCGGTGCGCCGGATTCTCGCGTGTGTCCCATTGATCGTCGTGGGTTCGCTCGCGCGACCCGTCGCGGGCACCACCGGCTGGGTCGTCGCCAAGGCGGCGTCGGCGCCTGGGAGGTGGACCAACGCCGCTTCGAGGTCGCCGCGGGTTCGTGCGGCCATGACCGCGCCGAGCCGTTCGTCGATCTCGTCGAGACCGATCCGGCCGTCGCCGAGCGCTGTCTGGACGAATTCCGCCGCCCGCTCGCGGTCGGCGTCGGACACCCGCTCCAGCGCCCGAGACGCGGCCGCGTCCCCACCTCGTGCCAGCTCGTCGCCCATGGCGCAGAACTCTACGCACACCGCGATCGGGTCAGCGTCAAGGACCGGATCGCCGGCCAGCGACGGACCCGGCAGGAATGATCAGGTGACCGTTCGCGCCGAATTGCCGTGTCGACGTCGTCTGATCGTTTCGTGTCCACATGCTGGAGACGATCAGGTGCCCGATCCCACCGCCCGCGGGTGCTGTCGTCACCTGATCGTCGCCGCGGACCCGATCAGGCGGCACATCGACGATCAGGTGACAACCCCCGCGGCACCACCTCGAGGGCCGGCCCGGCCACGACCCATGGTCCACGGGCGCTCGGGGCCACCTCGGACCACGAGACCGGCGGATGGACCGCGCGCTCATGCCCCCTGCCGGTCGCCGACGACCATGTCCTCGACGAAGGGAACCGGCGCGCTGGAGGCGAAAGCGGCGGCATGGTCCGCGCGGGTGCCGACCATCGTGCGCGCCCGCAGCCACATGCCAGATCCGGAGAGTTCAATCTGGGCAGGCAGCGTCCGGACCGTGGGCAGACGAGTGCGGTCCTGCCGTTCGTCGGGACGGGTCATGGCGAAGGTGCCAGCGACGAACGCGCTGCCGATGGTGGTCAGGTCGACCGCGGCAGGCTCCGGCGACCGGAACAGGTCGACGTCGACGAACACCTTGTCGCCGTCGCGGCGAAGCACGCCGTGCGGCCGAGTTCCGCCGAAGTCTCCGGCTGCCAGGTGGATCGCCAGTTCGACGCCTGCAGTGACGACGCGTACGACGTCGCCGATACCGAAACCGTCACCCGGACCCGCCTGCTGGTCGCCGACCAGGATGACTGCGTCGGCGGCTCCCGCGAACTCGAACGAGACCGTGATCGACGTTGCCTCGAACGCCTCGCCCTGGGCGATCAGATCCAGGTGCAGGTGGCGGTCGCCGCCTGGCGAGGCGAAGCCGACGACCCACAACGCGGCACTGCCGTGCTGCACGGAGGAGAACGAGCCGGACGCGAAGTCGACGCCGTCCTTGAGGACCCGGAGGCGGACGTAACGCGCGGGTTGCCGCCACGGCGCGTCGCCCGGTTCGGTCCACCGCCCGAGCAGGTTCCGCCGCTGCAACCAGGTGTCGGACTGGTTGATCGTCCCCAGGGTCAGCGTCGGTTCGCGCCAGGTCGTGCCGACGATCGCCCGCAGCGCCGTGCCGCCGCGCTGCTCCCCCGCCCCGTGGGCGGCGTCGCCAACGGCGAAGAGCACCCGCCGCTGCTGCGGTTCCGGCAGCTCGGTGAATTCGGCCGCGAGCTCCTCGGGCACCTGCGGCTCGAGCACCGCGGGCCACACCAGCTCGACCTCGGGGTCGGCCGGCTCGAACGAGCCGAACGGCGCCCTCCCGCCCAGCGCCTTGCGTAGGAACATCGCCAGTCCGGAGTTCTGCGCCAGGTCGTCGCCGTAGGTTCGAGACATCGGCCCGGCCTGTTGCCCGGACGGCGCATGCCAGTGTGCCGCCAGATGCCTCCAGGCCAGGGCGGCGAGGCGATCAGCCTCCCGCCTGGTCTCCGCCTCGTCGGCGTACTGTGCGATCGCGGTGAGCGCCTGGCTCGTGATGGCCCAATAGGTCGGGCTGTTGTACTCGACGAAGCTGCCGGTGCGGTCGACGTTCGCGGCGAAGCGCCGCAGCCGGTCCCGTCCGTAGCCCGTGAGCCCGGCATCGTCCAGCAGCTGACCGGCCGCCAGCGTGACGAAGGTGCCCTTGGCCGCGATGTTGGTGTAGTCCATCGAGACGTTGCGCCGGACGATCGACCGGGCGGCATGGGCCAGGGACGTCAGCGCCGCCTGGCGGACGGTGTCCGGCAGGGACGGCTGATGGCGCAGCAGCACCGTGGCCAGGGCCCGGCCGTTGAAGTCGGCCTGGTTCCGGTCCGGTGGTTGCATGTCGGCGACCGGCTCCTCTGCGTAGTAGCCCCAGAGCCCGTAGGTTGGCGACGCCGGGTCGGTGTCCTGGTCCTCGATGCAGCGCAACAGGATTCGCTGTGCCCGGTCGAACCGGCCGGCCTCGCACAGGGCCACGGCGTACGACAGGCTGGCGACATACCGGTGACCGTGGCCGGACACGATGCGGGTGTGGATCGGGTTGAAGTGCGCGCGGACTCTGAGCAGGCCCCACTCCGCGTCGTAGGACCGGTCGCCGGCCTCGCACGCTGCCGCGATCAGCATCCGATCCAGTTCGCCGTCCGCCATGAGATCTCCATTCACTCGAGTTCCCGCGCGCAAAACCTTCTGCGCTTATCGATACGATGTCTTGATGAGGCATCCGACGAGGTGGGCGACATGACCGTGCAGCGCCGTCGCCACGCCAGCATCATCGACGTCGCGGCTTTGGCAGGCGTGAGTGTCACCACCGTCTCGCACACTCTCAGCCAGCGCCGGCCGGTCTCGGCGGCCACCCGGGAGCGGGTGCTCGACGCCATCGCCGAGCTGGGCTATCAGCCCAACGATCTGGCCCGCAGCATGCGCAGCCAGCGGACGAACACCATCGCGTTGGTGATCCCCGACATCACCAACCCCTTCTACACCTCCGTGGCCCGCGGCCTGCAGGACGCCATCCAGGCGGATACGTACTTCGGCATCGTCTGCAACACCGACGCGAACCCGGATCTCGAGCGCAAGACCGTGGAGCAGCTCGTGAAGAGACGGGTCGACGGCATCGTCTTCTCCGGGTACTACCAGCATCAGGAAGACATCCGGCCGGCCGTGTCGGTCGGCATACCTGTCGTCCTGCTCGGAAGTCACCGGCCGAAGGAGGGGTACGACGTCGTCAACGGCGCCGACCACGAGAGCGGCGCCGAGGCCACGCGCTACCTCATCGGCCGCGGCCATCGGCGCATCGGGTTCATCACCGCGCCGGCCGGCAGCGGCGCGCCCGCGGTGCGCGTCGACGGCTATCGCGCCGCGCTTCACGAGGCGGGCATCCCGGCAGAACCCGACCTGCTCCTGCGCGCGCCAGTGAGCGGCGACGGCGGCGCCCAGGGCATGAACGCCCTGCTGGATCTGCCGGAACCACCCGACGCCGTGATCGCCACCAACGACGTCGTCGCGATCGGCGCCATCGGCGCCGCCCATGCCCGGGGGCTGCGGATCCCCGACGACATCGCCGTCATGGGGTTCGACGACATCGAGGCGGCCAGGCTGATCACCCCGAAGCTCACCACCATGGCCAACCAGTCGCACCAGATCGGGCACGCCGCCGGCCGACTGGTGCTCCAGCGCATCGCAGGCGAGGGCCCGCCCGACCCGCAGGAGGTCGTCTTCTCGGCGCAGCTGCGCCGCCGCGAGTCGGCCTGACCGGCTCACAGCGACGCAGCCCGCGGGTGATCCCGGGCTCACGGCGCGAAGAAGCCGCCGTCCGGGCCGCGGACGCCCAGCACCCACTCGTCCATGCGCGCCAGACCCGGTGGGTGTTGGGCGGCGGCCTTCTCGTCCAGGTCGATGCCCCAGCCCGGTGCCTCGTTCGGCCGCAGCCAGCCCCGCTCGATCCGCAACGTGCCCGGGAACACCTCGTGCACCGGCTCCGGATACACATGGCCCTCCTGGATCCCGAACGCCGCCGACGTGACGTCGAGCGCCACGTTGGCCGCGGCACCGATCGGAGACACGTCCGCCGGCGAATGCCACGCCGTGCGCACCCCGGTCAGCTCGGCCAGCACCGCCAGCTTCCGCGCCGGCGACAGCCCACCGATCGCGGAGATGTGACAACGGATCAGGTCCACCCCACCGTCGCGGACCAGCCGCACCGCATCAGTGAACGACGTCGCCAACTCCCCCACCGCCAACGGCACCGGAGACGCCGCCCGCGCCTCCGGCAACCGGTCGAAATACTCCGGCGCCACCACGTCCTCCAGGAAGAACAACCGGTACGGCTCCAGCGACCGCGCCAGCAACACCGCCTGCTTCGGCGTCAGCCGCGAGTGCACGTCGTGCAGCAACTCCACCTCCTCGCCCAGCTCCGCACGAGCCGCCGCGAACAACTCCGGCGTGGTGCGCAGGTAACGCTGCACGCTCCACCCGTCCGGGTTCGGCGCGTCCGGGTACCCGCCGCGCGCCCCGGGCGCACCGTAGGTGCCGAGACCGGGCTGCCCCACCTGCAACCGCACATGCGTCCAGCCGGCCTCGATGAACCGGCGCGCATCGTCGAACGTCTCCCCGACCGTCGCCCGACCGGCGTGAATGTAAGTGGCCGCCGCCGCGCGGACCCGCCCACCCAGCAGCTCGTACACCGGCATCCCGGCCCGCTTGCCCGCGATGTCCCACAGCGCCATATCCAGCCCCGACAGCGCGTTGTTGCCCACCGGCCCTGCCCGCCATTAGCTCCCGTAGTGCACCGCACGGATGATGTCCTCGATGTCTGCCGGGTGCCGCCCGACGACCAGCCGCTCCAAGTGCTGCTCGACGTAGGCCACCACGGAGTGCCAGCGCTGGGTGAACGTCGCACAACCCAGCCCATACAGACCCGGCTCGTTCGTGTCGACCCGCACGATCACCAGCGGCGTGCCGCCGGGCGCGGTGGCGATGGCCCGCACCCCGGTGATCCGAAGACCGTCGCGCGGCTCCCACGGCGGCTTCACGTTCTCGAATGCCGGCGCATCGGCGGCAAGGACCTGGGTGGTCTCGGCGGTCCGGGAGTCGGGTGTCGTTCTGGTGACGGTCATGACGTCCTCTTCGGTTCGGAGGCCGGCGGGCAGGGTGCGGACCTCGTCGGAATCGGGAAGGAGATGGATGGCGGTGAAGTCGAGGATCCGCTCGGCCTGCGTCAGGTCGACCGGAGCCGTCCGCCCCGGCATCGGGCGGCGACGCGGCACATCGGGGTAGTACAGGTCGAGCAGGTCCTCGGTGCTGTAGGGCGCGATGGACCGCGGTGCGGCGACGAACGCGACGTGGGCACCGGCTTCGGACACCCGTAGGGCATGTTCCATCGCGCGGGCCGCGTCGCGAGTCTCCAGGTACAGCCACAGGTCACGGGCGCCGACCTCGGCGTTCGCCGTCACCGCCGCGGCGTGTGCGGGCAGCCGGCCATCACCTCCGTCGTCGGTGCTCAGGGACCCGACGAACGGCAGGCGCAGGGCTACCACCGTCATGCCGTACCGACGATGCATCGCCGCTGCCGTGGCCTCGTCGGCCACCTTCGACAGAGAGTAGGGATCGGCGGCCTGGGTCGGCAGGTCCTCATCGAGCGGCAGGTACTCTGGACATGGCCGCCGCAGTGGCGACCAGCCGTACCCCAGCGCGTTGATGCTGCTGGCGATCGCCGCCCGCCGAATTCCCCGCTGGCCGGCGGCGTCCAACACCGTGAACGTGGCCGCCGTGTTGCCGGCGAACACCTCGTTCGCGGTGCCGAGCACGGGAGCCGGGATCGCGGCGAGGTGGATCACCGCCTCGACACCGTCGAGCGCTTCCTCGACGGCAGCCCGGTCGCCGGCGTTGCCGACGACGACCCTGTCGACCTTGAGATCTCCGGGGTCGTCCAGCACCAGCGCCGTGACGGCATGGCCGAGCGAGCGCAGATGGTTGGTGGTGGCGCGGCCGATCATGCCGGCCGCGCCGGTGACCAGAACGTGCTCCACGGAGCTCGGTGCGGGAACGGTCAACCCTTCAGCGCTCCCGCCTGGCCGGCGCCACGGAGGAACTGACGCTGGAAGACCAGGAAGAGCAGCACCGGGATGATGACCGAGATGAACAGGCTGGCCATGAGCAGACTCATCTCCGAGGTCTGTTCCAGCCGTGGCAGCACGACCGACAACGGCTGTAGTTCGGTGTCGGGCAGGACCAGCATCGGCCAGAGGAACTCCTTCCATGCCGCCATGATCGTCAGCAACGAGATGACACCGATGATCGGCTTCGACATCGGTAGCACGATGCTCCAGAAGATGCGGAACGGACCGGCACCGTCGACCTTCGCCGCCTCGAACAGGTCGCGAGGCAGCCGGTCGAACACGCGCTTCATCAGCAGCACGTTGAACGCGCTCGGCGCGGCGGGCAGCCAGACGGCCCAGAACGTGTTGATGAGGTTCCGCTCGACGATCGGCACGTCGAGGATGATGAGGTACGACGCGACCAGAGACACGACACCGGGCACGAACAGGGTGGCCAGCACGGCGCCGGTGACGATCGGGCCGTACCTCGGACGCAGCACCGACAGCGCGTAGCCGCCGGTCAACGCGACGAGCAGGCCGAAGAACCACGAGCCGAGGGCGATCCACACCGTGTTCAGCAGCGCCCGGCCGATGTGGACAAGATTCCAGGCGTCGCTGAGGTTGTGCCACTGGATGCCGCTGGACCACAGCCCGAACGGCTCGCGGATGACGTCCTGGCTGGTCGACACGGCGGACTTGAACAGCCACAGCAGGGGTGGTCGTAACCAGCGCGTGACCCGAGCGAGGGAGGCGCCGCCGGCCGCCGCCGCGATCGATCTGGCGCTGTGGTACCTGCGCGGCAAGGTCCTGGGCGTGCCGCTGTACGAACTGCTCGGCAGCCGGGCCCGCGACCACGTCCCGGCCTAATCCACCTGCACCGCCGCGGCGCGGCCGAGCACATCGACCACGCCCGTCAACTGGTCGAGCAGGAAGCTGGACCCACCTGCAGTTCAGGCTCGACGCACCAGCGCCGCGGCCGGACCGCCGGCGTCGTCGAGGAGTCACGCCACGAGATTTGGCCGAAATCGGCATTAATACCTGCGGGGCCAGCTGCGAGCGTCGTCGCATGGCCGACACGATCGAGACTCAAAGGCCCGACGAATCCAGCACGAACAACGAGAGGTAGTCATGCGAGACGTCATCTTGTACATGTCGATGTCGCTGGACGGGTTCGTCGGCAGCGACCGTGAGCACCCAGGGATCGCGGTTCCCGAAGGCCCTGAGCTGAAGCAGTGGAAGCTGGACCGGGTCAGCGAGACCGGCGCCCACCTCATGGGTCGCGTCACGTACCAGGAGATGTCGTCGTACTGGCCGCAGTCCGACGACCCGTACGCGGCGCCGATGAACGACATCCCCAAGGTCGTGTTCTCGAAGACGCTCAGCGACGCAGAGGCCACCTGGCCCGAGACCAAGGTCGCGCGGGGCGACCTCACGACCGAGATCGCAGCCATCAAGGCCGAGCCCGGCCAGGACGTGATCGTCTGGGGCGGTAGCCGGCTGGCGGGCGCGCTGGCCGCGGCGGACCTGATCGACGAGTACCGCCTCCTGGTCCAACCGCTGGTCCTCGGCCGCGGACAGGCCCTGTTCGACCAGCTGCCGCAGTCACGGCACCTGAATCTCGTCGAGACCACGCCGTTCCCCAGCGGCATAGTCGTACACATTTACCGACCCCAGCACACCTGAGGAGGGAAGCCCTGGTGGGCACAGGGCAGGCGCAGGCGATCATGCCTCTCGACGGGTACGTCGCCAAGCAGGACAAGGCGTCCAGGGCGACCGGGTCACGCACCACGTGTTCCCGGTGCGGAGGTGATCCGGCGCAACGACATCAGCGCGCGGCACAGGAGGATCAGCTGCCGCGCTGGAGAACATCCGCCCCCGACGCAGTACCGGCGTCGTTTCCGTGTCGCAGGTAGGGGCTGGCGAGGGCGGGCAGGATGGCGAGGACCGCCAGCGCCGCCAGAGCGATACCCAAGAAGATCGGCGCGCGGAGCCCGTGGATCGGGATCAGTGCGGAGCCGCCGGCTGAGCCGATCATGACCCCAAGCGTGATGACTGAGCCGTGCACAGTGTTCACAAGGGGCGCGGTGCTGCCGGCGCGCTGCACGCGCACGGCCATCGCCGGGTTCATCGTCACTCCCACCAAGCCGATGCCGAGCATGAATGCGAGCGCCAATGGCGGCACATCTGTGAAGAGCGCGAACCCGGCCAGGAAGAGTGCGTTCAGGCCGGTGCCGACCAAGAGCGTGGACACGGTGTGCCGGTCCGCCAGCCGCCCCACGACGATGTTGCCGATCAGGGTCGCAGCGCCGTAGACGAGCAGCAGCACGGGCACGATGCCTTCGGAGAACCCGGTGACCCGAGTGAGGATCGGGGTGAAGAAGCTGAACGCTGAGAACGTCGCGCCGATGATGAGCGTGCTGGAGGCGAGAGCGAGCAGGAACTGCGGCCTACGCAGCACCGCGAGCTCCGAGCCCATCCCCTCCGGAGCTTGCGCATCGGCGCCGACTGGTGCGGCGGGGTTGCGCACGGCTCCGTGCGTCAGGGCCGCGGCGGCCAGGGTGATCAGCGAGATCGCCCAGAACGCGGACTGCCAGCCGAGCCGGCCGCCGATGAACGTCGCCATGGGCAGACCGAGCAGGGTGCCGAGCATCAGCCCGTTCATCACGACCGCGACTGCACGGCCGCGCATCCGCTCATCGACCAGTCGGACGCTCATCGACACCGCGATCCCGAAGAACGCCTGCGAGGCCGCGCCGCTGACGACCCGCGCGACCACCATCATCGGATAACCCGAGGCTAGGGCGGCGATGACGTTGCCGACCAGGAAAAGGGCGAACACGATCATCAGTGCGGTCTTCGGCGGCACGCGCAGCAGGGCGACGGTGAGGACCGGGCCGCCGACGGCCATCGCAGCGGCGAAGATCGTCACGAGGTAGCCGACCTGCTCGATCCCGGTGCCGAGCCCTGCGGCCAACTGAGGCATGAGGCCGGCGACGGCGAACTCGCTGGTCACCATCGCGAAGACGCCGGCGGCCAGGACGTACACCGCGAGCGGGACCTCCCTGTTTGTGGCGGGGACAGTGGTCGTGACGGTGGTCAAGAGTCGAACCCTTTCTGTACTTCAATATCCAAAATGAGTCCAGGCCAAAGCGCGGACGCCCGCGGACAGGGTGTCAGCGCAGGAGAGCGCGGAGCCCGGACAGTGCGACCCGCCGGAGAGTCTCGGCGTCGACGCCGGCCTGCGCGGTGACGCGCAACCCCGAGATGACGGTGCTGACGAGCACCGCCCCGTCGTCCGGGTCGACTCCGCCCGCGACGGACCCGTCGATCTGACCGGCACGAATGGCTCCCGCCAAGAGCGCGGTCCGCTCCCGCAGGTCGCGGTCGAGGATGCGCGCGACGCGCTCGTCCCGCTCGCGCAGGCCGGGGCTCATAAAGCTCTGCACCACCATGCAGCCGGCCGCATGACCACGCTCGGAGGCGTCCTGCTCCTCACTGATGACGATGTCGATCAGCGCGCGCAACCGCTCCGCTCCGCGCAGCGCGTCGTCGGCGAGGATTGCCGCCTGGCGCTCGCGGATCGTGCTGACGTAGTGTTCCAGTGCGCGCACGAACAGCTCGTCCTTCGAGGTGAACGCGTTGTAGAGACTGCTGCGCCGAACGCCGGCCGCCTCGCAGAGCTGCTCGGTGGAGGTGTCGGCGAACCCGTAGACCCGGAACTCGCCGGCCGCGGCCTCGAGCACGGAGGCTTCGTCGAACATGCGTGGCCTTCCCATGAGGGTCACGCTAACACGTTTTGTATTCACGAATACAAAACATCCGGTCGCCCCCGAGCGAATGTTGACCAAACGCGTGGGCGTCCGAGGAGGAACTTGTCCACCTGAACCCAGGCTCGAAGCCACCCTTGGCCTGGGGCTATGACTCGACTGACGTTCCACGGTGCGCGGGCTCACTCGGCAGGGCCAGCAGACCCCGCACGACCTCGACGAGGTCACGACCAGTGACGTCCGGCGGTTCGAACACGGCCGGGAAGTCGTCCTCGAGCCTCGCCACCCAGCCGGTGGTCAGGCCGGCGCGGTGGGCACCGTGGGTCTCCCAGGCGTGGGCGGCCACGAGCGCCACCCGGGCCGGCACGACGTCGGTGCGGTGCGCGGCGTGCAGGTAGATCTGCGGTGCGGGCTTCCACCGTTGGACGTCGTCGACCGACAGCACCTGTTCGATGTCGTGGGCGATTCCGGCGCGCCGCAGCAAGGTGCTGGTGGTCTGCGCCGAGCCGTTGGTCAGCGTCACCATCCGGACCCTCGCCTCGCGGGCCAGCTCCACGGCGGGCACGACGTCGGGGTGCGGGTCCAGCTCGGCGAACCCGGCCAGGACGGCACGGGCCTGTTCGTCGTCAAGTTCGCCGCCGGTGGACGATCGCAGCGCGCTGGCGGCGATCTCACCGAAGGAGCGGTAGCTGTCAGTCGCCACCAGCGCGAACGCATCGCGCAGCAGGCGGGCGAACCACACCTCCAGGACATGACCCGGCTGGCCGGCCCGCACCAGCCGGCGCCGGAGCGGCTCCAGCGGGAACAACGTCTCGATCACGTCGAAGGCGATGACCAACGGGCGTAACGCCATGTCTCGATTATCCTCTCGCGAAGGATCGGCGCAGCGGCCTGGCGACCAGATCAAGCCGTAACGGCAGCGGTTCACGCAACAGTCGTCTCGCGGCAGCCGTGGCGCCACGCCACCGCCACAGTGCCGCTTCACGCTGGGCGTCTGTCGCCACCAGGACCGATCACGAAGAGGCCTGCCGTGTCCGTACTCCGCCCGCCGTTCGTCCTCGTCGCGGCGTCCGCCGTCGCCTTCTGCACGCTGATCGGGGCGTCACTCTCCGCGACGACGGCGGCAGCGCCGGCCGTCCCTGCGCCGGCGTCCTCGACCGATCCGGTCGGAGCGCTGTCGCTGCTCACAGATCCGTTCCTGCAGGCGCCCAAGGCCGACGGCGTGAATGTCGTGTGGTTCACCGAGTACGCCGGCGACGCACACGTCGTTCTCCTCGGTGAGAGTGTCGGCCGGCTCGGCATGGCGCAGCTCAAGGCCGCGGCGATGGGGGCCCGGCTGCCGGGGATCCGCCGAGTCGAGGCGGAGACGACGCGGCTGTCCCAGGTGGCTGAGGACGCCGCCTCGAACGTCCCGGCCGACCGGCGGCCTGCTCCGGCGGACGGCGTCGTCGAGCGCGCCGTATGGCGGCACGAGGCCACCCTCACCGGGCTGACCGCCGGTGAGCGGGTGCCGTACCGCGTCGTCAGCACCCAGCGGGCCCGGTTCGGCGCGTCCGGAACGTTCCGGCTGCAGCCCGCACCCGTCGCCGGTCAGGACCTGAGGATCCTGCTCACCAGTGACCACCAGGCCATGGTCAACACACCGGCCAACCTTCAGAAGGCCGCGGAGACGATCGGCGACATCGACGCGGTGTTCCTGGCCGGCGACCTGGTCAACATCCCCGACCGCGCCTCGGAGTGGTTCGACGACACGCGCGGGAGCGCCTTCTTCCCCGTGCTGCAGGGCAACGGCGGCCGTGTCGCCACCAACGGCCGAAGCTACGCCGGCGGCGAGATCATCCAGAACGCGCCCCTCTACCCTGCTGTCGGCAATCACGAAGTCCAGGGCCGGCGCGCGGGCGCCACCAGCCTGAACACGTCGTTCAACGCACCGGTCCCCCGTGCCGTCGCCGAGGCCGCCTACGAGGCGGTCGCCGACGACGTCAACCCCACCGGCGACCCGGCGGTGCGTGAGCGGTGGATCGCCGACAACTCCTTCTCCACCACCACCTATGAGGAGATCTTCACCCTGCCCGACGACTCCCCCGGCGGCGAGACCTACTACGCCGTCACCGTCGGCGACGTACGGCTCATCTCCCTGTACTCCACCCGCATCTGGCGCGGCACGACCGCGAACCCCGACCCCGCAGCCCGCACCGCCACCACCCGCTACCAGGAGTCCCGCGCCACGCTGGACAACCCGCTCGCCCAGGGATACGGCGAGCACATCTTCGAAGCCATCGACGCCTCCAGCGAGCAGTACGCCTGGCTCACCGAGGAACTGGCCAGCGAGGAGTTCGCCACCGCGAAGTACCGCGTCGTCATGCTCCACGAAGGACCGCAGGGCCTCGGCGACAACGTCATGCCGGCCTTCACCGACCCGGTCCGCATCGAGGAACGCTCCGCCGACGGCACGCTGACCGGCGTCCGCTATGAATACCCGGCCAGCGAGAACCACCTGCTCCAGGACCTGCAGCCGCTGCTGGAGAACGCCGGCGTCGACCTCGTCCAGAACGGCCACAGCCACCTCTGGAACCGCTTCGTCGGCGCCAACGGCGTCACGAACTACCTGGAGACCTCCAACACCGGCAACAGCTACGGCGCCTTCCACGAGCTCAGCGGCCGCACCCGCCCGGTGCCGCCCGCGCCATGGAACCCGGCCAACTACTGGGCGCTCGGCAACCCCGGCGGGCTGGCGCCGATCGTCCCGACAGAGAACCCGCACCGGTCCGCCGACGGCACCCCGTTGCCGTTCGTGCAGAGCAACGACCACGCCGTCTTCACCGTGCTCGACACCGGCGCCGGCGAGGTCGTCAGCTACTCCTACGACCTGCGCACCCCCGACGCCGACCCCGTCGTTCTCGACCGCTTCTCCGTCCAACGGTAGGCCGGTCAGCGTCACAGGTTGGGTGTGAGCCCGTACCACCTACCCGGCAGGTCGTCGTGCTCGGTCAACGACCAGGTCGTTGGCCGATCGCAGGACCGCCGGAGCGCTGAAATCCTTCGCCTCGGCGTCAAGCGCGCCGGTGACTGTGAACCGGACCGTCTGCCCCGGCAGCAGCGTGACCAGTCCGTCGTCCACGACGGCGTCGGGGTCGACGCGGTCGACGAGCAGAGTGAGGTCGCGGACCAGCGTCCCGGCGGCGACATCGACCGTCCACCCGGCGCCGGACCTGGCCGCCGTCACGGTGACGGCAGGCTGGTCCAGTAGGGAGTCGCGGTAGTCGGCGAAGAACCAGTGGGCCGCCGCCTCCTCGCAGCGTACGGCCACCAGTTCGCCCGCGGGCCGCTGCGAGGTGGCGACGGTTTCGTCGAGCACGACCCGGCCGGCGTCGCGAGGCCCGACGGCAACGCGCACCGGTTGCCGCGCCAGGACCTGCCCCGCGTAGGTGAGCCGTTCCACGACGACCTCGGCGTCCCACGTCTCGCCGGTGTCGTTGACGGCCACGAGCACGAGGCCGCCGTTCTCGGGTTGGACGGTGAGCAGGCGTTCGGCGTGGGCGTGGCGCAGCGCGAAAAGCAGCGGTTTGGCCCTCCCGTTGCCGTCCACGGCTGCCCATGACGTGACGGGCCAGCAGTCGTTGAGCTGCCAGACGATCGAGCCGGTGCAGTGTGGTGTCAGGGACCGGAACCACTCGATGCCGGTGCGCACGGCCACGGCCTGGTTCAGCGACATGGCCCAGTGCCAGTCGGCCATGTCGTCCGGGAGCGGGAAGTGCGCCACGAGGCCGTCGGTGAGTTTGTCGTTGCCCTTGGCGGCCTTCTGGTGGACGATCATGCCGGGTGACTCCGGCGTCAGCGGATCGTCGGAGATCGAGCCGGTGAGCGTGCTCCAGGTGGGCGGGCCCTGCCAGCCGAACTCGGCGACGAACCGGGGCCGGTGGTCGCGGTAGTGCGGGTAGTCCTTCTCGTTCCACAAGTCCCAGAGATGAGACGTCGCCTTGGCCGGGTCGTTCTGCGGGTCGCCGGGGTCGGGCGAGAACGGGCTGCCGGGCAGGTAGGCGACGTGCGGGGCGAGCTCGGCGACGAGCGCCGGGAACAACTCGTAGTAGTAGCCGGCGCCCCAGGTGCGCCCCTCCAGCCGAGGTGCCCAGTTCCAGTCCTGATGGCCCCACAGGTTCTCGTTGTTGCCGTTGAGCACCACCAGCGACGGGTGCGCACCGAGGCGCGTGACCGCTTCTCGCGCCTCGGCTTCGATCTGCGACCACAGCGGTTCTTCCTCGGCGTAGGCCGCGCAGGCCAGGAGGAAGTCCTGCCAGACGAGGATGCCGCGCTCGTCGCACTCGGCGTAGAAGTCCTCGGACTCGTAGATCCCGCCACCCCACACCCGGACGAGGTTGAGGTCGGCGAACTCCGCCTGCGCGAGCCGGTGCGCGTACCGGTCTCGGGTGACGCGGTGTGGGAAGGCGTCGTCGGGGATCCAATTGGCGCCGCGGACGAGGACCCGGCTGCCGTTGACGCGTACCTCGAAGCCGACGCCGTCTGGGTCGGGCTCGGTGCGGAGCTCGACGGTCCGGAACCCGATCCGGTGGGTTCGGGTGTCGAGCGACCGGCCACCTGCGGACAGGTCCACGGTGAGGTCGTGCAGGACCGGCGCCCCGTGCCCGCGTGGCCACCACAGCTGCGCGTCCGGGACCTCCAGGCGCAGCCGCGCCGACTGGGTGCCGGCCGGAATGATGGCGTCGGCCGCACGCCCGCCGACGCGGACACGCACGGTCAGCAGGTCCGACGACGCACGGGCCACGATCGCGTCGACGGTGACGACTGGCACCCCGTCCTCGACGGCGGCGGCGACCCGGGTCTCGTCGAGGCGGGCGACGGACCAGCTCTCCACGTACGCGGGCCGCCAGATGCCCGACGTCGAGGTGTCGATGCCCCAGTCCCAGCCGAAGCCGCAGGCCATCTTCCGGATCGCGTTGTACGGGTGGTGGTTGGTATGCGGGCGGTAGCCCAGCGCGAGGCTGGCCGCGTCGGCCTCGCGGACCGGCGACGAGAACGCGACGACCAGCTCGTTGCCGCCGTCGCGCAGCAGCCCCGTGACGTCGAAGCGGTGGCGGCGGTGCATGTTGCGGGTCGCGCCGATCGGTGCGCCGTTCAGCGAGATCGCGGCCACCGTGTCGAGTCCGTCGAAGGCGAGCTCCTGCCGGTCGGAGCCGTCGGGATGCCAGGTCAACCGGCGGCGGTACGTCCAGTCCGTGACGC
Source organism: Jiangella gansuensis DSM 44835 (assembly GCF_000515395.1). Classification (NCBI taxonomy): domain Bacteria; kingdom Bacillati; phylum Actinomycetota; class Actinomycetes; order Jiangellales; family Jiangellaceae; genus Jiangella; species Jiangella gansuensis. Next base: position 4,458,961 of record NZ_KI911782.1, on the reverse strand, counting down.
CGATCCAGGCCTGCAGATGCTCGTTGTCGTCGAGGTAGGGGTCGTCGATCAGGCCCGCGGCCAGGAGGTCCGTGTGGACGGTGCCGGGGACGGTCGCTGGCACCGGACCGGCGGCCCGCACGGCCTCGGGCACGCGTGGCCCGTGGCCCTCGACCGTCCAGCCATCGGTCAGCGGCAGGCGGGTCGGGTTCATGCGGGCAGCGCCCGGGTGCGGATGACCGACGAGTACCACCTCGCGCTGTCCTTGGGGGTCCGCTTCAGCGTGTCGTAGTCGACGTGGACGATACCGAACCGCTTGGAGTAGCCCCAGGCCCACTCGAAGTTGTCCAGCAGCGACCAGAGGAAGTAGCCCCTGACGTCCACACCTGTGTCGATCGCGTCGAGGACGGCGCGCAGGTGCCGGTGCACGTAGTCGATGCGGTCGGTGTCGTGGACGGCGCCGTCGACCACCTCGTCGGCGAACGCGGCACCGTTCTCGGTGACCATGAGCGGCAGCGTCGGGTAGCTGCTGTGCAGCTCGGTCAACAGGTCGAACAGGCCGGCCGGCTCGATGTTCCAGCCCATCTCTGTGTACGGGCCGGGCTGGCGTAGGAATTCGACATCCTCCGCGCCCGGCCAGGCCGACCCGGAGCCCGGCTGGTGTCCGTCGGCCACTTCCTGCGCGCCGGTGCCGTCCCACAGCCGCACCCGGTTCGTGCTGTAGTAGTTGATGCCGAGCACGTCGATCGGCTGGCGGATTCGGGCGAGATCGCCGTCGCGCACGAAGGACCAGTCGGTGACGCTCGCGGTGGTGGCGATCAGCCGGTCGGTGTACCGCCCGTCCAGCATCGGCCCGAGGAACGCGTCGTTTGCCAGTGACTCCACCTTGTCGCGCGCCGCGTCGCCGGTCTCACCGTCGGGGCGGAAGACATGCAGGTTGTGCGTCACCGAGAACCGCGCGTCGTTGGTGACGAGCGGTCGCATCGCCTGGACGCCGAGGCCGTGCGCGAGGTTGAGGTGGTGGACGGCGACCAGCGGCTCCTCGCGTCCACGCAGGCCCGGTGCGTGGCCGCCGGAACCGTAGCCGAGGTAGGCCGAGCACCACGGCTCGTTCAGGGTGGTCCACGTGTGCACCCGGTCCCCCAGCGCACCGGCCACCACGGCGGCGTAGTCGGCGAAGGCGTCGGCGGTCGTCCGGGACAGCCACCCACCGGCGTCCTGCAGCGGCTGCGGGAGGTCCCAGTGGTACAGCGTGGCGACGGGCTGGACACCGCGTGCGAGCAGCCCGTCGACCAGGCGCGCGTAGAAATCGATGCCCTTCTGGTTCGTCGCGCCGATGCCGTGGGGGACGACCCGCGGCCAGGCGATGGAGAACCGGTAGGCGTCCAGTCCGAGCTCGGCGATGAGATCCAGATCCTCGTCGAGCCGGTGGTAGTGGTCGTCGGCCACGTCGCCGGTGTCGCCGTTCAGGACCCGTCCCGGCGTCTGGCTGAACGTGTCCCAGATGGACGGGCCGCGGCCGTCCTCGCGCGCGGCGCCTTCGATCTGGTAGGCCGCGGTGGCCGAGCCGAACAGGAACGTGCTGGGGAACGTCACGGTCACTCCATGTCAGGTGGTCGAGGGGTATTACCCGGTGATCTGGGCCGTGCCGTCGAAGCCGTCGTAGCGGACGCCGACCAGCCGCGGCGCGCCCGCGACCGCACGTACGCCCACGACTCGGCCGGTGAAGCCGCCGGCCACCTCGGTGGACAGGTAGCGGCCGTCGACCCGGGCGAGCTCGTGCTCCCGCCCCTCCACGACCGCGGCGAGGCGGATGTCGTCGGGCCCCGACTGCGACGCGGGCACGGCTTCGATGGCCAGTGTCACCACGGACCGCGGCAACGGGGCGTCACCGCAACGGGCCTCGAGCGGGCCGATCCGCATCCACGCTTCGAGCCGGTTGCCGTCCGCGCGGACCTCGCACCAGTGCAGCTCGTCCAGCCGCAGCCGGACCGCGCCGGCGCCGTCGGTGACGTCGACGGTGCTCTCGAACCGCCACCGCTGATCCCGGACGCGCACGCCCATCATGCTGGTGACGCCGCTCGGCGCGACATCGGGCCGCACGACGACGCCGCCCGCCGCCGCGGGCTCGGTGAAGTCGGCGAGCGCACTGCCGGGCGAGATCCACCGCGGATGGCGCGCGTCGCCGGCGAAGTCGTCGCTGAACGTGTGGTCGCCCACCTCGGCCACGAAGGTCGTGGCGTCGATGACCGGCCAGCCGTCGGACCACCGCACGCCCGCGAGGAACGTCTCGCGCCCGTTCACGTGGAACATGGGGGTGACACCGCGCGGCCGCACGCCGAGGTAGACCATGGCCCACGCGCCGTCGGGCAGCTCTACCAGGTCGGCATGCCCGGTGTTCTGGACCGGGTGGCTGGTGCTGCGGTGGGAGAAGATCGGATTGTGCGGAGCGGGCACGAACGGTCCCTCCGGACTCTCCCCGCGAGCGACGCAGACACTGTGGCCACGCTCGGTCCCGCCCTCGGCGATGACCAGGTACCACCAGCCGTCCCGCTCGTACAGGTGCGGTGCCTCGGGGAAGGCCAGCCCGGTGCCGCTCCACAGCGATCGCGGCGGCTCGAGCGTCGCGCCGGTCGCGGGATCGATGCGCGCCTGGGCGATCCCCTCCAGTCCCGGCTGCGTCGAGCAGTACGTGACGTAGCAGGCGCCGTCGCGAGTCCAGACGATGTCCGGATCGATTCCCTGCAAGCCAGCGACGATCGTGGGCGTGCTCCAGGGACCGCTCGGGTCATCGGCGGACACCAGTAGCTGACCGCCTCCTCCCGACACATCGGTCGTGATCAGCCAGAACCGGCCGTCGTGATGTCGGAGCGTCGGGGCGTAGACGCCCTTGCTCGAGGCCGCGTGGCCGGGCGCGAACTGGTCGGGCCGGTCCAGGACGTTCCCGATCAGACGCCACCGCACCAGATCCGTGCTGTGCCAGATCGGCACCCCGGGGCTGTACTCGAACGACGAGTTCGCCAGGTAGTAGTCGTCGCCGACGCGGCAGATCGACGGGTCCGGGTGGAACCCTGGGATCACGGGCTGGACGCTCGCCGGAACCGGACGGCCCGGTTTCCCCTCGCTGTCCTCGGCGGTCAGACTGACATCGGCAGTCGTCACTTCACTCCCGTCAACGCGATTCCCTGGATGAAGTAGCGCTGGAGCGCCACGAACAGAAGGAGCACCGGGGTGATCACCAGAACCGAGCCGGCGAGCAGCACGCCGTAGTTCGTCGAGTTCTGCCCCACGGAGTACAGCGAGAGTGCGACGGGCAGCGTGTACATCTCCTCGGTCTGAGCCACGACGAGCGGCCAGAGGAAGTTGTTCCACGAGCCCAGGAACGTCAGGATCGCCAACGTCGCCAAGGCCGGCCCGCACAGCGGCAGGACGATCCTGGTGTAGATCCGGACCTCGCCGGCGCCGTCGATCCGCGCCGCCTCGATCAGGGCGTCCGGGATCTCGCCGATGAACTGCCGCATGAGGAACACCCCCAACGGGCCGGCCAGGAACGGCAGGATCAGCGCCGGGTACGTGCTCACCATCCCCAGCTTGCTCACCACCACGAACAGTGGGATGAACGTCACCACCCCGGGAACCATGAGCGTGAGCAGGACGAGGACGAAGAGCACCTTCTTGCCGGGGAAGTCCAGCTTGGCAAGCGCGTAGCCGACCATCGAGCAGAACAGCAACGTGCCCAGGACGGTGACGAGTGCGACGACCACGCTGTTGACGAAGAACGTCTGGATCTGCAGGCGCCCGAACCAGGCGTCGAAGTTCCCCCAGGTGAACGTCTCGGGCCACCATGTCGGCGGACGGCGCAGCAGTTCCTGTTCGGTCTTCACCGAGCCCAGGAACATCCACGCGAACGGGATCAGCGTGGCCACCACGGCGAGCGTGAGCACGACGTAGGTGACGGCGCGAGCGGTGGAGCGAGGGCGGCGGCGAGAAGGGCCTGGCGGGGTGCCCGGCGCGTTCACCGGCGCCACCGGCGCCGCGGTCGACAGTTGTGTCACGGCCTACCCCTTGCTACGGAAAGCTCGGAACTGCACGATGCTCAGCAGGGCGATCGCGACGAACAGGACGTAGCTCGCCGCCGACGCGGTGCCGTAGTTGCCGAAGCCGAACTGGTTGTAGGTGAAGTAGCTGACCGACAGCGTGGCGTCGAGTGGCCCTCCCCTGGTCATCACGAACGGCTCCTCGAAGAGCTGGAGGAACCCGACGGAGAGAAGGACGGCGCCCAGCAGCAGCGTCGGCCGCAGCATCGGCAGCGTCACCCGCCAGAACCGCTGCCACGCGTTCGCGCCGTCGACCTGAGCGGCTTCGAGGACGTCCTGCGGGATGGTCTGGAGCCCGGCCAGGAAGATGATCATCAGCGTGCCCATATTGCGCCACACGGCCATGAGGATCATGGCCGGCATCGCCCAGTTCGGGTCGCCCAGCCAATTCGGTCCGCTGATCCCCACCCAGCCGAGCACGGTGTTGAGCAGGCCGTCGGGCTGGAGGATGAACCGCCAGACGACCGCGACGGCCACGATGCTGGTCACGACCGGTGCGTAGAACCCGACGCGGAAGGCCGTGCGGAACCGGGTGATGCCGTTGTTCAGGGTCACCGCGAGCGCGAGCGCCGCGATCATCGTCAGCGGAATCCCGACCGCGACGAAGTACGCCGTGTTGAGCATCGACCGCACGAACTGCGGGTCCTGGAAGAGCGCGACGTACTGGTCGATGCCCACGAACGCGACGGCGAACGGGGTCTCGATGTCGCTGTTGCGGAAGTCGGTGAAGGACATCCCGAACGAGCTGAGCAGCGGGAAGACCATGAAAACGGCAAAGCTCAGCAGGAACGGCAGTGCGAACGCGTAGGCCATCACCGCCGTCCTGCGCCGCCGTCCGGCGGGGCCCAGGCCGCCGGGGCGACGACGCACCCCGGCGACCACGGAGGTCGGTGCGGTAGTCACTCGCCGGTTCCGAGGGAATCGGCCGCGGCCTGGAGTTCGGCCAGCGCCGTGGCCGGGTCCTTGCCGCCGCGGATGACCTGCTCGAGCTGCGTGTCGGCGGCCGCCGAGACCTCGGGCCACACCGTGAGCGCCGGCGCCGTCTTCACACTCTGCAACTGCTCGCCGAAGGCCGCCACCTTCGGGTCCTGCGTCACGGCGCCGTCCTCCCAAGCGGCCTGCTGAGCCGGCAGGTCGTTCACGGTCCGGAACCACTCGACCTGGACCTCGGGCTGGGACAGCCACTGGATGATCTTCCACGCCGCGTCGGCGTTCTCCGCATTGTCGAAGACGACCAGGTTCGCGCCCGCCGCGAACGAGGTCGACGTGCCACCCGGCGCCGCGGGGATCTGCGCCACCGCGAACTGGTCGGCGAACTCCGCCCCACCGGCGGTGATCAGGCCGGGCACGTCCCACGGCCCGCTCAGGAACATCGGCACCGAACCGTCGACGAACCGCGACGCGATCGAGCCGGTCTCGGAGTCCGGGTTCGGGTTGGCCAGTCCTTCGGCGAAGAAGCTGGCGACGAATTCCAGCGCGGCGGCCATCTCGGGGGTGTCGAACGTCCACTCGGACTGGTCGGCGTTCATCACCTCGCCGTTGTTCGACCACACGAACGGCAGAATGCTCAGGAAAGAGTTCCATCCGCCCGACGGCAGGGAGATGCCGTATTCGGCGCCGTTGGCCTGGTAGGCGCGGGCGAGCTCTCGCAGGCCCTCCCAGTCCGTCGGGAAGGTGTCGAAGCCGGCCGCCTGCATCAGATCCACGCGGTAGAAGATGAGCCGGGTCTCGACGTACCACGGCACGCCGTAGTGGGTGCCGCCGAGCTCGGTGGTCCCGACCGAGACCGGGAACATGCCGGAAGTGTCGATCTGCTCCGGCGTGGGCTGCAACGCCTCGCCGAACGTCGGCATCCAGTCCGTTCCGAGCATACCGATGTCCGGCGTCGTGCCGCCGGCCACCGCCGTCTGGTACTTGTTCTGCGCCGAGTCCCACGGAACCGCGGTCACCGTGATGTCGACGTCGGGGTTCTCCGCCTCGAACGGGGCCAGGAAGTCCTGCAGCGCCTCACCCTCGGTGCCCTGCGCCCAGATCGTCACCTCGCCGGTCGCCGGCCCGTCGGAGATCTCGGCGGCAACCGCGTCGTCGTCCCCGGCATCGCTCTCGCGACCGCAGGCACTGAGCAGCGCGGTGGTCACGAGTGCGGCCGCGGCGACCGTCATCCATCTGCGTCGGATCATCGTTGGTCCTTCCTTCGATACCGCGGGGCCGCTCGGCGGCGGCGCGGACAGGGCTGCGGTCGTGGAGGAAATCTAAGCGCTTAACATTCGTGGGTCAAGGCTCTACGCACGACATCGCGCCTGGCAAAGCGAATCGTGACCTAGGCCGACGCGCTGGTACCCACCGGGCAACCGCAGGTCCCGCCGACGACGAGCACCGACTCGAGTGGCTCGTGGACGTGAGCGTCCGGCACGCCGGCCAGCGTGTCCACGAGAATGCGCACGGCCAGCCGCCCGATCGCCTCCATCGGCTGGCGCACCGTCGTGAGCGCCGGCGACAACAGCTCACCGGCCACGATCCCATCGAAGCCGGTCACCGCGATATCGCCGGGAACCGTCAGTCCTTCGGCCCGCAGTGCGTCGATCGCCGCGAGCGCGCTCTGGTCGGTGTCGCAGACCAGCACGTCCGGCAGGTCGCCCCGCTCGAGGAAGCCGCGGACGGCAACAGCCGCGGTGTCGTCGTCGCCTGGGTGGCTGCGCGTGACCGGAGGGACCGGCAGACCGGCGGCGCGCAGCGCGACGGTGAAGCCGTCGAAGCGCTGCCGGAACTCGGGGGTGCCGAGCTCGCCGAGGTAACCGAACCGCCGGTGGCCGTGCACGGCGAGGAGGTGGCTGGTGAGGTCGGCCATCCCCTGCCGATTGTCGACGTAGATCGTGCGCACGCCGTCAGCGCGCACTTCTCCGCCCAACTCGACGACGGGAATGCGGCCGGAGACCTGTCTCAGTGCGGTCTCGCTGACCGCGCCGGCGAAGGCGATCAGCCCGTCGACCCGCCCCGCGACGTCGATGACCTGCGACAGATGCGGCGCCGTCCGCGTGCCGCCGATCATCAGGGCGTAGCCGCGCCGACGGCACTCGACCTGCACGCCGCGCTGCACCTCGTCGGCGTACAGCGGGAACAGCCGTGCCGTCGGCATGTCCGTCACCTGCTCGTCCGCCGCCTCGCTGTCGAGCAGGTAGTCGAACGCGTACAGGCCGATCGCCCCGGTCCGCCCCCGCGCGAGGCCGCGGGCGGACGCGCTGGGCACGTAGCCGAGTCGGTCGGCCGCCGCCATGACGGCGGCCAGTGTGTCGGACTTGACGCGGTCGGGCTTCGTGAACGCGAACGAGACGGTCGCGATCGACACACCGGCGAGCTCAGCGACGTCGTAGAGCGTGGCCTTGCGTGCCACCACGCGACCCTCCCACCCATGCACCCATCTCGGTCGCGTTCAGCGTAGTCCGGCCAGCGTGCTGCTCGCCCGGACCCCCGCGGGCGCCATGTCCAGGTGTGACGCGAGGTCACCGGCTCCACACCGGACGTACTCAGCGAATATCCTGGTCCTGTGACCAATGCTGGCAGGCCGCGCCGGCCGACAATCCGCGACGTGGCTGCCGCGTCTGGCGTGTCCAGGGGAACTGTGTCCCGAGTTCTCAACGGCGGTCATTGGGTCAGCCCTGACGCGTTGGCCGCCGTCCAGGAGGCCATCGAGCGCACCGGATACAAGGTCAATCACCACGCCCGAAGCCTGGCCACGCGCCGATCGAACTCGGTGGCGTTCCTTCTGGCGGAGAAGCAGCATCTGTTGTTCGACGACCCCAACATCGCCGTTCTCCTCCGGGGCGCTGCCGCGGCGCTTGGAGACAGGGACCTGTCGTTGATCTTGATGACGGCAGGGACCACGGCGGAACGCAAGCGCGCGACCGACTTCATCATGGCCGGCCACGTCGACGGCGTACTGCTCATCTCGAGTCACCTCGGCAGCCCACTGCTGCGCCCGCTTCTCGAGGCGCGGATACCGACCGTCAGCTGCGGCCGTCCGCTCGGGTTCGAGAACAAGCTCAGCTATGTCACCGCTGACGACCGCGGCGGCGCGCGGCAGCTGACGGCACACTTGCTGGGCACTGGACGGCGTCGCATCGCCACCATCACCGGCCCCCTCGACACCTCCGGTGGGCGGGAGCGCCTCGCCGGGTACCGCGATGCCCTCGGCGGAGCCTACGACGAGGACCTCGTGGTGCGCGGCGACTACAGCCGGTCCAGCGGCTACGCGGGCATGCAGGAGCTGCTGCGCCGGAACGACCGCGTCGATGCGGTCTTCGCCGCCAACGACCGGATGGCGGCAGGAGCCATGGCCGCCCTGCGGGACGCTGGACTGCAGGTGCCGTCCGACATCGCGGTCGGAGGCTTCGACGACACCGACCTGGCCGCAGCCGTCGAGCCGTCGCTCACCACTGTTCGGCTGCCGTTCGAGCGGATGAGCATTGAACTCGTGCGCCTCCTACTCGAGGTGATCGACGGCCAGCAGGGAGCGGCGACCATACTCCCGACGACGCTCGTCCAGCGTGAGTCTGCCTGACCACGGTTCACCATGACCTCTCCCGCTTCACCAGGCCGGCATCCTGGTGAAGCGGGAGAGGAGTCCGGGGTCGTTCAGGCCAGCGACCGGCGCAGCTCCGTCAGGGCGTCGGCCAGCGCATCGGCTCCCGCCCGGTCGGCCGCGCGAGCGGCGTTCCGAAGTTGGACGAGGCCAGCACTGTGCCGCGGTCCGTCGATGAACCGCTCGGCTCGGTCGATCGCCTCCTGGATCTCGGTGGCCCGATCTCCCGTGAGCAGACCGGCGCGAACGGCTCGGTCGTAGTGCCACCGCACCCTGTCGAAGCTCGGGACGAAGAGCAGTTCTCCGGTTGCGGTGTCGCGCCGGTAGTCGTCGAAGAAGTCCCAGATGTCGGGCGCTGACAACGGGTAGTTCACGTGCGCGAGGTCGTCGACCGCTGCCAGTTTGATGACGACACCGCGGTCGTTGGAGAGGGTGCCGACATGCGCGTCCTTCGCGCCGATCTCGTCCCATCGCTGATCGTCCAGCGCGATGCCGTAGAAGGGATTGATCGAGAGATCGGGCGCTTGTGGCACGTCCACCCCGTTCAGCGCCCCGTAGGCGCGCACCGCCGTGTAGACGCTGCGTGGGTTGGCGGAAACCGGCACCTGGCCGATGGTGTCGTTCACGCCCTGGAGCATGTAGAAGGGCACCTCGTGCTTGGGCGCCGCGATCGCGGCGGCCTGAGCGATCTGTGCGTCGCCGCCTCCGAAGGGGGCTCCCAGGCCCGCCACGGCGGCGAAGAGATCGCGCTTCGCGGGCGGCCATGACTGTGCCTGGCTGGCACCGAGCGAGAAGCCGAATGCGTAGACGCGCCCGGTGTCGATCTGCGGGTATTTCGCCGCGAGATGCTCGACGAGCCGCTCGGTCGAGTCCGCATCGAAGTCCCGGAAGCCGAATCGGGTGCCCTGGTTCTCAGCGGAGACCATGATCGCGCCGACCTCAGCGACCTGTTCGATCCAGCCTCCTCGCTCGGCGATGTGCTGAGGCATGTCGGTCGTACCGTGCAGGAGCACAATCAGCGGCAAGGTGCCCGCAGGTGCTTCGGCCGCCGAATCGGGAATGTACTCCTGCCACATGTACTCGCCACTCGACCCCAGCGAGTCGGTCACCGGCGTCTGCCGGACACCCAGATCGTCGAGTCGATAGGAGAACAACGTGAATCCTTCGCGCGTGACGAAGGGATCGACCCGCCCCGGATTGTTGGCATCGAGGTAGATGCGGTAGTTATGGCTCAGGAGATGGTCCCATGCGGCCGAGAACGCCTCCGCCAGGCTCTGGCCGTCGTCCGGTGAAGCCACGACCCGGACCAAGGGATCGTCTGGATTCTCATAGACGGTGACCCCGTCCTGAGTGCTCACCGGGGCAGCTTGGTTCGCCGACACATATCGTTCCGCCGCGGCGGCGTTCCCGTGGATATACGCCGGGATCGGCGCATGCGGCGTCACCGTCGAACTCATGGCCCCGCCGTAAGTGAAAATGCCGGCGACCGACCACGAGTTCTGTGAGATGACGTTGTTGACGAAGGTGGCGCCTTCGCCGATACCGATCACCTTCATGTTGGTGTGCTGCCAGGTGGCCTGCCGCGGGAGCTCGCTGAGCAGCGAGAAGTAGGACTCGAGATCCGCCTCGGCGTCGTAGCTGACGCCGTTCGTCGGGTTGATGACCCACGCACGCGTTGCGTATTCGGTCAGATGCGGCGCGAGCCCGAGCTCATCGATGACCTCAGCCGCTCCCGCCGCGTCGACGGCCTTGTCGGGATAGACCAGATAGCGTGGCGCGATGGTGGGCTCACGCTTCGTGAAATCGTAGGCCGCTCGTTCGTCGAAGAGCCAGACCTCGGTTCCGACCCCGGGAACAGCGACTGGCTCCAGCTCTGTCGGCGCAGCGGCCTGTGCACCCACAGCAGTGGACACCAAGGCACTTGCCACGACCGACACAGCCAGCAGCGCAGCTGTCCGTCTCATCGCAGACCTCTCACTCATAAGGCTCTCCTGCCTTCTCGTGGAGCCGATCAACCTGACATCCGGACTGCGCACCATCCAGCACGACTGCATGATGCGCAGCCTTGTGACCTAAACGTCGATCACATGCTTGGCGGCTTGGTTGCCCGAGCGGGTGATGTTCTCCTCGGCGACACGCAGGTGGCGGGCCAACAGATCCGTCGCCTGTCGATCCAGCGAAGGCGAGCCGGGTTCCCGAACGAATGTGCTCGTGAGAACACCGCGCATTCTGAGCACTTCCTTGCAGAATGCCGCGCCGCCGTACTGGTCCTCCATCTCGACGAGTGGGAGTAACAGCCGATAGGCATGATCCGCCCGATCGTGGTCGCCGCCGTCGAGCGCATCCCACAATGCGACGTGTAGATCCGTGAACTCGCAGCCAGGCATCGTGCCGCAGATGCCACGCTGGAATTCGTCGAGCGCGTACCTCGCGCCCTTTCCTCCCATGATTCCGCGCACGTTCGTGCCGGCCTGCGCCAGAACCGCCGAGATCTTCTGGCTGGAGAAACCCGACTCCTCCTTGATCCAGGACACCGCTTCGATGCGGTCTGCCAGTTCGAGCAGCTGAGCCGGCGACAACGGCGTACCCGACGGGTTGTCGGCATTCTGCACGAACACGGGAAGCCCGTCGCTCGCGTTCGCGATCGCCTCGTAGTAGCTGACGGTTTCGGTCCATGACGCACGCTTCACGTACGGCGGTACCGCGATGACCGCGTCCGCTCCCACCTCAGCCGCGTGCCCGGCACGCTCCGCCGCCCCATGAATCGACGGCGCCGATACGCCGGCGACAACGGGGATGCGTCCCGCAGTGGCCGTGACCACGGTCTCCACGACGGCCCGTCGTTCGTCGTCGTTCAGCGTGAAGAACTCGCTCACGACGACGGGAGTCACGAGTCCGTGTGCACCGGCGCCGATGGAGAAGTCGACGACACGCTCCAGGGCGGCGAGGTCGAGGTGTCCGGTCTCGGTGAACGGGGTGACCAGGACCGAGTACACCCCGCGGAACTCCGGCGTCATGCAGTGGCCTCCGATCCCGTGGACCGACGCCCGGCGAGGTCGGCGTCGGTGCGCAGCAGTTCGTCCTCGTCCGGCGTGGCGTACGGATCCCCGCCGTGCGGCTCGTCGCCGCTGCCGCCGACGAGGAAGTCGAGGTCCGCACCGCGATCGGCCTGCAGCACGTGGTCCTCGTAGAGCCGGGCCCAGCCGCGCTCGAAGCGCCGGGGCCGCGGCGCGGCCGCCTGGCGCCGTCGCTGCAGTTCGGCGTCGTCGACCTCCAGCGAGAGGGTCCGAGCTGGCACGTCGAGCACGATGACGTCACCGGTCTCGACGAGGGCGAGCTGACCCCCGGCGGCAGCCTCGGGCGCCACATGGAGGATGACGGTGCCGTACGCCGTGCCGCTCATGCGCGCGTCAGAGATGCGGACCATGTCGTCCACGCCCCGCTCCAGCAGCTTGCGCGGGATCGGGAGATTGGCGACCTCGGGCATGCCGGGGTATCCCTTCGGTCCGCAGTTGCGCACCACGAGGACCGTGTTCTCGTCGACGTCCAGGTCCGGATCGTGGATCCGCGCCTCGCACTCCTGAATGGAGTCGAAGACGAGCGCGGGTCCGCGGTGGCGCATGAGCCCGGGGCTCGCGGCGGCCTGTTTGATGACGGCGCCGTCAGGCGCGAGGTTGCCACGTAACACGGCGGTCCCCGCGCCGACGCCCAGAGCCCGATCGATCGGCCGGATCACGTCGTCGTCGAAGCACTCGGCCGCAGCCACGTTCTCCGCGACCGTCGTGCCGGTCACGGTCAGCGCCTTGGTGTCGAGGTGGTCCCCGAGCCGCCGCATCAGTGCGGGCAGGCCGCCGGCGTGGTGGAAGTCCTCCATGTAGTGCTGCCCGGCCGGGCGGAGGTTGGCCAGCCACGGTACGTCGCGCATCCACCGGTCGAAGTCGTCCAGTTCCAGCGGCACACCGATGCGGCCGGCGATGGCGAGCAGATGGAGCACCGCGTTCGTCGACCCGCTGAGCGCGGCGTTCACCTTCACCGCGTTCTCGAAGGCGCCGCGGGTGAGGATCCGCGACATCCTCAGATCCTCGTGGACCATCTCGACGATGCGCCGGCCTGCCCGGTGCGCCGCCTGCTTCCGGGCGGCCTCGGGCGCCGGGATCGACGATGTGCCGGGGAGTTGCATGCCCAGCGCCTCGGCGACGCTCGCCATGGTCGATGCCGTCCCCATCACCATGCAATGGCCGGCGCTGCGCGCGTAGCATCCCTCGGCGGCGAAGAACTCCTCCGGCGCCAACCGGCCCGCCCGCACCTCGTCGGCGAGCTTGCGGGCGTCAGTTCCCGTGCCGAGCGTCCGCCCGCGAAACCGGCTGGTCAGCATCGGCCCGCCGGTGAGCACCAAGGACGGGAGATCCACGCTGGCGGCGCCCATGAGCTGCGCCGGCGTCGTCTTGTCGCATCCTCCCAGCAGCACCACCCCGTCGACCGGGTTGGCACGCAGCGTCTCCTCCACGTCCATGCTCATGAGGTTGCGGAACAGCATGGTGGTCGGAAGCATGTTCGCCTCGCCGAGGCTGATCGTGGGGAACACGACGGGCACGCCACCGGCTTCCCAGACCCCCCGCTTGACGGCCTCGGCGACGTCGCCGAGGTGGGCGTTGCACGGGTTGAGGTCCGACTGGCTGTTGGCGATGCCGATCAGTGGCTTCCCCGACCGCAACAGGCCGTCGGGGAACCCGAGAGCCTGCATGTGCCCGTTGCGGACCAACGCCTGCTGGTTGTAGCCGCCGTAGTACCGGTTGCTGCGCAGGCGGCGGGACGTCCCTACTGGTGCCACGTGGTCAGAGCTCCTTGTCGCTGTGATGGGGCGAGAAACGGCAGGGGCGGCGACGGCGGGCGCTCACTTGACGGAGCCGCTCGTCAGTCCGCTGATGAGCAGCGGCTCGAGCAGGATGAACAAGATCACCATGGGAGCGATCGACAGCAGGCCCGCGGCCATGAGAGCTCCCCAGTCGGCGGTGTACTCCCCGACGAAGCTCACCAGTCCTACGGTCACGGTGGTGCCGGCGTCACCCTGGATGAGGGTTCGAGCAAAGGTGAAGTCACCCCAGGCCAGAATGCCGGAGAAGATCGCGACCGCGCCGATGCCCGGCCTGGCCAGCGGGAGGACGATCGTCAGGAAGGACCGCAACCTCGAGCACCCGTCGACCATCGCCGCCTCTTCCAGCTCGACCGGGATCGAGTCGAAGAAGGACTTCATCAGCCACGCCGCGAAGGGGACGATGACGACGGTGTTCGCGATGATCAGGCTGCGCAGCGTGTTGTTGAGCTCCACCTGACTGAACATCATGAACAAGGGAATGACCAGGAGCGTCGTCGGGATCAGCCGGACCGCGAACAGGCTGTATCCGACGACCAGCCCGATCTTCGAGGCCAGACGGGAGAGGCTGTAGCCCGCCATCGTCGCCAGCACGACCGCGCACACCACGGTTCCGGCGGTCACGATGGCCGAGTTGGTCATCCAGCGTCCGACCGGCCGGAGTTCGAACACGCGCCGGAACGACTCGAAGCTGATCGAACCGAGGTCGGGAATCAGCGGCGGCGACGGTGACAGCAACTCGCGGGTGGGCAGCACCGCCGTCAGCGCCATCCAGTAGACGGGGAAGAGCAGCACGACGATGATCGCCACGATCAGTCCGTAGCGAAGGACCGTACTCCGACTCATAACGTGCATCACCTCGAAGCCACGCACGGTGGCGGTTCATTAGAAAAAGCGCCGGCGGACGACGGGGAACAGTGCCAGCAGCACAAGGCCGGCCATCACCATCGTCACCACGCCGAGCGCGGACGCGTGTGGGAGATCGAAGAACCGGAACGCCTGGTTGTAGATGGCCACAGCCAATGTCTGCGTCGCACCGTCGGGACCGCCGCGCGTGATCGCGTACACGAAGTCGAACGTGGTGAAGGTCCACAGCCCGGTGACGATCATCGCCAGCACGGCCGTGTTCTGCACCGCGGGCCACGTGACGTGACGGAACTGCAGCACTGGGCCGGCACCGTCGACCTTCGCCGCTTCGTACAGTTCGTCGGGCACGGACTGCAGCGATGCGAGGAGCATGAGAGTGCACAACGGGTACGCGCTCCACACCGTCGGCATCAGCACGCCGATCAACGCGGTCTGTGGGTCGAAGAACCAGGCGATGTTCTCGTCGATGACGCCGACGAGACGCAGCAGGTAGTTGACCACGCCGTAGGTGCCGTCGAGCATCCAGACGAATGCCACGGTAGCGATCGATCCCGGGATCGGCCACGGAATGAGAATCAGTGTTCGAAGCCACCGTCTGCCGGGCAGCCGCCGGCGGATCAGCAGCGCGGTGGTGAGCCCGATGATGATGGCTCCGGCCACTGCGGCCAGCGTGTACGTTGCCGAGATCCGCAGCGAGTGCCAGGTATCCGGGTCGGACAGCACCGCGTCGTAGTTGCCCAGAGTCAGCGGCAGGTCCCCGACCTCGCTCATGATCATCGTCTTACCGTCGCGCAGGCTCAGATTCACGATCATGTAGATGGGGAACGCGATGAACACAAGAGACATCGCAAGCGACGGCGCGAGCAAGACATACGAGAGCAGGTTGTTGCGCGTCGAGAGCGACGGGCGCCACGGCGACCGCCTCGGTCTGCCGGTTGGGGTGCCGGCGCTTCGGCGGTCATCGGTAGCTACCGTCATATGACATCTCCTCCTGTCGGCCGGTCGGGCACGGCCTGGTGGGCTGAACCGGCGCGCCGCCCACCAGGCCCGTTGCCTACGGTTCGGTGACGGACGACAGTTCCGACTCGAGGTCGGTCAGCACGTCCACGGTCTCGGCGTCGGTCGTCAGCAGGCGCATCATCGCGTCGATGATCCGCGTCTCGGCTCGCCGAAGTTGGCGCGGAAGTTGGCGCTGTCGGGGAACTCCGGCTGGGCGCTCTCGATGGTCTGCGCGACCACCTCCAGCTCGGGACGTTCCTGGATGCGCTCCGGCGGGATCGAACCGGTGCGACCCGGGGCGGCATCGATGGCTCCGGCCCACATGCCCTGGAACTCCGGTTCGGCGGCGACCTGGATGAAGTCCCACACGAGATCCTTGCGTTCCTCGCTGATCCCGGCCGGTATCGACAAGGATGTGCCGACGAGCGCCAACGAGTTCTCGAACGGCGGCGGTGCGGCCTGCAACTGCGGTCGCACATCGGCCGGCGACACCTCGTCGAGGGTCGAGATGACCCAGTTGCCGTCCTGCGACATGGCGATCCGCCCGTCCGCGAGCAGCTGCCGGTAGCCGCCACCGTCAAGACCAGGTGGTGCCTGACGTGCCAGTTCGCGGTAGAGCTCCACTGCTTCGACGGTTTCGGGCGCCGTGACGCTCCATTCGCCGTCGGTGATCCACTGGCTGCCCATACCGACGATGAAGGCCGTCACTTCGCCGAAGAGGTTGGAGTGTGTGGTTGTCGTGGCGCCCCAGGGAGACACTCCCTCTTCGACGCTTCCGGCCAACGCCTTCACAGCGTCGGCCAGTTCGGAGGGCGAGGTCGGTGGTGCGTCGACGCCGGCTGCGGCGAGGTAGTCCTCGTTGAAGTACAGCAGCCGGGTCAAAGCGTGCATCGTGAGAGCCAGGTGCTGGTCGTCCACCACGCGTTCTTGCTGGAAGTCCTCCCACTCGTCCAGCAGGCCGCTGTCTTCGAGCCGGTCGTTCAGCGGTTCCAGCTGGCCGGTTTCGGCGAAGGCATAGAAGTGGTTGCCCGAGGCGATGATGTCCGGCGGGTCACCGGCGGACAACTGAGTGACGATCTGGTTCTGGAAGTCCTCGTTGCTGACTGGATACATGTTGACGGTGACGCCTTCATGGCGACTCTCGAACTCCTCCACGATGGCGCGCAGCGCGTCGCCGTGACCCGGCTCATTCGCCTGCCACGTCGGGAAGTCGAGCACGATCGGACCATCCTCACCAGCGTCCTCCGCCGTACCTCCGCCGCAAGCGGCGAGAAGCACGGCGGCGCCTGCCAGGGCCGTCGCGCGCTGCATGCGGCCCATGCGAGGGATGAGGCGGCCTGCCGACGATCGGTCGTTCATCGGAGCACCTTCCTGTGATCTACATGTCGTCGACGACGCACAACCGGCGTCGCCGTCGTACGGAGTTGTCCACCCGAGGCCGGCGGACAGACGGGTTCAAGCACGCATCAACCAGAACGGTCGACACCTTCTCGCGCAGGATGTGACGGCTCGTGATCGCCTG
The DNA here is from genome assembly GCF_000515395.1 of Jiangella gansuensis DSM 44835. Taxonomy (NCBI): domain Bacteria; kingdom Bacillati; phylum Actinomycetota; class Actinomycetes; order Jiangellales; family Jiangellaceae; genus Jiangella; species Jiangella gansuensis. The sequence continues at coordinate 4,442,045 of NZ_KI911782.1, read as the reverse complement.
CTGTCGCCAAGGTCCGTTCATTGCTGAAGAACCCGACCACGGCAGCGATCTCGCCGGCGGTGGGAGGCAGCTGTTCTCCGATCACACTCGGCTTCGCACGAAATGCGGCGCGTTTTCGAAGCCTTGAGTGATCAGCATTCATGGCGCCACGAACGTACCGAGGATCATGTCGCTGCAGCGGCCGCGTTCCCGGACGCTTTGATGAAATCGCGTCGACTCTGGAACACCATCCAACAACCTCCTTTGGTTGTCTTTCACGTCGCGAAGCCAACTCTGGGGGTACGCCATGAGACGCCGCTGCGGCACCGCCTCAGCACTGTGACCGGTCCCAGTCTGGATGCTGGCCCATCCGGCGTCAAGCGCGAATGCACCGGATCTCCTGGCCCGGGCGAGGCTTGCGGCCGGTCGAGCCTGATGAGCCGTCGAAGGCTGCCAGCGACGCCTTGTCGGACCGTGCCGAAGGCGACCGGATGCAGATCGGCCCGGCCCGCGCCGGCTGCGAAGCACTCGCCACGGGCGCCTGTCCGCCACCGGAGGCCGCAGAGCACGCCACCTCACCAGGCCGAAAGCAGCCGGACCGCACTCACGGTCACCTTCGCGGAATGACTCGACCATGCCATCGCCATGACGGCAGACCACCCAAGCCGTTCGCCGGACAGTCACCTCGCGGGCCTGGACCCGAGTCTTGACACGCAATTTCCCCGTGAGCCAGACTGCCCTGCACATGGCGCAGTGTGACTGCACAATACGCAGCCTCGGCCCCTACCTGACTGCGGCACGGGTAGCAGCGGCCTGAGGTTGGAGCGGGCCTGCAACGGTCGACAAGGGCTCTGTCCGAAGGACACATAGCCCGGTCATCCATTCAAACTCCATGAGATCAATGGAGACTCGCATAGGGAGTGTCCAATGGCGACGTACCGCCCTATCCGCACCATTGTGAGCATCGCCGCAGCGATTACCCTGGCGTTCAGCGGTACGCTATTCGGCGCTGTGAATCCGGCGACAGCGCTGTTTGGTGACGTCCAGATCGAACCGATCGAGAGCGATATCGCGGAGAGGTTCTGGGCGTCCGTTGAGGCCAGCAGCGGCGCCGACTCGGCCGGGCTGGCGATCGACCAGGACACCCAGACGGCGTGGGCCGCCGAGGGCTCCGGCGATCAGTGGCTGACACTCGATCTCGGGGGCCATTACGACAACATCCGCAAGGTCGAAGTCGTCTTCCCGGACGCCGGCGCCGTGTACCAATACGTGGTCGAGGCGTCGGACCATCGCGAGCACTGGACAGTGATCGCCGACCGGTCGAACAATGCCGAGGCGGGCCGGGGTTCGATCGTGCTGTTCACGCAGCCGGGCGCCCGCTACCTCCGAGTCACGATCACCGGATCGTCGCCAGGCGCGACCATCGGCGTGAGCGAGATCAGTGCCTTCAACTACCTGCGCGACGATGTCGTGCTGGGTGCTGACCTGTCGTACATCGACGACTTCCAGAATCGCGCGTACTGGGTTCACCCGCTGGACGAGGATCGCGGCGCCGGGCCGTTCCTGCTCGACGTCCTCCAGGATCGGGGCATGGACTTCGTCCGCTTGCGGGTCTTCAACGAGCCCCGCAGCGAGTCCTCCGGCAACCTCGTCCATCCCCCGCGCCAGGGCCCGGAGCGATCGCTCCAGTCGGCGAAGTGGATCAAGGAGCGGGGACTCGAGCTGGGCATCGACTTCCACTATGCCGACTCATGGGCCGACCCGGGCAAGCAGCCCAAGCCGCGGGCCTGGGCCGAGCTACCGTTCGACGAACTGGTGGAGGCGGTCTACGACTACACCTACGACTACATCCGCCAGCTCATCGACCAGGGCACGACACCGGACAAGGTGGCGATCGGCAACGAGGTCAACAACGGCTTCATGTGGGGTAGCGAAGCCACCGGCATGACCACCGGCCCGGTCATCGGGAGGGCGAACCCTGCCTACTTCCGTAACAATCCAGGGATCTACCAGTCACAGCTCGGCGGAGGTCTGCTGTGGCCGTACATGAACTCGGACGACCCGGTGGAACAGCAGCTCTACTCGGAGGCCTTCGACCGTTTCGCCGAGTTGCAGGCCGCCGGTATCCGTGCCGTCCGGGACGCCTCGCCGGAGACGCGAGTCGAGATCCACTCGCTGACCGGCGGCGGCATCGGCCCGGTCGTCGGCCCGGGCGTGGGCAACCAGGAGATCAGCGGTATCGAGAAGGCGATGGAGATGTGGAGCCAGACTCTCTCCCGCCTGGAGGACCAGCACGGCGTGTTCCCCGACGTCATCGGGCAGTCGTACTACCCCGAGCACCACGGGACGATGGAGCAGCTCGTGTTCAACCTGCACACGATTGCCTCGGCATACCCGCAGGTCGATCTCGTCGTGGCAGAGACGTCCTATCCGGCCTCCGGCGGTGGCGGTGCGCCGATGCCGAACGCGATCTACCCGCGGACGATCCAGGGCCAGGCCGATGCCATCCAGCGGGTCTTCCAGGCCAACAACGACATCATCAACAACCAGGGCAAGGGCGTTCTCACCTGGGAGCCGGCGAGCTGGCAGTCGATGTTCCGGTCGGTTCCCGGCATGCCGAACACCTTCGAACCGCACAGCTCGATCGACATCTACAACAAGAGCCGCGCCACACACGTCGTGGAGGACCGCCTCTACCGGACGGTGCTCGTCGGCGACCAGCCGGTGCTGCCCGAAACGGTGCAGGTGCTGACCACCGCCGACGGGTCGGTGGCTTCGGTCCCGGTCGACTGGGACGAGGTCGCTGGCGACGCTACAGACACGGCTGGCCAGGTCACTATCACAGGCTCGACCGAGTTCGGCGACGTCATCGCGCTCGTGGAGGTGATCGAGGACTACGTGGCACCGACGTGCGACGAGACGGTGTCCGGGCGGCACCTGGGCCCGCTGACCATCGACTCGGGCGTCACCTGCATCGAGCAGGCGGCGATCACCGGGCCGGTCACGGTCCGTCCGGGTGCGTCGGTCGTCGTGTCCGAGGGACAGATCACGGGTCCGGTGACGTCGCAGGGTGACGGCGTCGTAGTGGTCTGCGGCACTCGAGTGACCGGCCCGCTGACCGTCGAGGGCGCGTCGTCGACAACCCTGGGCAACCCCGCGGTCGGCTGTGAGCCGAACACCGTGCTGGGGCCGGTCTCGGTGACAGGAGCGTCGGGGTGGAACGTGATCGCGGGCAACCGGATCACCGGCCCGCTGACGTGTTCGGGCAATGACCCGGCACCGGTGAACAACGGTTCGGCCAACAACACGACTGGCCCGAAGAGGGGGCAGTGCGCCGGGCTCTAGGCATGTCTCCCAAGACTCGGCCGTAGCGCAGTAGGCCACGGACTTGGAAGACACGCCTCAGTCCGGTGGCGATCCACCGACAGTTGGACGGCCCGGAAGCGATGTGAGCCAGTCCCCGTCCAACCCCAAATCGCCGCGTACGCGGTTGCTCCAAGGCGCGCCATCACGCGCACGTCATCCAGTCCGGATCGAGCGAAGGAAGTGGATTCATGAGCGATCAGACAGTGGCCACCGAGGGCGCGACACGGCGCGAGTTGCTCAGAGGAGGGGCAGGCCTCGGCTTGGGCCTCCTCGCGGCCGGTGTCGGTCCGCAGATCGCCGGCGCCTCGGTCGCACACGCGACGGACGAGGCTACGCAGGAGGGTCGCCACCGTGCCACCTTCGACTTCGGCTGGCAGTTCGTCCGCGGAGATCAGGAGGGCGCCCAGGACCCGGCGTTCGACGATGCCGGCTGGCAGCACGTCGACCTTCCGCATGACTGGAGCATCGAGGGGCCCTTGAGCCCCAGCGAGCCGTCCGGGGGGCCGGGTGGCTGGGTGCCGACCGGCATCGGCTGGTATCGCAAGCGTTTCACCGTGCCGAACTCGCGGGCCGGCCGACGGTTCGTCGTCGACTTCGACGGCGTGTACCAGAACAGCACCGTCTGGATCAACGGGCACCAGCTGGGTCACCGCCCCTACGGCTACGTCCCGTTCGCCTACGACCTGACTCCGCATCTCGTCGACGGCGACAACGTCATCGCTGTACGAGTGGACAACTCCCGCCAGCCCAACAGCCGGTGGTACTCCGGCTCTGGGATCTACCGGCACACCTGGCTGACCACGATGCACGACATCCATGTCGGCCAATGGGGCACTCAGGTGATCGTCGAGAACGCCGCCGAGGAAGCGGCCACGCTGCAGGTCAGGACCAGAGTGCAGAACGAGGGCAGCCGCCCCCTCCGAGTCGTCTTGCAGACCGACCTGGTGGACGCCGACGGACGCACGGTCGAGACGGTCGAGTCGGCCAAGACCATCCCGCACGGAACGGACCACACCTTCCGCCAGCAGATCGACGTCGACAGCCCCACGCTGTGGACGGTGGACGACCCGGTGATGTACACGATCAAGAGCACGGTCCGGACCCGGCCGGGCCCCGGCGGAGAGGCGCTCGGCGTTGCAGACGTCTACCTCACACCGATCGGCATCCGGACCGCCGTCTTCGACGCTGACCGGGGCCTGCTGATCAACGGCCAGCAGGTCAAGATGAACGGTGTCAACCTCCACCACGACGGCGGCCTGGTGGGTGCCGCGGTGCCCGAGGGAGTATGGGTCCGCCGCCTGGAGATCCTCAAGGAGATGGGATGCAACGCGATCCGGACGGGCCACACCCCGTTCGCCGCCGAGGTCCTCGATCTCTTCGATCGCATGGGCTTCCTCGTGATGAACGAGGTCTTCGACGAGTGGAAGGCCCCCAAGCCGCAGGTGGCACCGAACGGTTACAGCGCCTACTTCGAGGAGTGGTTCGAGCGCGACCTGGTCAACGTCGTGCACCGCGACCGCAACCACCCGTCTGTGGTGATGTGGAGTGCGGGCAACGAGGTCGCCGACCAGTCCCCGGAGGGAGACCCGAACGGGCATGTCACGCTACGGCGGCTCAACGAGGTGTTCCACCGCGAGGACCCCACCAGGTTGGTGACCGTCGGGTGCGACCGGATGGGCCACGAGCGACCCGGAGCCGCGACCACCGACGAGTTCATCGCCGAGATGGACATCGTGGGATACAACTACTGCAATCGCTGGCGCGACCGCGCCCACCTGTACATGGAAGTCGACCGCAAGAAGTGGGGCCACAAGCCCATGGTCGGCAGCGAGAGCGGGAACATCACCACGAACCACAGCGTCGACGTCGAGAACCAGTACAAGTTCATCTCGACGCGCGACTACGCCTCCGGTGACTTCATGTGGACCGGTGTCGACTATCTCGGCGAGGCGTCCTCCCCCAACAGTCGCGGCTTCAGTGGAGGCGTGCTCAACCTGTGCGGGTTCAAGAAGAACGGCTACCACTTCTACCAGAGCCAGTGGACCGAGGAGCCGATGGTCCACATCTTTCCGCACTGGAACCAGAACGTCCCGGAGGGGCAGGTCATCACCGTCCGGTGCTACTCGAACTGTGACTCGGTGGAGTTGTTCCTCAACGGCCGGTCGCTCGGGGTCAAGGGATACTGGCACCCGGCGATCGGCATGATCGAGGCGTACGGCAACTACCCGCCCGAGCGGAGCACGCCCCGCACGACCTCGGATCTGAGCCTCGCGTGGGACGTCCCGTACGAGCCCGGCACGCTCCGGGCCGTAGGACGCAAGCTCAACGATGTCGCGGTGACGACTGAGATCTCCACGACCTCAGCGCCGGCGGCGGTCCGGCTCTCCGTGGATCGGGACGAGATCACCGCCGACCGCCGCGATGTGGCCCACATTGTCGCCGAGATCGTGGACGCCAACGGGCTGGTGGTGCCCACGGCCAACAACCGGGTCACCTGGTCGGTGAACGGTCCGGTGACGTACCTGGGATCGGACAACGGGAACATGTCCGATCGGCAGGCCTACCGGCTGACCGAGCGAAACGCCTTCCAGGGCAGGCTGCTGGCAGTCCTCCAGGCACAGGACGAGCCGGGCGGCGTCAGGGTGAGCGCCTCCGCGTCCGGCCTCACCGGAGCATCCATCGACCTTCGAGTGGCTGGGTAGCCGACCAGGCCGAGTTCGTCGCTGCAGGTTTGCGCTCCACCGTGCGCAAGCCTGCAGCGGCCCCGCCCCGTCGACCGACCCTGCGTATTACGCAGCGCTGCTGCGCAACGCGCAGCGGCGTAGACTTGGCGACCAGTCATCGTTGACGGCTTGCGTTCACGCCGCTGAGTGATCTGCGACATGCCGGGAGGAAATGGTGTCCGATGGGTAGAGCCGCGACCCGCGCCCGGATGACCTCACGCGCTGGGGGTCGACCTCGGTGACGCAGTCGGTCAATCGTGCCGCGGAGACGCTGATGTTCGTGGGCGTGCGACCCCGAAGCGTCAGCGAGGTAGCGGATCGGCTCGGCGTCCATGCAACCACCGCACTGCGGATCCTCCACGCGTTGCACGGCTGGCGCTTGTTGGACCGGCGGCCCGATGGTGCCTACTCGCTCGGCGCGGCGGTCATGGAGCTCGGGCAGCGGGCACTGGAGTCGATCGACATCCGCGACGTCGCCTTGCCGTTCATGCGCGACTTGAACCAAGCGACCGGGGAAACCGTTCACCTGGCAATTCTCACGAACGGTCACGTGGTCTACATCGAAAAGATCGAGAGCCAGCATCCGGTGCGGATGTACTCGCGGATCGGCTTTATCGCGCCACTGCATTGCACCGGCGTGGCGAAAGCCATACTGGCGCAGCTCCCACCTGCCGAACAAGCTGCCTTGATCGACGCGACGGACCTCACGGAGTACACACAGCACACACTCACCTCACCTGATGCTCTCCGGGCCGATCTGGAGCTGACGAGAGCCCGGGGCTTCGCAGTCGACGAGCAGGAGCATGAGCTGGGAATCCGATGCGTCGCGGCCCCGATCATGCACGCCGATGGCCGGGCGGCCGGCTCACTGAGCGTATCGGCGCCCGGTATGCGGGTCAGCAAGAGAAAGCTCGCGGATTTCGTCACGCCGCTGCTACAGGCTGTCCGGGGTGCCGCTGCAGAGTTGGGACGATCAGCCGACTGAGCCGTGTGCTCGCGCGGGCACGTGTTGCCGGTCGCTCGCGTTCGTGGCGGCCTCCGACGGCCGGCACAGCACTGCATAGCCGAACGGTGGCAGCTCGACCTCGGTGACCGGTGCGTTGTCGGACACGTAGTGCCTGTCGAGCGTGACGGCATGGTGCCGATCAGTGTGGTTGATGACGACGAGGTACCCGCCGGCGCGGATCGCTTCGACGTCGGGGTGAGCGCCCGGAAGCACCCCCGTCACCCCGGCGCGGGCGAACACGTGGCGGGTGACCGCCCGCATGCCGTCGTCGTCCGGCAGGGTGGCGAGATAATAGGCCACACCTGCGCCGGCGCGATGGCTGGTGAACGCGGGCTGGTCGCTGGGGCGACCGGTGCTGAACCGTGCCAGGGGCGTCGCGCCGGCGAGCTGGATCTCTTCGGCGTAGGTCGTACCGGTGTGGTCGGCGCCGTCGAGCCGGAAGGAAACACCGTCGCACTCGGGCAGCGCGCCGAAGTCCTCCAGCCGGATGCCGAGTGTCGGCCCGAGCTGGGTGAGGAACCCGCCGTCGCGGAAGGCGTCGTGCTCGTCGACGATGTCGGTGAAACCGGCGACCAGGAGGTGACCGCCGCGCCGGACGTAGTCGATGAGGTTGGTTCCAGCAGCCGCCGGCAGCAGGTACTGCAAGGGGGCGATCACGACGTCGTAGGCGGAGAGGTCGTGGCCAGCCGTGCGGATGTCGACCTGGACGTGCTGGCGGTGGATCGCTGCATACCAGCGAAGGACGATATCGGTGTAGTCCAGCTCGACCGGGTGGTCGGGGTTGCTCACCGCCCACAGGTTGTCCCAGTCGAACAGCAGCGCCACCTTCACGTCGCCGGGTGACATGGCGATCTCCGGTAGCGGGGAGAGTTCCGCACCGAGCCGCACGACCTCGCGCCAGGTGCGTGTCTCGGTGCCGGCGTGCGGCAGCATCGCCGAGTGGAACTTCTCGCTTCCGGAGCGGGACTGACGCCATTGGAAGAACATGACCCCGGAGGCGCCACGCGCCACCGCCTGCATGCTGAGCGCGGCCATCTGGCCGGGAGCCTTGGGGGCGTTGGCCGGCCGCCAGTTCACCGCGTTCGCGGCCTGCTCCATGAGGATCCACGGCTTGCCGCCGCCGAGTGAGCGCATCAGATCGCGGGTGAAGGCAGCTCGGCGGAAGGACTGCGGGTCGGCTGGGTCGGGGTAGCTGTCGTCGGCTATGAGGTCGAGTTCGTCGGCCCACCGCCAGTAGTCGAGCGCATGGAACGGGCCCATGAAGTTGGTGGTGATAGGCTGGGCCGCGCCGGCGCCGCGGATGGCGTCGCGCTCCATGACCAACAGCTCCAGCGTCGCGTCGGAGGTGAAGCGGCGGAAGTCCAGCAGGGCGGCCGGGTTCTGGCTGTACGGCGCGGATCGTGGCGGCAGCACCTGTTCGAACGCCGTGTAGCGCTGCGACCAGAAGTCGGTGCCCCAGGCGGTGTTGAGCGTGCCGACGTCGCCGTACCGACGCCGTAGCCACCCTTGGAAAGCATCACGTGCGTTGTCGGAGTAGTCATACGGGACATGGCAGCCGTACTCGTTGTTCACGTGCCACATGACCACGGCCGGATGACCGGCGTACCGCTCAGCTACCGCCGTCACCAATTCGAGCGCCAAGCGCCGGTAGACCGGAGAGGTCGCGGCGAAGTGCTGCCGGCTGCCCGGCCACAGCACGGTGCCGTCAGCCAGTTGCGGGAGCATGTCGGGATAGTGGTGCGTGGCCCACGGCGGCGGCGACGCCGTGGCGGTCGCCAGATTCACCGCGATGCCATGGTCATGCAGAATACCGATGACCTCATCCAACCAGCCGAAATCGAACTCGCCTTCGGCCGGCTGGATGCGCGACCAGGAGAACATGCCGAGACTCACCAGATTGACGCCGGCGGCGCGCATGAGCTCCGCGTCCCTCGGCCAGAGTTCGGAAGGCCACTGCTCGGGGTTGTAGTCGCCTCCGTAGTACACATGTCCTCCTGCGGTCAGAACCGGGCTCGGGTGAGAAGCCGGTGAGCGTTGTCGTTCGTGGGCAACCGACACTCAGGCAGAGCCACCTCTGGTGCTCTCCCGCTCGATGAGCTCGGGGTCGAAGGCGATCTGCTTGACGGCGGAGTCGGTGCCGGACAGCCTCTCGATCAACAACTCGGCGGCGCTCTGCCCCATTGCGAGAGCGGGCTGGCGGACGGAGCTGAGCGGGACGCTGGTGTTCGCTGCGAAGTCGCTGTCGTCGTAGCCCACGATGGCGACGTCGTCGGGAATGTGCAGCCCGGCCCGGAGCAGCGACTGCATCAGCCCGATCGCCTCCATGTCGCTGGCCGCGAATATCCCGTCAGGACGTTCCGCAGCAGGCATGGCCGCGATCTGGTCGCCGGTCGTGCGTCCGACCCGGAGGCCGGCGCCGTCGCCCTCCTTCACGGTGAGCGTGGCTCCGGCGGTCGCGGCCACGGCCTCGCGGCATCCGGCCAGCCGGTCAGCGTTCTGGCGGACGCCGAGGGGCCCACCGACGAACCAGATGCGGCTTCGGCCGATCCCGATCAGATGTTCGGTCGCGAGCCGTCCTCCGCCGACATCGTCGAGCCAGACCGAGTCGAAGTCGCCAGCGTCGTCGCGGGCGTCGAGGACAACCACAGGGATGCCTCGCTGGTGCAGCCGATGCAGGGACGACAGGTCGCGGGTCACCGGGGTGACGAGGGCACCATCGACCCGGTACTGCTCGAAGTTCGCCAGGTGCCGTGCCTGGCGAACCACGGACTCGTAGCTGTTCCCGACCATGATCGACAATCCCGCCCGTTCGGCGACCGTCTCGGCGCCGAAGATCGCCTGGTTGAAGAACGGGATGGCCGTGTTGAACACGGCCATCCCGATGGTGCCGCTGCGCCCACCGCGGAGCTGGCGGGCGGACAGGTTGGGCACATAGCCGAGCGTTTCGATCGCTTCGCGGACGCGTGCCACCGACGTGGCCGAGACACGCTCCGGACGGTTGAGCACGTTCGAGACGGTGCTCACCGATACTCCGGCCAGCGCGGCGACATCCCGGATGCCGACTGTACCCAACGTTCCCTCACTCTCTTCGTGTCACGGAATCGGCCACACCCAGCTCGACGGCGGGTCACCGTCGAGGTCGGTGCGTTGGCGGGCCACGAGCAGATCGCGGCCGGTCTCCTTCATCTCATACAGCTCCGTGCGGATGTTGGAGCGATTCATGTTGTTGTGCAGTGACATCATGATGGTCCCGCGGGGGTTCTTCCTGTCCGCGAAGGTCCAGAACAGCATGGAATGGCCCTTGTTCTCGGTGATGACCACGTCCTCCTGAACCCACGGGCCGGCCAGGTCGCCCGACGTCGACCGGGCCCGCGTCACCACGTATTCGTTGTTGTGCTTGCGGTAGCTGGTCCAGTACATGAGTAGGTCATCGCTCGCCGTGCGATAGAACGAGGGTGCGTCGGTGACGTACGGCGGCAGCTGCACGTCGTCGACCCGGCCCTCCTCGTAGTACCAGGGCGCGTCGGACCCCTTCATCAGGTAGATCGGCTCTCCGTCGCCGCGGCCGGTGAGGTTCCCGTCCTCATCACGCTCCAGCCTGATCGCCTCGATCGTCCCGTCGATCTTCTGGGTCCATTCGTGGGCGTAGACCATCCATGGCTGCCCCTCAGGGTCGACGTAGAGCGTCCCGTCCAGGGTCATGAAGTTCGACGGAGCCACGGGCGACTCCGGGTTGAGCATCTCGAACGGGCCGAGCGGCGAGTCGGCCACCCCGATGATGGTTCCGCGCCAGTGCTGGTTCTGCCAGACCTGTCCGCAGTCACCGCAGTGCTGACCGGCGGTCGAGGCGGTCTTGAGCACGCGGTCGCGGTTGTGCAACGTGGCGAACCAGTAGTACTTCCCGTTGTAGTACCACGCCTCCGGCGCCCAGACGCCGTGGTTGATGTTGGCCCACGAGTTCGCCGGGTTCGTGAACACGTTCACCGGAGCGCACCAGTTCTCCAGGTCGATGCTCATCCGAACAGTCCGGCCGAGATACAGGTAGTAGATGCCGCTCACCGGATCCGGCAGGATGAACGGGTCGTGCGAAGGAATGTCCTTCAGCTTCTGCGTCGCCTCGCACGGCAGCTCCGTGGCCGCCTCCGCCCCACGCTGCCCGGCCACATGGTCGATGCGTCCGGTGTTGCTGGCCTGGGTCTCGACGGTTCCGACGCCGCGCGCCACCGCCTGCACGTCGTCACCGCTGGCACCGACCAGTCCCGATGCGGATGTCGCAAGCACCGCGCCGGCGATCATGAGCTGCTTCAACGGCAGCCGACTCGCCTTGCCTCCTAGCATCCCTCTCCCCTTCGGTTGGCGTACTGACTGTCAGGTCGCTCGTCAGTCCCCGGCGACAGGGATCGCCTGGGATTCGAGCGCGTCGACGGTCTTCTCCTGCGCGGTCTCCAGCGCCTCCACGAACGTGCCGGTGCCGTTGACGACGCCGGCGAACCCGTCGGCGACATCGCTGTAGGTCTGCGTCATCGTCGGGCCCCACGGGAAGTCGGGGTTGACGTTCTGCGCGGCGTCGACGAAGACCTCCGCGATGTTCTGACCGCCGAAGAACTCGGCGGGCTCGTTGAGCTGCGGCAGCTGCTGCCCGGCCGACGTGGCCGGGTACAGGCCGCCGAGCTCGTTCAGCGCGACCAGGGCTTCCTCGCTGGTGTTCAACCAGAGCGCGAACTGCGCTGCTTCGTGGGGGTGGTCGGTCGACGACGTGACAGCAGCGGTCGATCCGCCCCAGTTGCCGGCCGCATTCGCACCCTCGTCCCACTGCGGCATCGGCGCGACTGCCCATGCGCCAGCACTGGCCGACGCGTTCTGCTCGATGAGCGCGTTGCCCCAGTACGGGCTGACCCACGTCCAGATGTCGCCCGCCTCGAGTGCGGCCCACCACTCGTCGGACCACGACGCCATCGGGCGGATCAGACCTTCGTCCAGCATCCGCTGCCAGTACTCCGCCACCTGAATGGACTCAGCACCGGTGAAGTCGACCGTCCATTCGCCGTCCGCCACGGAGAACCACGACCCGCCCGCCTGCCAGACCTGGCCGAGGAACCAGTTGACGTCGCCGTCGGAGAAGTGGTGGATGTGGCCGCCACGGCCGGCGATCAGCTTGGCGGCCTCGTAATAGTCATCCCACGTCTCCGGCGGCTCGATGCCGGCCTCGGCGAACAGGTCGGCGCGATACCACATGCCGATGGGGCCGATGTCCTGCGGGATGGCGTAGACCGCTTCATCCTCGCCGAACGTGACCTGCTCCCACGTCCAGTCGACGAACTCGTCCTGTGCATCCAGCACGCCCGCGCAGTCCGCGAGGTTCACCAGCGCGTCCTGGAGCCGGAAGTTCGCCAGTGCGTCGTACTCGATCTGAGCCAGGTCGGGGGCGTTCCCGGCCTCGATGCCGTTGAAGAAGGTCTGGTAGGCGTCGACGCCGGTGGGCCCGGTGACGAACTCCACCTGGATGTCCGGATTCTGCTCGTTCCAGATGTCGACCACCTGGTCCACACCCGGCACCCACGAGTAGTACTCCAGCGTGACGGGCTCCCCTGCCGGCTCACAGGAGCCGCCGCTGCCACCTTGCTCGTCACCGCCCTCGGCGGCGGTGTCGTCACTGTCACCACCGCAGCCGGCCAGGACCAACGCTCCTGCCAGAGACAGCGCGGTGAGCCCGCCTGTCCGTCGTGTCCGTCGCATGTTCGTTTCCTCCCCGGAATCGGCGGCCGTGGCCTTCTGGACGTCACGGTCGCGCTGTGTGAGTTGTCGTTCGTTACTTGACGCCGCCTGTGCCGAGGCCGGAGCGCCAGAAGCGCTGTAGGCACAGGAAGGCGACGATCAATGGCACGACCGAGAGGAACGCGCCGACGATGACGAAGGTGCGCAGTTCTGGTGCTTGCTGAGTCGCCTGGCTGTTCCAGACGTACAGGCCCAGAGTGACCGGGAACAGCGACTCGCTGCGCAGCATGATCAATGGCAGGAAGAAGTTGTTCCAGATGTGCACGAACTGGAACAGGTAAACCGTCACCAGTGCCGGCGCCATGAGCGGCGCGGCCACCCGGAAGAAGGTGCGCAGCTCACCGGCGCCGTCGATCCGCGCTGCTTCGAGCAGCTCGTCGGGTACGCCAGAGGCCGCATAGATGCGGCTCAGGTAGACGCCGAACGGGCTGACCAGGCTGGGAAGGAACACCGCCCAGAAGGAGTTCGTCTGCCCGATGTTGCTGAACAGCAGGAACAAGGGCAGCGCCAAGGCCGTCGCGGGGACGAGGACACCGCCGAGGACGACATTGAACAGCAGTTCGCGCCCGCGGAACTGGAACTTCGCGAGCACGTACCCTGCCATCCCCGCGAAAACCGTGGCACCCAGGGCGCCGACGCCCGCATAGAGCAGGCTGTTGAGCATCCACCGCAGGAACAAGCCGTCCCGGTGGGTCGTGACGTCGACGATGTTGCCGAACAGCTCGACGTCGGCGAACCACATCGGGTTCGTGCTGTTGAGGTCGGAGCGCTGCTTGCTCGCGGCGATGAGCAGCCACCACAGCGGCGCGAGCATGTAGACGGTGAAGACCGCCATCACCAGGAACGGCAGTGCCTGGCCGGCGGCTCGCCGCCGTACGCCGCGCGCGAGGTCCCGCGTCTCGGGAGGCCGGCGTTCCGTCGGCGCCTGGGCCTGGATGCTCATGGCTGGACCCCCCGCTGCGTGATCTTGAGGAAGCCGAACGACAGCGCGAACGTGGTGAGCGCGAGCACCACCGAGAACGCCGCCGCCAGGTGGAAGTTCGGGATGTTCGACGTACCGAAGACCACCATGTTCGGGGTGTAGGTGCCCGTGATGGCCGTCGTCAGGGATCTGAAGACCTGCGGCTCGGTGAACAGCTGAAGCGTCCCGATGATGGAGAAGACGCCGGTCAGGACGAGCGCCGGTCGCACCAGAGGAATCTTCACCGACCATGCCACCCGGACCGCGCCGGCGCCGTCCATGCGGGCGGCCTCGTAGAGCTCCGGCGGAACGGCTTTGAGCGCGGCGTAGATGATCAGCATGTTGTAACCGGTGAACATCCATGTCGTCACGTTGGCCAGCGACCACAAGATCACCGAGCCCGACATGAACTCGACTCGCTCGGTCAGCCACCCGAACGGCGACAGCGAGGGCGAGTAGAGGAAGCCCCAGATGATCGCCGCGATGACGCCGGGAACCGCATACGGAGCGAAGAACGCGAGCCGGAAGAACCGCTTGAACCGAAGCCGGCCCGAGTCGAGCAACAAGGCGAACAGCAACGCCAACACGAGCATGACCGGCACCTGGACGACGCCGAACAGCAGAACCCGCCCGAAGCTCGCCAGGAACGCCTCGTCCTGGAACACCCGCGCATACTGATCGAAGCCTCCGAAGACGTCCGTGGGAGCACCGAAGGTTCCTTGCCGCTCCACCTTCAGGAACGACTGGTAAACCGCGTAGACGACAGGCGCCAGGTAGAACGCGGCGAACAGGGCGAAGAACGGCAGCAACAGCAGCACCGCCGCACCCAGGCGCCTCCGGCCCGCCGCTTCGCGGGAGGACCGTCGTGCCACGACCGTCGCCTGCGCCATCGTCATGCCTCCTTCCTGCTGTGATGCTGGTGTCACGGGTGCGGGGAGCGCGTCGCCGGGCCGGAGCCGTCCGGCCCGGCGACGTCTCGGAACCGCCTGATCTCAGGCCGCTACAGGTCGCGGCACTGTGCCGACTTCGGGCCGCTCACCGTGTTCGGTGCGCCGTTGTTCACCGGCGCCTCGGTGTTCCCGCTGCACATCAGCGGGCCGTTGATGGTGTTGCCGGCGATCACGTTCCACCACGACGTCCGGGTCACCATGACCGGCCCGGTGACGGTGTTCGGGGCGCAGTCCAGCACCGGGTTGCCGATCGTCACCGACGAAGTCCCCGACGAGGTGACCGGGCCGTTGATCCGGCTGTTGCAGATCACGACCGCGGCCGCGCCCTCGGCCAGCACCGGGCCGGCGATGGTCGCGCCGTCCACCTGGAGCGAGGCGCCGGCGCGCACCGTCACCGGACCGGAGACCGTGGTGCCGTCCAGGCAGGTCACTCCCCCGCTCACCGAGAGCGGCCCGGCATGCCGGCCAGTGATCACACGGTCACACGCGAGGCCGGCGAACTCGTCGACCACGTCGACCGAAGCGGTCACCGATCCGTACTCGGTCGAGCCGCTGATCGTGAGCCGGCCGGCCGTGCCGGTGGCATCGTCCGGTACCGCATCCCAGTCCACCGGGACCGACTCGGCCGACCCATCGGCCGTGGCCAGCGCCCGCACCGACTCCGGCAGCACGATCTCGTCGCCCACCAGCGCGGTCGAGAAGACGGTGTCCTCCACCACGTGGGTGGCCCGGCTCTGGTTGAAGACGTCGATCGACGCGTTGGGCTCCCACGTGCGCGTCATTCCGGGAACAGAGCTGAACAAGGACTGCCACCTCGCCGGCTCCCACGCCAGAACCCCCACTCCCTGGTTGTTCGGGATGTCGTTGGCGATCTGGAACACCCGCTGGAGCGCATCCGCCTGCCCCTGAACCGTCCGCGGGTACGGCGAGTTGGGCATCGGGGAACCATCGCCGCCCGACGCCGGGTACGACGTCTCCGCAACGTCGATCTTGTACTCCGGGTGCGCCGCGGCCACAGCGTTCACATTGAACTCGTAGTGGTCCGGCGACCCGTGGTACTGCGGGTAGTACGAGTGAGCGAGGACGTCCGGGTCGGCTCCCTTGGCGTTCACGCGGGTGAGGTACTGGTCCCAGAACTCGAGCGTCTTGTCGAGCTGACCGTTGTCGATGATGATGTGGGTCTCGACGTCGATGTCCTCGCGATGGGCCGCTGACACGTCGCGGACCGCACGGATCCCCGCCGCGGACAGCGTCGTGAACCGGTCCCACGCCTCGTCGTACAGCCGCTGCTCCTCCGGGTCGTCCGATCCCCAGTAGTTCCAGAGCAGGCCGCCGCCGGGCTGCGACTGATAGATCTCCGGCTGGTTGCGGAAGTACGCCGGGTTGGTCGCACCGATGTGGGCGTTCTCGCTGCCGTACATGAAGCCGTTGAGGATCTCGTTGCCGATGGCGACCTTGTCCGGCGTCGTGCCCTGTTCGATCAGCTGCTCGACGTAGTCGTAGGTGTACTCGTACACCGCGTCGGTCAGGTCGTCGAACTCCAGCTCCGCCCACGCCCGCGGCTTCGGCTGCTTGATCGGGTCGGCCCACGAGTCCGCGTAGTGGAAGTCGATGCCGAGCCCCATGTCCCGCTCAGCCTTGATCCACTTGGCCACCTCGAGCGATCGCTCGGGGCCCTGGTACGGAACGGCGGACACGTTGCCGCTGTTCTCGCTGCGCGGCTCGTTGAAGACCCGCAACCGGATGTACTCGAACCCTCGGTCCTGGAGCACGTCGAGCAGGTGCGGGCCCGCGCCGCGGTCTTCCTCCGTCGGATTCACCCAGTAGTTGCGCCCTTCGGCGACGTCGTTGTCCACCCAGGAGGCGTCGGCGCCGAGGACCAGGTCCTCGCGCAGGTAGTTGTAGACGCTGAGCTCGCTGATCCCCAGGGTCGCGCCGGGCGAGGCTCCGGTGAACGTCACCCGCACGTATCTCGTCCCGGGCTGGGTGAAGACGTCGACCGAGCCGCGGCCGGGCTGCTGGTTGGCCGAGTGGTCTGCGATGACGTTCCAGCTCGTGCCGTCAGCAGAGGACTCGACGACGTACTGGTAGACCGCGCCCGCGTCCGGGAAGACCACCCGGACCTTCCTGACATTGTCGTAGGCGCCGCCGAGGTCGAGCGTGAGCCACTGGCTCGCGGACGCGTCGCCGGCGATCCACGCGGTCTGCTCGTCCTGGTCGATCGCCAGGCCGGCAGTGGACGCACCACTGCTGGCGTCGACGCCTGCCCAGGACTTCGCGCTGAGGTTGCTTTCGATCGGCGCGATCTCGGCCTCGCCGAAGAGCGCCGAAGCCGGGGCGACCGCCCCGAGCGCTAGTCCACCGCAAGCCACGGCGGCTGCGGTGGCGATGCCGAGTGTCGTGCGGATGGGGCGCTTTCGCATCATCGCTTGCTCCTCATCTCTGTACCCCCCGGGTTGGGAGCACCGCCGTGTTCAGCGAGGCCTCCAGGCCGGGGCGGCGAACGACTGGCGTCCACCGGCGGCCATGGCCCGGCATGTGACTGACCGGTGGAGAGAACGCCCGGCCACTGATGCGCTCCCGAGGGGTGGCGCTCCGCCGGGCAGTCTGGCGTGCCGTCTCCACCTTGTGAAACGTTTTAGGTGGCTCAGTATGGCGAGGACGTCGACTCATGTCAACGGCTTGTTTCCAGGCAATTTCCTGAGTAAAACGTTCGACATGCACCGCTGGGCAGGGTGGCTTCCCAGCGATTCGAACCGCTCGCGCGGCGGGTGATGGGAGGCAAGTGTCAGCAGACCGCGCACGGCCGCACGCGGTCGTGCCGAGCCGACGCCGGCGTCGGCGACGGATCAGCCTTCCGGGGCGACTGCCGAGCTCACCGGTCCCGATGCGGCATGCGGGTGCTGCTCGCGACCGGTTCGACGCGTGCTCGCCTTGGGAACCAGGACGGGCTCCATGACGACGCGCCGGTGCTTGTGCTGTCTCGGCGTGCGCAGCTCTTCGAGAATCATGGTGGCGGCCACGCGGCCCATCTCTTCGCCCGCCTGATCCATGGTCGTGATGGGCACGAGGCTCGACCACGCTTCACGGTTGTTGTCGTACCCGATGACGGCGAGGTCCTCAGGGATGCGCAGCCGTCCGCGTACGAGGGTGGACTGAACGACACCGAGAGCGAGCAGGTCGGCGCCGGCGATGAGCCCGTCGGGCCGTGCCTCGTCGGGCAGCTCGTCCACGAGCGCGGCGATCCGGTGTCCGTCGGTCGCGGTCACACCGTCGGTTGTGACCACCTCCAGCGTCACCGCTCCGGCCGTCTCGTCGACGGCCTTCTTCGCGCCCTCGAGCCGGTCGACCACGGCGGGGAACCGGGGCGCACCGGCGAACATCAGCCGTCGGCAACCACCTGCGATGAGGTGCTGCGTCGCGAGGTAGCCGCCCCGGACGTTGTCGGTCTGGACGCTGCACGCGCCGTCGGGCGGGTCGGCGTTCAACACGACGACGCGGACGCCACGCGCCCGCAGAGGCGCGACTTGTTCGAGGAGGTCCTGCCGAGGCGCGAGGAGGATGCCCGCGACGCGTTCCTCCTCGAAGAGATCGAGGTAGGAACGCTGCTTGTCCGCTCGGGAGTCCGAGTTGGCCAGCAGGATGTTGAGGTCGGCCGCCTTGGTGACCTCTTCGGCGCCCCGCACGAGGTCGAGGAAGAACGTATTCGTCAAGTCCGTGAGGACGAAGCCCAGCGTGCGGCTCGTCCCGGCGGCCAGCGACCGTGCGGCACCGTTGCGTACGAATCCGAGCGAGGCGATCGCCGCCTCGACTCTTCTCCGGGTCGCCGGTGTCACCTTGTCGGGGTTGTTGAGCACATTGGAGACGGTGCCGAGGGAGACCCCCGCGGCGCGAGCCACGTCGGCGACGTTCGGCGGCCTCACCACCCCCACCACGCTCCTTCTGACTATTCGATCCGACGCTCCTGAATGTAGACCACGGTACGCCGCGGGGTGGGCTCCGAGCGCCGCGCGGACGGTGGCGGCAGCGCGCCGGGTGTTGACAGCCATATGCCGCTATGAAACGCTTCAAAACCCGCTGGCAAGCGAGGACATGACATGAGCGACGGCACTCCACATGCCGTCCGACTACGGCGCGCTCACCCCAGTGCGCCGGTCCTCAGTACAACGACGTTCGGAGAAGGACCGATGACGCAACCTCTTCCGGCCTCGGTGCCGACAGCGCACCCAGGGGGTCCGGGTGGGGCGACCGCGGACGGGTCGACGGGTCGCGGCCGCCCGGGCAAGGGCTCGTCCGGTCGCCCTCGGCGCCACCGAGGCCGCTCGCGTGCTTCGTGGTGGTTCCTTGTTCCGGCGCTCTCGCTCTACGCGTTCATCGTGCTGATCCCCAGCGGGCGCGGCGCCATCCTGGCGTTCACCGATTGGAACGGCATCAGCCCCTCCTGGGAGTGGATCGGCCTCGACAACTTCGTGCGCCTCTGGGAGACCGACGTCGCCCGTGACGCGGTCGTGCGGACGATCGTCATCGCCGTGTCGATCATGTTCGTCCAGAACGCGATCGGCCTGCTCCTCGCGCTCGGGGTGAACTCGCAGATCAAGTCGCGCAACCTGCTGCGCGTCTTCCTCTTCGCCCCCGCGGTGCTCACGCCCGTCGTGATCGCCTATCTGTGGCGCAACCTGCTGGCGCCGACGGGAGCACTCAACGAGCTGCTCGATGCCGTCGGGCTGGACGGCCTGCAGCGTGAGTGGCTCGGGGATTCCGACACCGCGATGTGGGCGATCATCGGCATCGTGGTCTGGCAGTTCGCCGGGTACTCGATGGTGATCTTCCTGGCGGGGCTGCAGAGCATCCCGACGGACGTCTACGAGGCCGCGGCCCTCGACGGCGCCGGCCCGGTGCGGCGCTTCTTCTCGATCGACCTGCCGCTCCTGGCCCCGGCGATCACGATCAACCTGATGCTCTCGATCATCGGCGGAATCAAGCTCTTCGATCAGGTCTATGCGACAACAGGCGGCGGACCGGCCAACTCGACCGAGACCCTCTCGACGCTCATTTACCGGTTCGCGTTCAACTCCGGCCAGTTCTCGTTCGCGATCGCGCTCGCGGTCGTCCTGACCGTGCTGGTCGCGATCTTCGCCTTCGCGCAGTACGCCATCCTGCGCCGCGGCGAGAGGAGGGCTTCCTGATGCGCCGCTACACCGGGCGGACCTTCGCCCTCGAGATCGTCATGGTGGCGGCGACGCTGGTCATCGCCTTCCCTCTCTACGTGCTGGTCAACATGTCGTTCCGGTCGCGCACCTCGACGGAATCCATCCTCGCGCCGACCGCCGACCCGACGCTCGAGAACTATCGCACCGCCTGGGAAGACGCGGGCCTGGGCCGAGCGCTGCTGAACAGCACGTTCGTCACCGTCGTCAGCGTGATCATCATTGTCGTGGTCTCGGCGCTCGCTGCCTACACGCTCGCGAGAGTCACCCGCGCCTGGAGCAAGATCGTGTTCATAGTCGTGATGATCGGGCTCCTGTTGCCGTTCCAGCTCGCGATGCTGCCGCTGTACGCGACGATCCGAGACCTGGACCTCATCGGCTCACTGTGGTCACTCGTCCTGTTCTACAGCGGTCTCCAGGTCCCCTTCGCGACGTTCCTCTATGTCGGCTTCCTGCGGGCGACGCCCACCGACTACGAGGAGGCCGCGCTCCTGGACGGCTGCACGCCGCTGCAGGCGTTCCGGCGGGTGGTGTTCCCTTTGCTGCGCCCCATCACCGGCACGGTCGTCATCCTCAACGCTGTCTTCGTCTGGAACGACTTCCTCACGCCGCTGCTCTACCTGTCGGGCAGCGGGACGGCCACCATGCCGCTCGCCGTCTCCACGTTCGTCGCGCAGTACTCGTCCAACTTCAACGTCGTGTTCGCGGGCCTGCTCATCGGCATGGTCCCGGTCCTGGTCGTCTACTTCGCGATGCAACGCCACATCATCAAGGGCTTCAGCGGAGGGCTCAAGGCCTGAGCTGCCCAACCACATGACAACGCACGGTCACGCCGCGATGACGCGGCACACGGAAAGGGAATCGCCATGAAGAGGACTCACACCTCTGCCACCGTCGCGATCACGGCGGCCGTCGGGCTCGCGCTCACCGCGTGCGGTGGCGGCGGAGACGATGACGGCGGCGCCGCCGAGCAGGATGCGGGCAGCGGCTCGCTCACCATCTCGGCGCTCAACTCCGACAAGGAAGCGCTCGAGGCATCGATCGCCGCGTTCGAGGAGGAGTATCCCAACATCGAGGTCACGACCACGTGGGCAGACGTCGACCAGTACCAGCCGACCCTGCGCACCCAACTCACGGGCGGCACGGCGGCGGACGTGATCCAGATCTGGCCCGGCGCCGGCAACTCGGCAGCGATCGCCGTGCTCCAGCCGGCTGGATTCCTCGAGGATCTCAGCGACCGCGAATGGGCGAGCCGCGTCCCGGACGGCCTGCGGCCGGTCCTCGAGCGTGATGGCGGTCTGTACGGCCTCGCGGTGACCGTAAGCGGCATCGGCGCGATCTTCAACGACACCGCCATGGACGAGGTCGGAGCCACTCCGCCTACCACGTGGTCGGAGGTGCTCGAGCTGTGCTCGACGGCACAGTCGGCCGGCAAGGTCGCGTTCGCGCTCGGCACGCAGGACTCCTGGGTGGGCCAGCTCATCCCCTTCTCGCTCGCGCCCGAGCTGGTGTACACGGACGACCCCGAGTTCGACTCCGGGGCCGCCGAGTACACGGCCCCGCACTTCGCCGGCTCCGCATGGAGCGATGTCATGGCCAAGTACGACGAGATGGCCCAGGCCGGCTGCTTCAACGACGGCGTCGGCGGTACCGACTACAACACCGTCCTGCAGACCACGGCGGCCGGCGACGCGCTCGGCATCATCAACGGCAACTGGGCGGTCGCCGAACTGTCGAACGTCGCCGCTGAGGGCACGACGTTCAGCCTCCACCCGGTGCCTGCTTCGGACGATGCCGAGGCGACGCGCATGGCGGCCGCGGCGTCGGGCACCTACGGCGTCAACACGAACGCCGAGAACAAGGACAACGCCCTGCTGTTCTTCGACTTCCTCGCGGGCGCGGCGGGCACCAACGCCTTCGCCGAGATCAACGCCGGTCTTCCGGGCATCCCCAACGACGAGTTCGAGCTCGACCCGGCGCTGCAGCCGCTCGGCGACTACTTCGACAGCGGCAGGACGTACCCGTTCATGGACCAGCTCTGGCCCAACCCGGACGTCCAGACGGCGCTGCTCACGGGCGTCCAGGGCGTCTTCGACGGCTCGAAGACCGGCGACGAGGTCCTCGAGGACATGGACGCGGCCTGGGAGCAGGGTCCGGCCTGACCCGTGTCCACCCACAGGCGCCCGGCCGGGCCTGGCCCGGCCGGGCGCCGTGCGTCACCACCGAGACCAGGAGCAGCACGTGCGCGACGACGAGCGTGACCCGGAGCCGACGCCCGTCCGGGGCGCCATGATCGCCCGATGCCGGGAGTCCGGCCCTGACCCGTTCCCCGACCTCCCCGTCCCTGAAGCCGTAGCCGACGACGATGCGTCCGCCACCTGGTACTACCCCTGGGGGCAGTTCGAGCTCGCCAGGCTCCACGATCTCGTGCGGCGAGGGTTCGAGGCGAACCGGCACGTGGACTATGTCGACAACTACGGCGACGTCGTGTCCGAGGCCGAGTTCCGCTGGACGGCCCGCACCGGCATGCGCCATGTCCGCGTGGTGACCACCTCCGGAGTACCGCCCGCCGTCGTGCTGGCCGGACCCTCGGCCGCCGTGGGCGCGGTCGAGGTCCGGGTACCGGGAGGCGACTGGGAGCTCGCAGCGTCTCGCCTCGGGGCACCGGGCCGCGCCCCGCACCGCGCGGCCGACCCTGTGGTCCTCGTCCGCCCGGCCCGCTCCGGCGGACTGCTGGAGTTGCCGGCGCCCGTCCTCGGCCGGCCCGTCCTCACCGCTCCTCAGCGCCCGCGGCTGAGCACCGGCGAGTCGCGAACCGAGGCGCTGGCGGCCCGCGAGGATGATCACGAGACCCGTCATGACCTGGTCCGGCGTTCCGACGGTCGGTGGACCTCGCGTCACCTGCTGGGTTTCCGCTACATCGCTACGGACACCGCCGCCGACGTCGTCGTCGAAGCACAGGTCCACCCCGTGCCGCGACGAGGTGCCTTCCTCTGCTCCGACGAGCGACTCAACCAGATCTGGAGCACCAGCGCCTACACCCTGCGCTTGTGTCTGCAGGAGCTCGTCGTCGACGGCATCAAGCGTGACCGTATGCCGTGGATGGGAGACCAGGCTCTGAGCACGCTGACGAACGCCTACGCGTTCGCGGACCGGCAGGCGGCGCACGACACGATCGTCGCGCTCGGGCAGCCTCGGTACGGTTACGTCAACGGCATCGCCGACTACTCACTGTGGTGGGTGATCGCCTGCGGCTTCTACGTGCGCCACTTCGACGCATCCGACGACGTCGCGCGCCTGTCGGAGCGCGTCCAGGACTTCCTCACCGAGATGTCCGGGTACACCCACGCCAACGGCGTGCTGCGGCCGGCCGTACTCCCCGATCAGTTCATCACCCACGTCTTCCTCGACTGGGGCGTCGAGATCGACACCCGGCGCGACCTCACCGCCCTGCAGGTGCTGTGGTGGTGGGCGCTGCGGTCGGGCGCGCGTGTCCTCGCCGCCGCCGGCCGACCCGAGGCGGTCGGCTGGGAGAAGCGTGCCGCTGACCTTCGCGCCGTACTCGTGGCTCGCGCCTGGGACCCGATCACCGACTCGTGGCGCGAGTACCTCGGCGACACCGAGCCGTCCGGCACCCCGTATGCCGACTTCCTCTCCGTGGCCGCCGGGCTGGTCGACCCGGTACCCGATGGCATGCGTGCGTCGCTGTGCGGCGCCGCACGCGCCGGCACCCCGTTCATGACCGCGTTCGCGCTGCGGGCACTCGGCGTGTGCGGTGAGCGCGTCGAAGCCGTGCGCCGCTTGTGCGACCTCTGGGGGCAGATGCTCGACGCGGGTGCCCTGACCTTCTGGGAGGAGTTCGGCGACGGCGTGGACGACCTCACCATGTACGGCCGGCCGTTCGGCAAGAGCCTGTGCCACGCCTGGTCGGCAGGGCCGCTCGTGCTGCTGCCCGAGCTGGTGCTGGGAATCCGCCCGGTCGAGGACGGCTGGAAAGCCTTCAAGGTCGACCCCATGCTGGGCGGCCTGTCATGGGCACGTGCCGTCGTCCCCGCGCCCGGCGGCGACATCGTCGTCGACGCCGCGCCGGACAAGACCATCGTGGACGTGCCGCCCGGCACTGTTTTGCGCCATCCCGTCCGGGGAGATCTCGCCCCGGGCCGGTGGGAACTGACCGACACCGAGGAGTCTGCTGCGTGACCACCACTGGACCATCCGCGCCCGAGCGGCTCACGCTCGAGCACCACGTCCCGGATGCGCTCGGCATCGGGACCCGCAGGCCCCGGCTCTCCTGGGTCGTCGCGGCCGCGCCGGAGGGATATCGGCAGGCTCGTTACGAGGTGCGAGGGCGGGTCGTGCGGGCCGACGGCTCCCCCGAAGAGATCCGGCACCGAGTGGAGGGCGGTGAGCAGGTACTCGTGCCGTGGCCCGGCCGCGGCCTCGCCAGCCGCGAGGCGGTCACGGTCCAGGTCCGCGTGCAGGGGGCGAGCGGTCCATGGAGCCCGTGGAGCACGGAGGCGAGCGCGGAGGTGGGCCTGCTCGAACCGTCCGACTGGTCGGCTGTGCTCGTAGGTCCTGCGGACGCGGAACAACCACCGTCCGCGAGGCGACCGCCCCTGATCCGCGGGCGCTTCGAGGTGCCGGACAGCGTTCGCTCGGCCCGCCTGTACGTCACCGCGCACGGGGTTTTCGAAGTCGAGGTCAACGGCCGCCGCGTGGGCGAGGACGTGCTGGCCCCCGGCTGGACCAGCTATCGGCACCGCCTGCGCTACCTCACCTACGACGTGACGGATCACCTGCGCGGCGGCGAGAACGTACTCGGTGCCTGGCTCGCCGACGGCTGGTACCGGGGCCATCTCGGGTTCGACGGCGGGAGGTGGAACGTCTTCGGCGACGACGTCGGACTGCTCGCCCAGCTCGAGGTCGTCACCGATGCGGGGCGCGTGGTCGTTCTCACCTCGGACGAGAGCTGGCGCACCGCACCCGGCCCGATCATCTCCGCGCAGCTCTACGAGGGCGAGGCGTACGACGGGCGCCTCGAGCAGCATGGCTGGTCGAGCCCTGGCTTCGACGACACCGCGTGGTCGCCGGTGCGGCGCATCGAGCTCGACGGCGCGCTGCTCGTCGCGCCCCACGGTCCGCCCGTTCGGTGCACCGAGGAACTGGCCCCGGCTCACATCCTCGAGCGCGAACCGGGCCGTTATCTGCTCGACTTCGGGCAGAACCACGCGGGGCGCCTGCGGGTCCGCGTCGCCGGCCCGGCTGGGACGACGATCCGCCTGCGCCACGCCGAGGTGCTGGAGGACGGCGAACTGTGCACCCGGCCGCTGCGGGGCGCAACGTCGACCGATGTGCTGATCTTGGACGGTGGCGGCGAACGCGAGTGGGAGCCGCGCTTCACCATGCACGGCTTCCGGTACGCCGAGATCAGTGGCTGGCCCGGAGAGCTGCGCCCCGGCGACGTCGTCTCGCGCGTGCACCACTCCGACATGCCGCGCCGTGGCTGGTTCTGGTGCTCCGAACCTGACGTCGAGCGGCTGCACGAGAACGTCGTCTGGAGTATGCGCTCCAACTTCGTCGACGTCCCGACCGATTGCCCCCAGCGCGATGAGCGTTTCGGGTGGACCGGGGACATGCAGGTGTTCGCGCCGACCGCCTCGTTCCTCTACGGCGTCAACGGCGTCCTCGACGACTGGCTGCGAAGCCTCGCGGCCGAGCAGGAGGAGTACGGCACCGTCCCGTGGTACGTCCCCTATGTCCCGAGCCCGGGCTGGGACCCCACGGTGCCCGGGGCGCTCTGGGGCGACGCCGCCGTCCTCGTGCCGTGGACGCTGTACGAGCGCACCGGGGACACGGGCGTCCTGCGACAGCAGTACGCGAGCGCACGGGCATGGGTCGACCAGGTCGAGAGCCTCGCCGGTCCCGACCGGCTGTGGGACTCCGGTTTCCAGCTCGGCGACTGGCTCGACCCCACGGCGCCGCCGGATGACCCTGCCCAGGCCGTGACGGACCCGTACCTCGTGGCGACCGCGTACTTCGCGTACTCGGCCCGCCGCCTGGCGGAGACGGCCGATGTGCTAGGTGAGGCCGACGACGCCCGGCGCTACCGGGCGCTCGCGGACGAGGTGCGTGACGCGTTCGCCAAGAGCTATCTCGCGCCGGACGCGCCCGGCGACGCGCGGACACAGACGGCCTGCTCGCTCGCGCTCGCACTCGACCTGTGCCCCGACGAGCCGACACGCGAGCGCGTGGGCGAGATGCTCGCGGCCCTGGTGCGCACCACCGGCGGGACGATCAGCACGGGGTTCGCCGGCACTCCGGCGATCTGTGACGCGCTGTCGGGAAGCGGTCATCTGGCCGAGGCCTACACGCTGCTGCTCGAACGCCGGTGTCCGTCCTGGCTCTATGCCGTGACCATGGGCGCCACGACAGTGTGGGAGAGGTGGGACAGCATACTGCCGGACGGCAGCGTGAACCCCGGCGACATGACGTCGTTCAATCACTACGCGCTCGGTGCCGTCGCCGACTGGATGCACCGGGTCGTCGCGGGCCTCGCGCCTGACGCCCCGGGCTACCGGCGGATCCGGTTCGCGCCGCGGCCCGGCGGTGGAATCACGTCGGCGGGGGCGCGGCACGAGACGCCGTACGGCACCGCGGCCATCGACTGGCGCTGCGACGACGGTCACGTCACGGTGCGCCTGCGGGTTCCGGTCGGGACGACCGCGGTGCTCGACCTGCCCGGCCTCCGGCGCCAGCTGGGGCATGGCGTCCACGACGTCACGCATCGCCTGCCCGCCTGACCCGGCCCGCCGGTTCTGCTCGGAAGCCTCGGAAGCGACAGGACGGTGACGTACCGGAGGGCCCTCCCGCAGCAGCGGAAGGGCCCTCCGGCCCGTTGCGTCAGCGAACGGTGAAGTTCACCGGTTCAGAGAGGTCATCCGAGGCGGAGCCGACCCGGACCTGGAACTCGCCCTTGGGTGTGACCCAGGCGTCGGTCTCGACATCGAAGTACTGCAGCAGGTGTCGGGTCTGCAGTTCTTCGCGCGAGAGCGTAATCGTCACGTTCTTGTGCTCGCCCGGCTCGAGGTGCACCCGCTCGAAGCCGACGAGCCGGTTGAAGGGCTCCCCCGCCTCGTCGGGCAGCGTCAGGTAGACCTGCGCGACCTCGTCGCCGGCGACGTCGCCGGTGTTGGTCAGCCGGAAACGCACCTTGAGGGCGTGGCCTTCGTGGGACCGTCGCGGCGTGACGTTCACCTTGGAGAACTCGAACTCGGTGTACGACAGGCCGTGGCCGAAAGCGAACAGTGGCTCGATGCCCTGCGCCTGGTACCAGCGATAGCCGACCTGAAGACCCTCCGAGTACTCGACCTGCCGGATCCCGCTGTCGTCGACGACGCCGGGGTACTGTTCCGGCGTGCTCGTCGGCGTGTCGTCGAGCGATACGGGGAACGTCAGCGGCAGCTTGCCCGACGGGTTGACGTCACCCCACAGCAGGTTGCTGATGGCGGTGCCCATCTCGCGCCCGGCGTACCAGACGTGCAGCACGGCGTCCACGTCGTCGACCCACGGCATCTCGACCGCGCTGCCGGTCTGCGTCACGACGACGGTGGTGGCGGCGGCGTCGGCGACCGCCTCCACGAGTGCGTCGCCGCTGCCGTCGAGACGCAGGTCGGTGATGTCGCTGAATTCGCCCATCTGGTAGTAGCCGAAGACGATCGCCACGTCCGCCGCGGCGGCGACCTCGGCCGCCTCGGCCAGGTCGGTGCCGGCAGCGAAGGTCACGGTGCCGCCGGAGGCCTCGACCCGCTCGGTGATCGCATCGAGCGGCGCCACGGGGTCGGGGCACGGCACGGCCGGCCGGCCGCCGCCGAACGGCATCCAGGCGGAGCAGACGGACACCGCGCTCACGCCGTTCGTCGGCGTGTTCGAGGCGGTCGGGCCGATGACGGCGACGTCGAGAGCGGTGTCCGCGAGCGGCAGCGCCCCCTCGTTCTTGAGCAGCACCGAACCGTTCTCCGCCATCTCCTGCGCCAGCGCCCGGCTCTCGTCCGTCATGAGGTCGGTCGACGGGTCGTCGGGCAGCGGGTGGTCGAACAGCCCTGCCTCGATGAACACCTTGACCACGCGGAATGCCGCCGCGTCGATGTCGTCCTCGGTGATCTCCCCCGCCGCGAGCGCGTCGTGGAGCAGCTCCGGCGTGAACCACACGGGGCGGTTGAGCTCCATGTCCAGGCCGGCCGTGAGCGAAGGCGCGGTCGAGTGGACCGACCCGAAGTCGGACATGATGAAGCCGTCGAAGCCCCACTCGTCCTTCACGACGTCGTCGAGCAGGTCGTTCTCACACGCATAGACGCCGTTGATCTGGTTGTACGAGCACATGATGGAGCCCGGCTCACCCTCGCGGGTCGCGATCTCGAAGCCCAGGCCGTAGATCTGGCGCATCGTGCGCTCATCCATGTTGCTGGAGCTCGCATCGCGGTCGAGCTCCTGCTCGTTGGCTACGTAATGCTTGAGGTTGGCGACCACCGGCCGCTCGGGGTTGCTCTCCTCGAGCCCGCGGATGTTGGCCGCTGCGAGCACGCCGGAGAGCACCGGGTCCTCGCCGTAGTACTCCGAAGTACGGCCGGAGAGCGGCGTGCGGCCGCCGGCGACGCCCGGGCCGAGCAGGACGTTGCGGCCGGCGCGGAAGGTCTCGTCGGCCACGAGGCTCCCCTTGGCCTGACTCAGCTCCGGGTCGAAGGCCGCGGCTTCAGCGATCGCGACGGGCAGCGCCGTGGCGCCCGTCGCGTCGAGCCCCTGCGCGCCGTTGGCGAACATGATCCGGGGGGTGCACGGGAGCTGCTCCGGGTAGACGACATCGCCCGGCCACGTCGTCTGCTGCGGCGACGCGGCGGGCTGCTCGACGATCCAACGCATCTTCTGTTCCAGGCTGGAGTGGTCGAGCAGGATCCTCGCTCGGTCGTCTGCGGAAAGGCTCGTGTCCATCCAAGGACACTCGGCGGGGTGGGAACCGGCGGTCGTCTCGGGTACTGGGGCCTCAGGCTCGGCCTGGGCCACCAGCGGGGTGAGAGCGAGCAGGCCGGCCGTCGTGATCGGGATGATCGACCGTCGCAGGCCGGTCCGGCGGGTGGCCGTACGACCGGCCTCGAACCGATCGGATACGTCGATGGCCACGTGTCCTCCTTGACAATCGGGGGCAACGAATGAAGCGTTTCAAACTCGTACGGATGTGTGCCTTTGGCGGATTGAAGCGATTCAAAGGTCATACTGGCATGCCGCCGGAAAGACCACAAGAGGATGCCGCAAGCCGGCAGCCCATCATGCCGCTAGCACAGCCGACCCATGGCGCTGGTCCAGCCATTTCGGAATCGGCCGGGCCGCGAGCGCCTTTGCGGCCCGGCCGATTCAGGGATCAGTTCTGGGCACAGCCGCCCGGACCGCTGCGTCCCACCGCGTCGCGCTGATCGGCGACGGTGACGACCACCCGCTGGTAGTGCGTCAGCGCAGGAGAGCCGTCGTCGGTGGCCTCGAGGATCAGGTGGATGGTCTGGCCGGGCTGTGCGTCAGCCGGCACCCTGAACCGAGCGGTGCCGGCGCCGGTGGTCTCGAGCTCGACCGTGCCAGGATACGTTCCGGCCTCCCGGTACTGCCACCACGTCAGCGTGACCGCATCACCGTCGACATCGCGAGCGCGCGGCGTGAGCACGACGGGTTGGCCCGGGCGCCGGGTGATGTCCAAGCCTTGGGCGACACAGGCCTGCGGCTGATGGTTGGTGTCGTCGACGCCCTTGACGGTCCACAGCATGCGGGCGGCGAAGTCGTTCTGGATGGCGGAGAACCAGCGCGCGGCGGCATAGTCGCGCGGCGTGGCGCCTGTCTCGTCGGCGTCTTGTGCGCCTCGGTTCGTCCACCGGTTGGGGTCGTCGGGGTCGACGACCTGCCGTCCGCCCCAGCCGCCCCAGCCGGGCTGTTCCCAGCTGCGCAGGCCGTTGTCGATGTGGAGCGCGAAGTTGGACGAATCCCCTTCGGAGATCCACGATCCCTTGGCTGCGGGGGTGTCCAGACGACGTACCCCATCTCGCGGAGTTCGTCTGCGGTGTAGCCGGACAGTCCGAAGTAGTCTTCGTCGTCGAAGCTGGCGGCCATCTGCTTGCCGTCGCCCCAGACGCGATAGGAGGCGCCGATCGGGCCGACGTCGGAGACGTTGGCCTTGGTCCATTCGGTGGAGTGGTAATGCGCGTCTTCAGGCAGGACCACTCCGCGGGAGCCGTAGCCCCAGATCGATGTCGACACTTCGCGGTTCTGGATATCGGGCCAGTTGGGCTTGATGTAGTCGGTGAACGTCGAGTCCTGTTGACCCCAGCTCGTGATGACGGCCTTCTTCACGATCTTGTCGTAGATTGCGTCCCACTGAGCAGTGCCGCCGCACCCGGAGGCGTCACCCAACGCCCCGGCCACACAGAGGCGGCCGTAGACCTGGCACTACTCGCCGGCCTGCCTGCCATGGGCGTCATCGTCGAGATCGCCGGCGCCGACGGGGAGATGCTGCGCGGCCCAGACCTCGCCGCATTCAGCCGAGCGCATGCGTTCATCCAGACCTCGATAGCCGATCTCGTCGCGTACCTCGACGACCACCGCGCGGAAGCCGCCAACACCCAATAGCGCCCAAAACACCCCTTGAACCAGCGGTCAGCCGATCAGGACGTCGCCACGCGGGCTCCTCAGCACGGCGGAGATGCCTGGAGCCGTGCCCTGGACGACCTCCGCGACGCCGTCGAGACCCAGCGCCGTGAGAGCTTCGCTCACCTTGTCCGGCTCGGGGTGCCGCAACGTGAGCCCGGCCAGCGTCATGGACGACGACAGTCCCGACGCCGGATGCGGGCTGTCCAGCCAGTCGATCACAAACGGCACGACACCGTCGAAGCCTCCTTCCGGCGGGGTCAGCCGCCAGGTAAGGAGGGTGCCGTCGGAGGTGCGGCGGGACATTTCGGCCACGTCGCCCGGGTCGTACCCGCGGTTGCGGGCCGCCGCGACGCGCCCTTCGATGTCGTCGGTGCGTACCGCCCATCCGACGAGCGCGGCATCGGTCAGCCCGTCGACGCGCATCGGCCGCGGCCGGGACGGCTCGGGCTGGCCGCGGTCCGGTCCGAGCAGTTCCAGGTAGCGGCCGGGGCCGAGCCCGACCAGGTAGTTGTGCGTGCCGCGGCCTTCGTGGCGTCCGCCGTAGACCGGTGTCAACCCGGTCTGCACCGTGACATGTTCCACCAGTCGGTCGAGATCGGGCCCGGCCCACACCAGGTGGTCGACGTCAACATCCATGGCCTCACGGTAGCGACCCCACGCTGCCACCCACGAATAAGGCTGGCTTATGCGATGCCTAAACTATTGCCGTCTTGCTTTTCGTCCAGCGTGCTGGCCAGAGTGATGGGCAACGTCTCACAAAGCCGGAGGTCCTTCAGTGGTCAGCCACCCCACCAGCGGGCAGGACATGCGCGCTGCCGTCGTCGTCGAACGCGGCGGTCCCGAGGGCCGCGTCGTCCAGAGCCACCCGCGCCCGACGACCGGGCCGCGGGACGTCCTGATCCGGGTGCGCGCATGTTCGCTCAACCACCTCGACGTGTTCGTCCGCAAGGGCGTCGCCGGCACACATCTGCCGCTGCCCCACATCTCCGGTGGCGACATCGCCGGCGAGGTCGCCGAGATCGGTGCCGAGGTGTCCGGACTCGAGATCGGGCAGCGCGTCCTCGTGGACCCGCTGATCGACGGGAAGGCCCTCGGTGAGGACATGCAGGGCGGCCTGGCCGAGTACGCGGCGGTTCCGGCCGAGAACTGCATCCCCCTGCCCGACGACGTCGCCTTCGAGCAGGCCGCCGCTCTGCCAATCGCCTACGGCACGGCCCGCCGGCAGCTGATCACCCGCGGCGGGTTGCAGGCTGGGGAGACCGTCGCGATCCTCGGTGCGGCCGGTGGCCTGGGCACCGGGGCCGTGATGATCGCCAAGGCGGTCGGCGCGACGGTCATCGCGTGTGCCGGGTCGCCGGACAAGCTGAAGCGGCTCGCCGAGCTCGGTGCCGACATCATCATCGACAGCAGCGCCGACGACTGGGGCGCGCAGATCTGGAAGGTCACCGGCAAGCAGGGCGTCGACCTGATGGTCGACAACACCGGCGCCGCCACTTGGCAGCAGTCGATCCGCGCCACCAAGCCCGGCGGCCGGGTCGTCACCTGTGGCGCCACCAGCGGCTACGAGGTCACCCAGTACCAGCCCTACGTGTGGGTGCGCGAACTGGACATCCGCGGCAGCAACGGCTGGCGGCGCGAGGACCTCGTCGCGCTCCTGGACATGGTCCAGGACGGACGGCTGAAGCCGGTCATCGACCGGGTGCTACCGCTGGACGAGATCCGCGAGGCCGAGCGCCTCATCGAGGAACGGCTGGTCTTCGGCAAGGTCGTCATCACGCCGTGACCCTGCCCGACGTCGATACCAACCTGGCCGTCCGTCTCCTGCGCGGGGCCGCCGGCCACCCGGACCGGGTCGCCATCCGCCAGGGCGACCGGGCCATCACCTACGCGGAGCTGGACCGGTCGGTCCGGCACACCGGGGCAGTGCTGCGTCGCGCCGGCGTCGAGCCCGGGCACCGGGTCGCCCTGCTGTTCCCCAACGATCACCGATTCATCGAGGTGCTCCTGGCCGCGATCCGGATCGGCGCTGTCGCCGTGCCGCTCAACACCCGGGCCGGCACGGCCTCGCTGCGCCACGTGATGGCCGACGCGACCCCGGCGGTGCTCGTCACCCATCCCGAGCTCGGCGCCCGGGCCGCGGAGCTGGCCGGGACGTCCGGCACACCGGTCCTCGTCGCCGACGACGACTGGGCGGGCGAGGACCCGCCGGCGCGAGCCGCCCTCGCCGCCCACCCCGTCTCCCCCGACGACGTCTGTCTGCAGCCGTACACGTCGGGCTCCACCGGCGCGCCGAAGGGGTGCTTGCTGACCCACGGCGGCCAGTACTGGAATGCGTCGACCGTCGCTGAGGTGTGGGAACTGGACGACGACGACAGCGGCCTCATCACCGCGCCGATCTACCACAAGAACGCGATGATCTGCGTGGTCAAGCCCCTGTTGCTGGTCGGCGGCACGGTCGTCATCGGTGAGTCGCCCCGTCCGGCTGCAATCCCTGCCGAGGTCGAACGTCATGGCTGCACGTACACGACCGGTGTGCCGGCGACGTACGAGCTGCTGCTGGACAGCGGCGAGCACCAGAGGCACGACCTGTCGACGCTGCGCTTCGTGATCTGCGGCTCCGCGCCCCTCTCCGACGAACTCGGCCGGCGCTTCGCCGATGGGCTCGGCGTCCGGGTCATCGAGGCGTACGGGCTGACCGAGGGCGGCCCGCAGGTACTGATGAACCCGCGCACCGGCGAACCCCGCTACGGCTACGCGGGGCGGCCGCTACCCGGGTGCGAGGTCCGCCTCCTCGACATCGACGAGATGCCGGAGGACGGAGTGTCCGACGTTCCGGAGGTGCCCGTCGGGACCGTGGGTGAGATGTGGGTCCGCAACCCCGGCGTGACCGGCGGCTACTACCGCCTGCCCGCCACGACAGCGGCGCGGATCAGCCCCGATGGCTGGCTGCGCACGGGCGACCTGGCCATCGCTGACGACGATGGCTGGTATCGGGTCCTCGGCCGGGCCGACGACATGATGAACGTCGGCGGGGAGAACGTCTACCCGATCGAGGTCGAGAAGCTGTTGCTGACCATGCCGGGGGTTCGGCAGGCCGCCGTCGTCCCGGTTCCGCATCCGCAGAAGGGCCAGGTGCCCGTCGCGTTCGTGAAGGCCGACGGGCTCACCGAGGACCAGGTCAAGGCGTACGCGCTGGCCCAGGGCGCCCCGCACGCGCACCCGCGCCGGGTCTGGTTCGTCGGCGACCTCCCGCTGGGCGGCACCGGCAAGATCGATCGCGGCGTGCTCGTCGAGTGGGCCGCCGAGCGCATGAACCGAATGGAGACGACGTGACGAGTGGCGAGGTCGACCGTGAGCTGGTCGAAACCCTGCTGACCGGACCCGCATACCACCAGTGGCTCGGCCTGGAACTGCTCGAGGCCCGGCCCGGCGGCGTGGTGATCGGCATGGCCTGCCGGCCCGACTTCGGCGGCAACACCGACGGCACCTACGTGCACGGCGGCCTGCTCGCCACGCTCGCCGACATCGCCGGTGACTTCGCCCTGGTCACCGAGCTGGGATACGGCCTGCCCACCATCGACCTGCGGATGGACTACCTCCGCCCGGCCAAGCCCGACGACTACCTGCGCGCCACCGGTACGGTCGTCCGCAGGGGCCGGACGCTCGGTGTCGCCGACGTCGCCGTGACGAATGGTGACGGCCGGCAACTCGCCGTCGCGCGGGGACTGTACAGCACCGCGGCGCCGTGACTCACGTGTGGACCGGCACCGGGTCGAGAGCGTCCTCCGCGCGGAGCTGACGACTGACGGCGGCCAGTGCCTGCAACGTCTTCCGGACCGCGGGCACGGTCGCCAGGGCCGGCGTCGTGTAGGCACTGATCGCGCGGACGGGTGTGGGAGCGACGGATCGTAGTTCCAGCGTGCCCAGCCGGGTCGAGGACAGCATCAGGCCGGACAACAAGGCGACCCCGAAGCCCTCGGAGACCAGGCTGTGCACGGCCACGTAGTCGTCGGTGGAAAACCCGATCTCCGGCTCGAAACCGGCGTCTTGGCAGGCGTCCACCAGTTGACGACGGCAGCGGGGACATCCGGCGATCCAGCGCTCCCCGCGCAGCCGGCCGAACGCGATGGGCCGTTCGTCGCCGGCCAGCCGGTGTCCCTGCGGTAGCGCCAGGTGGAGCGGGTCGTCGCAGAGCGGAACCTGCAGCAACTCCGACGGCTCGGACTCGGGCGGGCGACGATACGTGTAGCCGATCACGATGTCGCACGATCCCTCGCGCAGAAGGTCCAGTGATTCGGGCGGCTCGGCCTCCACCAAGGTGAAGTGGACGCCCGGATGGTCACGGCCGACCATGCTCAGCGCCCGCGGCAGGATCGTGGCGCTGCTGCTGGGGAACGAGGCGAGCCGGACGGTACCGGTCTCGAGATCGGTGATCGCGGAGACTTCCTTGGTCGCCAGCGCCAGCCGCGCCAGGATGACCTCGGCGTGCTGCAGCAGGACCTCTCCCGCCTCGGTCAGCCGGGTCTTGCCGGGGTTCCGCAACAGGATCGGCGTGCGCACGGCCCGTTCGAGCGCCCGCATCTGCTGGCTCGCCGCGGGTTGGGAGAACCCGAGTTCACGCGCCGCGGCGGAGAGCGAACCCGTCGTGGCGACCTTCTGCAGGAGCTGGAGGTGACGGATCTCGATCATGCAGGCTCCCATAAGCAGTTCCAATACAAACGCTAACAAATATGTGTCTTCCTTTGAGATCGCCTCGGTGTCAGGGTGGCATCATGTTTGCGTCCGACCTCCCCGAACGTCGTTGGTTGAACGAGGCCTTGGCCCGGCTGGAGGCAGACCACAACCGCACCGGCGAGACTCACCTGCTGCGGTTCCCGTTGCCGCCGCAGTGGGGCGTGGACCTGTACCTCAAGGACGAGTCGGTGTATCCGACCGGCTCGCTGAAGCACCGGCTGGCCCGCTCGCTGATGCTCTATGGGCTGATCAACGGCTGGATCCGGGAGGGCACGACGGTCGTCGAGGCGTCCAGCGGTTCCACGGCTGTCTCCGAGGCCTACTTCGCGCGGCTGCTCGACCTGCCGTTCGTCGCCGTTGTCCCGCGCCGCACCAGTACGGCGAAGCTGGCCCTCATCGAGAGCTACGGCGGACGCTGTCACTTTGTCGAGGATGCCGCAGCGGTGTACGCCGAGGCGGCGCGGCTGGCGGACGATCTCGGCGGCCACTACCTCGACCAGTTCAGCCACGCCGCGGCGGCCAACGACATCGGCGAAGCTCCGGGGCTGGCGCAGTCGATCATGGACCAGATGCGGCTGGAGCGCCATCCGGTGCCGCGGTGGATCGTCGTCGGCGTGGGCACCGGCGGGACCAGTGCCACGCTCGGGCGCTACGTCCGACG
Source organism: Jiangella gansuensis DSM 44835 (assembly GCF_000515395.1). Classification (NCBI taxonomy): domain Bacteria; kingdom Bacillati; phylum Actinomycetota; class Actinomycetes; order Jiangellales; family Jiangellaceae; genus Jiangella; species Jiangella gansuensis. Next base: position 4,406,000 of record NZ_KI911782.1, on the reverse strand, counting down.
ACATCGGCTGTCCGCTGGCATCCTTGCCGTCGATCCGGAGGGGTCGGCGTACCACGAGGCCTGGCGCACGGGTGACCCGACGGTCACCACAGCCGGCTCGCGGATCGAGGGCATCGGTCGCCCCCGGGTGGAGCCGTCTTTCGTGCCCGGCGTCGTCGACCGGATGCTGCCGGTGCCCGACGCCGCCTCCGTCGCGGCAATGCTTCATCTGCGTCACGCGACCGGCAGCGTTGCCGGCCCGTCGACCGGTACCAACCTCTGGGGCTCGTTCCAGGTCGTCGCCGAGCTCGTGCGCGCGGGGTTGAAGGGCAGCGTGGTGACGCTGATCTGCGACCGCGGCGACCGGTACGCGGACACGTTCCACGACGACGCCTGGCGAGCGGAGCAGGGCATCGACCCGGGGCCGCACCTGACCGCGATCGAGGACTTCCTGTCCGGCGCACCGGTGCTCGAGCACGTGTGAACCCGTGGGCTCGCGCTATCGCCCGACGAGACCGCTGCCACCGTCGACCGGGAGGATGACGCCGGTGATCCAGGCTGCCTCGGCCGACACCAGGAAGGCCACCGCGGCGGCGACGTCCTCCGGCCGGCCCACCCGCCCCAACGGGTACTCGGCGGCGCGTCGCTCCAGCAGCGCGTGGTAGTCCGCAGGGTCCATGCCGCTCTCGATCCAGATCCGGCTCTCGACCAGCGAGGGCCGGACCGCGTTGACCCGGACACCGCTCGGGGCGAGCTCCAGGGCCAGCGCGCGGGTGAACGTCTCCACGCCGCCCTTGGCTGCGGCGTAGGCGCTCACGCCTGCCTGCGGGCTGGAGGCGATGGACGAGCTGACGGTGACGATGGAGCCGCCGCTGCCAGCGAGGGCCGGAGCGAACGCCCGGCAGGAGTACATCGTGCCGAGGAGGTTGACCTCGACCTGGCGGACCAGGTCGTCGGCCGTCGCCGTGGCGAGCTCGCCCCGGCCGACGATCCCGGCACACGTGACCAGCGCGTCCACCCGGCCGGTTTCGGCGAGCACGCGGGCGGCGACAGCGTCGACGGCGGCCGGATCGCTGACGTCCGCGCCGTACCGGGCGCTGGTGCGTCCGATCGGCAGTACGCGATAGCCGTCCGCCTCCAGCCGCTGGCACACCGCGCGGCCGATGCCGGCGGTCCCGCCGGTGACGACGGCCACCGGCGCAGCGTCTGCCGCATGGCGGGCTCCAGGGTCGGCGCCGGTCATGCGCGGAACCGGTCCGCGTCCTTGAACATGGCGAAATGGCGGTCGAGATGGTCCTGCGGAGGCGGGGTCGTGACCAGGCTGCCGCCGACGAGGACCAGGACGCCCACGACGCCGGCCGGAAGTGCCGGGTTCCAGCCGCCCAGGTCGAGCGGGATCCAGCCCTGGTACAGGCAGAGGAACAGGACCTCGGAGACCACCATCGACGCCACTGCCGCGGCCGCCGTGGCGCGGCGCCAGTAGAGGCCGGCCATCAGTGTCGGGAAGATGAGGAAGACCGCCGGCCAGGTGATGCCGAGGATGATCGAAAGGATCGTGCTCGGCCCGTAGAACGCCACCAGCAGTCCCCCGGCGACCAGCAGCGGCAGCATGACGCGAGTCGTCAGGGTGAGGAACCGGTCGGACTCGCCGCCGCCGCGCCGGTGCACGACCGGAGCGACGTATTCCTTGGCCACCATGGAGCTCATGGTGAGCACGATCGAGTTCGCCGTGCTCCCGGTGGCGGCGATGATGGCCAGGATGGCGATGAGCGTCAGCCACTCGGGAAGCACATCGATGATCATGGTCGGGTAGATGGCCTCTGGGGCGTCGAAGTCAGGAAGGGTGACGACACCGACCATGGCGATGTAGAAGGCGAAGATGTAGATGATCGCGGTGCCGATCGGCAGCGACAGCGCCATGAACTTCAGCGTGCTGTGATTGCGGGCCGCCATCCACCGCTGCTGCAGCTGCGGCATGGTGAAGTGCGCCGCAGCGAAGATGATCATCACCGAGATCAGGTACGGCAGGCCGAAGACGCCGTTGGGGCCGGGGACGGACAGCAGTTCGGCCGACTGGTCCTCGACGGCGTCCATCAGGTCGGCGAACCCGCCGGTGGCGGTGAAGACGAGGATCACCATGGCCGCGCCGAGCAGGATGTACATCAACGCGCCCTGCACCACGTCGGTCCACACCACGCTGCGGAACCCGCCGGACATCACGTAGAGGGTGACCACCACGGCGAGGAAGACCGCACCGGCCCAGTAGGGGATGCCGCCGCCGGTGACGGCTTCGAGGGTCAGGCCGCTGCCGCGGAACTGCGCGCCCATGTACGGCACCAGCGCGGCGATCATGATCAAGCCGGCGACCAGCCCGACGGACCGCGCCTGGAACCGGTCGGACAGATACTCGGTGACGTTGACGAAGCCGTAGCGTCGCGCCACCAGCCAGATCCGGGTTCCCGCGAAGTACAGGATCGGTCCGACCACGGCGGTGCTGACAACCTGGATCCACGGTCCGATGCCGTCGGTGTAGTACTGGCCCGTGATCCCGAAGTAGGAGAAGGCGCTGAACAAGGTGGCGGTCACGGTGAAGAAGGCCGGGACCTTCCCGAGCTTGCGGCTGCCGAGGACGAAGTCCTCCATCGTGCTGCTCGTTCCGCGGTGGCCCAAGTAGCCCAGGTAGACCATGACGCCGGCGAGGCAGCACAGGGCGATCCACATGGCGGTGACGGACATGTCCTGCCTCTCAGCTCTCGTTGCCGGACGACTGGGAGTTGCGCCTGACGATCTCGGCGTACGGATCCCAGCGATACGCGATCCAGGCCACGTAGCCGACGAAAGCCGCGGTCCACAGGATCCAGAAGAACAGCGACGCCGGGATCACCCCGAGGACGATCGGTTCGTGCTCGCCCTGAGGCCACGGCGAGACCATCAGGCCGGCCAGGACGAGGCCGACGACCACCGCGATGACACGGCGACGTCGGGTGCCGGGGCCAGCCGGCTGGAGATCCTCACTCACAGTGCGTGTTCCTTCCGCGCGGGCGAACCTGCTGGTCATGTCGGCGGGGCCGGCGTGTCCGGCCACGGTCGCACGGGTCTGCGGCCAAGGCAATCCACATGATGTTTAACTGTCCCATAGGCAGCGCTTATGCCTGGTCCTGGGGGCACGCGGAGCTGCCCGACCGACAGCGGATCGTTCAGTGCCCAGATCGCGTTCGACGTCCCGAACCGGTGGCTGAGGAGGGGCTCGGCGGCTACTTCTCCGCCCTGGCAGACGAGCGTCTTCGTACGTCGCTAAGCCAGGTCAGCGCCGACAAGGCGTCCGTAACGACAGGCTCGGCCGGCCGGCCTGTTGCGCCGCTGCCGGCCGCTCGACAGCTCCGGCCGCCGGATGATGATCACTGGGACGCCACAATGGTCGGGTGCTCTCCGGCTCCCGCGCCCAGCTCGGAAGTCGCGATTCCACGGACATCCGTCTCCGGTGGCTGATGGCTGTTTGCGTACCCAGGTCACCGAGCCGCCCGGCGTGATGCAACGGGTCCATCGCAATCAGAACGTTTCCGGGGTGTCTCGTTGCCTCGAACCCGGCCGCCTCGAACGAGGCCACCCAGGTCCATCGTGAGGAACCGGCTACGTCCCCGAACGACGGTGGCACCGCACGCAGCAGCGGCAACCCGGCGACGTCGCAGGCCGTCGCGACGGTGGCGGACACACCCTCGGCGTAGGGTTCCGCGGCGTTGATCACGGTGTCCACAGAAAATCGGCCGAACATCGTCATCAGCGCGGCCGGCTCGGGGTGACGATCGAACACGATCCCCTCGCGCTCACCGGGAGGGCCCTCATCGATCAGCCGGACGTAGTCGGGATCCCCGTGCTCGAATGCCATCACCAGGTCGATGGCGACCCTGGGTCGACCCGATGATCAGAGTCGCCATGGTCAACTCCCAACCCAGGGCCTGTCATCATCGATGACCACATCACTCTAGAACGATGGTAGGCCTACCTGTGGGGCCAGATAACGACAGCTAAGTCCAGTTGTTCAATGCCCCACTTTAGGCACGCGGTCGGCGGACGCAGGTTGTGCGCGTTCATCCGGGTAGGGCGGTCGGGTCTGGCCGGCGATCCAGCGGTGAATCTCGGTGGAGAGGACGGCGAGCGGGACGGCGCCGTTGCCCAGGACGGCGTCGTGGAATGCGCGGATGTCGAAGGCGGTGCCGAGACGCTCGCGGGCGGCCCGGCGCAGCGCGTCGATCTCCAGCCGACCGGTCATGTACGCCAGCGCCTGCCCCGGCCACGCGATGTAGCGGTCGACCTCGTTGACGACGTTCGGCGGCGACACGGCGCTGTTGGCGAGCATGAAGTCGATCGCCTGCTGCCGCGTCCAGCCGTGGTGGTGCAGGCCGGTGTCGACGACGAGCCGGCACGCCCGCCACGCGTCGCACGACAGCATCCCGAACCGGAACAGGTCGTCCGAGTACAGCCCCATCTCGTCGGCCAGTCGCTCGGAGTAGAGGCCCCACCCCTCGCCGAAGGCGGCGATGTAGAGGTAGCGGCGGAAGGCAGGCAGCTCGGTGAGCTCCTGCGCGACGGCGAACTGCAGGTGGTGGCCGGGCACGCCCTCGTGGAACGAGAGCGTCTCGTACTCGAACCGGGTCCGGGTGTGCGGCTGGTAGGTGTTGACGTTGTACTGGCCGGGACGCCCGTCGGCCGGCGGCATGTACTCCCCGATGACGGCCGCCGGCGCGACCACCTCGTTCATCGGCTCCACCACGCAGTCCGCCGACGGGAGCCGGCCGAACCAGTCCGGCAGCGCCGCCTCGGCCCGGGCCACGGCCGCCCGCGCGTCGGCGACGATGTCCTCGGCCGACGCGTAGCGCAACGCCGGATCGCTGCGCAGCTTGTCGACGATCGCGTCGAAGTCGCTGATGCGGAACACCTTCTGCCCCAGCTCGGAGAACTCCTCGCGCAGCTGCGCGCACAGGTCCAGCCCCAGCCGGTGCAGCTCCTCCGGAGTCCGCGCCGTCGTGGTGTGTGCCGCGACGGCGCGCGCGTACATCTGACCACCGTCCGGCAGGTGCAGCAGCCCGCTGCGCTCGTCCGGGCGGGCCGCCGCCAGCACCGGGCCGGACAGCGTCTCCAGCAGCGCCGAGAATGCCGGGCGGATGCTGTCGGTCACGAGTGCGCGGACGTCGTCCTCGACGCTGGTGCCCGTCGCAGGCGCCACCATCAGGTCGGCGTCGGCTGGCGTGGTGAGGTAGGCGTGCACCCTCTCGATCGTCTGCTCGACGCCGCGGCGGGTGGGCACGCGCCCGGACGCCACGCCGGCCGACGCGCGCACGGCGATGCCCTCCACGTACGCCCGGATCCCCTTCATCCGGCTCAGGTAGTCGCGTTCGCTCTGCGGGGTGCGCAGGTAGGTGTACGCCAGGGTGGCCAGCACGCCCGCCACGGGCCCGGCATGCCCGGAGACGGTGAACTCCAGGTGCCGGTCCACCAGTGGCGCCGCCTCCGAGCGGGCCGAGTGGATCAGCACGTCGCGGGTGACTCGGTCGTCGTCGCCGAGACTGTCGGCGGGGATCGCCTCGGCTTGCGCCGCCAGGTCCAGCAGCCGCTCGCCGGCGGCCAGCTCGGCCTCCTCGCCGAGGTCGGGGACACGGTCGTCGTACCCGGGAACACCGAAGACGGAGGCAGTGAACGGGTTGGCGGAGCTGGTGGTCTCCAGGTAGTCGTCAGCGAGACGCGCGATCGAGCCGGGTTCCGTCATGACGTTTCAACCTCCGTACTCAGCGAGCAACTCGGGGTCGGCGGGGATGTCGGCGATGCGGTAGGCCGGTGGCGTCTCGCCCATCAGGTGGCGCACGAAATGGTCCCAGCGCCGCCGCAGCCAGTACGCGGTGCCGATCATCAGGCGATGGTCGGCGTTGGGGACGACCAGTAGGTCGAAGTCCTTGTTCGCCTTGATCAGGGCGTCGACCAGGCGCATCGTGCCGTGCGGTGTGGCATTGTCGTCCATCTCGCCGTGCACCAGCAGGAGCTTGCCGGCCAGCTGCCCGGCATGGGTTCCGTTGGCCTGGCCGGCGAAGTCGAAATCGTCCTGCAGGCCGAAGAACTTCTCACCCCACCAGGCGTGGTTCAGCCGGTTGTCGTGGTTCCCGGCCGAGGACACCGCGACCTTGTAGAAGTCCGGCGCGCGGAGCATGCACCGGGTCGAGGCGTAGCCGCCGGCCGAGTGCCCGAAGATGCCGACCCGGTCCAGGTCCATCCACGGACGGGTCCGCGCGAGCTGCTCGATCGCCGCGACGTGGTCGTGGACATCGCTGTCGTCGCCGAGCCGAGCGGCGTCCTGGAACGCCTGGCCGCGCAGCGCGGACCCCCGGCCGTCGACCGCCACGACGACGAAGCCGAGCGCGGCGAAGCTTGCGGCGTTGCGCTCCCCCGTCAGGACACCGCCGGCCAGCGGGAAGCGCAGCGGCGCGGTGGAGATCTGCGGTCCGGGGTAGATCTCCTCGACCACGGGGTACCTGGCCGACGGGTCGAAGTCGTGCGGACGGTAGATCGCGCAGTAGAGGTCGGTGACGCCGTCGGCGGCCCTCACCACCGCCCGCTCCGGAGGCGTCCAGCCGGCCGCGTAGAGGGCGGACGCGTCGGCCCGCTCGAGCTCCAGCACGACGGCGCCGTCGCGGTCGCGCAGCACCGACACGGTCTCGACGTCGTACCGTGAGGCGTTGTCGACGAAGAACCGTCCCGACGGCGACGGCGCGCAGTCGTGGTCGAGACCGTCGGACGTGATCACGGTCAGCTCGCCGCCGTCGAGCGACACCGAGTACAGCTCCTGCAGGTACGGATCCGACCCTGGCTCGCGCCCGGCGCCGGTGAACACGACCCGCCGGGCGTCCTCATCGATCGACACGACGTGGCGCACCAACCAGTCACCGGAGGTCAGGGTCGTGACGGAGCCGTCGCGGCCGTACCGGTAGAGGTGGCCGTACCCGCTGCGCTGCGACCACCACAGCACCTCTCCCGTGGACAGGACCCGGATGTTGTTGTCCTGCTGCTGCGGGCCGTACAGGATGTGCGAAGTGCTGGTCTCCTCGACGAGCACGGTGACCGCGCCGGTCCTGGGGTCGAGCTCGTGCAGGCGGACGAGGTGGTCGCCACGGTCGCTGGAGAGGAAGTGCACCGTCGAACCGTCCGCGCTCCACCACAGCAGGTCGTAGGCGATGGCGGGGACGAGCGGGGCCAGGATCGGCTCGCACCTGGCCGGCGTCACCGCGCCCGTCGCGGCCTCGAACACGAGGAACTCCGTGGTGGGGACCTCCTCGTCGCCCACGACGGCGTAGCGGTAGGACAGCGGTTCCGGCCGCCCGCCGCCGGGCGGCGAGGAACGCAGCAGGTGCATGAGCCCGACGGCACGCTGGTCCAGCCGGTGCGTGACGAACCGGGTCGAGTCCGGCGACCACGCCACCAGCGGCGGCATGGTGAAGCCGAGGTTCTCCTGCATCACCAGCCCGGCGCAGGAGTCCGTCATAGTCGCGTAGTCGTGGGACTCGACGCCGTCGGTGGTAAGCCGCCGCTCCTCGTCCGTGGCGGTGTCGCGCAGGTAGAGGTCGTGGTCGCGGATCCCCACGGCCCAGCGTCCGTCCGGCGACGGCGTCTCGGCCGGGTGGGCCGGCCCGAGGATCGTCGCCGCGTAGGTGTCGAGGGCGACCTCGATCCGCCGCTTCCCGGCGACCACGCGCACCACGCCGTCGTGGCGCAGGTCGACGGAGAAGAACGGCAGGGCAGCCGCGTCGACCTCCTCGTCCAGGACGCGGCCGAGCGCGCGGGCCAGCCGCTCGTGGTCGAACGCCGGCCGTCTCGTCCCCGCCTCGGCGTCGACGACCACGAACCGCACGCCCTCGGCCGTCCTGGTGCGATACCAGAACGTCTCGGTGCCGGCGACCCACTGCGGCGTCACCCGTGGGGTGTGGACCAGCTCTTTCAGGTAGTGCGGCAGGAGACCTTCGGCGGTGGCGTACCGTGCTCGCAGGTCGGTCGTCGTCACAGCAACTCCTCGGGGAGGTGGGTCGGTTACTGACAGGCCCGGAGGAACCACTCCCGTTCGAGGGCATGCAGCTCGTCGCGCTCGACGAGCGCGCGGCGGCCTGAATACACCGTGGCGATGCCCACGCCGGCGCGGTCGTCGACGCCGGCGGACGCGAGGTAGAACAGCGTGGTCCCGCCGTGCCACCAGGCCAGCCCCTCCGGGTGCTCCAGCCCACGCCAGCCCAGCCCCTGGACGAAGTCGGGCAGGTCGCTCCCGTCGGGCATGGTGAACCCGCCGGGTACGGCGAAGTACTGCTTGCGGGCGCGGCGCATGGCCCGGGACAGGATCGGCATGCCATCGCCGGCGCCGCTGCCGGCGCCGGCAGCGAGGTTGGCCTCCACGAACGTGAGCAGGTCGGTCATCGTCGAGCGCAGCCCGCCCTGCGGGAGCATGACGTCGTGGTACCAGTTCGGGCACGGCTGCCCCATGGCGTCGTAGGCGTGCATCACCCGGCCCTGCTGCTCCGGTGAGAGCGTGTAGCCGGTGTCGGTGAGCCCCAACGGCGCGCAGACCGTCTCCTTCAGCAGTTGCTCGTACGGCCGGCCGGCCACGAGCTCCAGAATGTGTCCGAGCGTCCCCATGCCGATGACTGAGTAGGTCCAGCCCTGCCCGGTGGGGTAGATCAATTCGGCGTTCTCGAGGTCGGCGTAGAGGTGTTCCTTCTTGTAGCGCAGGTAGTGGGTGTACGTCGCGAACGGCGTCTCGGTGCCTCGCAGCTCCTCGTCGATGAGGGCCTGGTGGATCGCGCCGACGGAGCCCAGCCCGGAGCTGTGTGTGGCGAGCTGCTCGACGGTGATCGACGAGATGTGCGGCGGGAGCCGGAGCTTCTTCGGGAGATGCGCGCCGATCGGGTCGTCCAGACCGATCAGCCCTTGGGCCTCCAGCACGGCCAGGACCGTGGTCGAGAAGACCTTGGACACCGATCCGATCTCGTAGATCGTGTCCGTGTCAGGCAGCCGGGCCTGCTCGGCGCCCGGCGACCGGAGGCTGCGAACGTGGCGCTCACCCTGCACGGACAGGCCGATCATCAGCGTGGCTTCGGCGCGCGTGGCGAGGTACTCCTCGGCGTCCTTCTCGATGCCGGCCACCAGGCCGGGGAGGTCGACGGCGCTCAACGGCGCATCCTTTCACCTAGCGAAGTAGGCGCAGATTACCCCAACTATAGCGACCACGCTAGGCCGCGCCTGGTTCACTTGCTGACAGCGCGTTCATCGTTGACGGAGGCTTCTGGATAGTGAATTATGCCCAGATCGACTCTGTCTTCTAGGCACTAGAACGGCCGCAACTGGCTGTCTCTGGAGAGACTGACTGTCTCTGGGAATGAGGGTGATCCACGTCGCACGGAAGAGACGCACAGTCCTGGCCGCGGCCGCGCTGGCCCTCGCATCGTGCTCGGCCGGCGAGGCCCCCGAGCCGGTCTCGGCCGACCCGACGGCGACCCCCGCGACGGGCGGCACGCTGCACATCGCCGACGAGCGGGAGGCGCTCGGGCTGAACCCCTACACGGCGATCGACAACAACTCGGCACACGTCTTCGCCCAGATCCTCGAGACTCTGTTCCGGACCGACGAGGATGGCAAGGTCGTGCCCTGGCTGGTCGAGAGCAGCGAGGCGAACGCGGACTTCACCACCTGGACGTTCCGGCTCCGCGAGGGCGTCACGTTCTCCGACGGCACCCCGATGACCGCCGACGACGTCGTGTACAGCATCGAGACGGTGCGCCAGTCCGAGGCATGGGTGTCGATGTTCGCCGAGATCGACACGGTCCGGGCCACCTCCCCGTCGACCGTCGTGGTCACGACGTCGGTGCCCTCCCCCGCCCTGGAGGCCAGCCTCTCGCTGCCATTCGCCCCGGTCGTGCCCGCGAACCTCGCCGGCATGACCCCGGAGGAGTTCGGACAGCACCCCATCGGGACCGGGCCGTTCCGGCTGGAGTCGTGGACGAGCGGGCAGCGGATCACGCTGGTGCGCAACGAGTCCTACTGGGTCCCGGGGCGTCCCTACCTCGACAGCGTCGTCTTCGAGGCGGTGCCCAGCGACAACAACCGGACCCAGCAGCTGCGCGGCGGCGACCTCGACATCATCGCGACACCACCCCGGCCGCAGCTGGAGGCGCTGGACGAGGCGCCGGCCACCGTCGTCGGCGAGTTCGCCATGGCCTTCCCGAACTACCTGCTGCTCAACCAGCAGTCCGACGCCTTCACCGACCCACGGATCCGCGAGGCCGTCGACCTCGCGATCCACCGGGCCAACATCCTGGAAGCGGCGGGCGGCGGGGTGGGCGAGCTCGGCGGCTCCTTCCTCGCGCCCGCCCTGAACTTCCACGACGAGACGCTCGAGCCGGTCACCCGGGACCCCGGACGGGCGGCGGAGCTGCTCGACGCGGCCGTCGCCGACGGCGCGAGCCGGCGGTTCACCCTCTCGGTCGCCGCGGGCGGGACGTACGCGAACCTGACCGCGCAGATCATCCAGGAGAACCTCGAGGACGTCGGCTTCGACGTGACCATCGAGCAGCTCGACGGCGCGACCGTCCTCTCCGAGGTCGGCGCGGGCCGCTACGACGCCACCCTCTTCACGATGACCAGCGACATCATCGATCCCCTCGAGGTCATCGGCTTCTACATCGACCTGAACGCCCTCTGGACAGGCGGCGAGACGGCCGAGGTGGCCACCCTCCTCGAGGAGGCGAAGCAGGCCGTGGACCAGCAGGAGCGCAGCGAGCTCTACGCGCGGATCCAGCAGATCGTGTACGCCGACCGTAGCCTGGTCGTCCTCGGCTACCAGCCGTGGATCTGGGCCTGGCGTGCCGACGTCGTCGGCTACGAGGTCCCCATGACCGGCGTCCCGTGGCTGGCGAACACCGGATTCCGGGAGTGAGCGATGGCCTTCGCGAGGTTCTTCGTCAGCCGCCTGCTGCAGGCCGTGCCGGTCCTGCTCGGCGTGACGCTCGTGGTCTTCGTCCTGATCCACCTGGTGCCGGGCGACCCCGCCCAGACCGCTCTGGGACCGCGGGCGACCCCGGACGCGGTCGGCGCGCTGCGCAGCCAGTGGGGGCTGGACCAGCCGCTGCACGAGCAGTACCTGCTGTTCATGGAGCGGCTCCTCGGCGGTGACCTCGGCACGTCGTTGCGCTTCGGCCAGTCGGCCGGCGACCTGATCGCCGCCCGGCTGCCGGTCACCCTGTGGCTGATCGCCTACGCGGCCGTGCTGGCCTGCCTGTTCGCCGTGCCGCTGGCACTGTGGGCGGCGTCGCGCCCCGCGGCGCTGCGCGACCGGGTGGTCCGGGTCATCTCGGTCGTCGGCCTGGGCGTGCCGGGGTTCTGGCTGGGGCTGGTCCTGATCGAGGTGGTGTCGGTGAACTGGCTGCTGCTGCCCGCCGCGGGCGTCCAGCCGGGCTTCCTCGGTCACCTCGAGTCGTTGTTCCTGCCGAGCCTGACCATCGCCGCCGGGATGACCCCGCTCGTGGTGCGGAGCCTGCGCACCGAGGTGCTGCGGGTCACCGAGTCCGACTTCGTCACCACCGCGAGGGCCAAGGGGCTCACACCGCACCAGATCCGGATGCGGCACCTGCTGCGCAACGCGCTGGCGCCGTCGGTCACCGTGCTCACGGTGAACGTGAGCTTCCTCATCGGCGGCACGCTCGTGATCGAGCGGGTCTTCGGCCTGGGCGGGCTCGGCGACCTCATGCTGACCGGCATCGACGCCCGCGACTTCCCGCTCGTCCAGGCGGTCACGCTGGTGCTGGCCGTGCTGGTCGTCACCGTCAACATGCTCGGCGACCTGGCCCAGGCGCTGATCGACCCCCGCGTGGAGGTCCAGTGACCATCAGCAGCAGCCTGTCCCGTACCGGCGTGGCGTCGTGGTACGAGCGCCGGTCCCGTCGCCGCCGCTCCCCGCGCGGCGCCGACGCGTCGCTGGCGATCGGCGTCGCCATCGTCGGCGTCATGATGCTGGCGGCGCTCCTCGCGGGTGTGCTGTCGCCGTCCGACCCGATCCGCCAGGACATCCCCAACGCGCTGGCCCCGCCCGGCACGGACGGCCATCTGCTCGGGACCGACGCGCTCGGCCGTGACGTGCTGACCCGCATGCTGTACGCCGCTCGGACCGACCTGTTCGTCGCGGTGGGCGCCGTGCTGCTGCCGTTGGTGATCGGCGTCGCCGTAGGCACGATCGCCGGGTACCGGGGCGGGATCGTCGACCGCGTGGTGACGGGGGTGGTCAACGTCGTGTTCGCCTTCCCCGTGATGGTCCTCCTGATCGCCCTGGTGTTCATCCTCGGCCCCGGCATCCCCACGATCATCGTGGCGGTAACTCTGGTGAGCTGGGTCTCCTACGCCCGGCTGGCCAGGGACCTGGTGCGGCGGGAGCGCTCGATGGACTACGTGCTCGCGGCGACGGTGAGCGGGCTGCCGACGTGGCGCATCCTGGGCCGGCACATCCTGCGCAACATCATCGCGCAGCCGGTCACGTTCGCGATGTCCGACGCCGTCGCCATCATCCTGTTCATCACCGCGCTCGGCTTCCTCGGCCTGGGCGTGCCGCCGCCGGCGCCCGACTGGGGCACGATGATCGCCGACGCCCAACCGTACTTCACGACACACTGGTGGCTGGCGGTCTTCCCGGGCCTCGCCATCTGCGCGGCGGGCCTCGGACTGTCGCTGATCGCCGACGGTCTCTCGCAGAAGTGGAACGCCCAGTGAGCGGGCCGGAGCAGCACCTGCTCTCGGTGCGCGGGCTGCGGCTGCGCGTCGGCGACGAGGGGCACGACGTCGTGCGGGGCGCGTCGCTGCACGCCGCCCGCGGAGAGGTCGTCGGCATCGCCGGCGAGTCCGGGTCCGGGAAGTCGCTGACCCTGCGGGCGATCGCCGGGCTGCTGCCCGCCGGCGTCGCCGTCGCCGGCGGAGACATCGAGGTGGACCGGGTCGACGTGGTCAGGTCCGGCCCGAAGGCGCTGCGCAGGCTGCGCGGCCGGACCGTCGGCATGGTCTTCCAGGAGCCGATGACGGCGCTGAACCCGACGATGCGGATCGGACGGCAGATCGCCGAGGCGGCGCGGGCCCACGGCGACCTCTCCCGGTCCCAGGCGCGCGCCCGGGCGATCGAGCTGCTGGAGCGCGTCGGCTTCCCCGAGCCCGCGCGGCGCTACCGGCAGTTCCCACACCAGTTGTCCGGCGGGATGCGCCAGCGGGTGGTCATCGCGATCGCCCTGGCGGGGAACCCGTCGCTGCTGCTGTGCGACGAGCCGACCACGGCCCTGGACGCCACCGTCACGCTGCGGATCCTGGACCTGCTGACCGGCCTCGTCCGCGACCTCGGCATCGGGATCGTGTTCGTGACGCACGACCTGGGCGTGGCGGCGCGGATCTGCGACCGCATCGCGGTGATGTACGCGGGCCAGGTGGTGGAGGAGGGACCGACGGAGCAGCTGCTGCGCCGCCCCCGGCACCCGTACACGCTGGCGCTGCTGCAGGCCGTGCCCACGCGCGACCGCGACATCGACGGCCTGCGGGCGATCCCAGGCAACCCGCCGCAGCGCGGCGAGGAGCTGCCCGGCTGCGCGTTCGCGTCCCGCTGCGAGTACGCCGAGCCCGCATGCCGGACCGGGATCGAACTGGTCCCGATCGGCGCCGGCCGCTCGACCGCCTGCAGGCGTCATCCCCTGCTGGCAGCGATGGTGGGAGGGACACCATGAGCGAGCCCCTGCTCGACGTGCGCGACCTCGCGGTGTCGTTCGCCTCCGGGCGCGGCTGGGGCGGTGAGCGCGGCCGAATCCACGCCGTCCGGGGCATCGACTTCTCCGTGCACGCCGGCGAGGCGTTCGCGCTCGTCGGCGAGTCCGGGTCGGGCAAGTCGACGACGGCCAAGTGCGTCGTCGGACTGCAGAAGCCGACCCGCGGCTCCATCACGTTCGCCGGCGCGCCGCTGGACCCGGCGCGCGACCACGGACAGCGCCGGGCCATCCAGATGATCTTCCAGGACCCCTACAGCAGCCTGAACCCGCGCATGACGATCGGCGCCGCGCTGGTCGAGATCCTGCGCGTGCACCGCCTGGCCACGAGCCGCGACGCCGCGGTGACCCGAGCGGCCGAGCTGCTCGACCTGGTGGGCATGCCGCGCAGCGCCCTGGACCAGCGCCCCCGCGCCTTCTCCGGCGGTCAACGGCAGCGACTCGGCATCGCCCGGGCGCTGGCCGTCGACCCGACGCTGCTGGTCGCCGACGAGCCCGTGTCCGCGCTGGACGTCTCGATCCAGGCATCGGTGCTGCTCCTGCTGAAACAGCTGCAGCGCGAGCTGGGTCTGACCATGCTGTTCATCTCGCACGACCTCGCCGTCGTCAGGCAGCTGTGCGACCGCGTCGCCGTCATGGCCGGCGGGCTGATCGTCGAGGAGGGCACGGTCGGCCAGGTGCTGACCGAGCCGGCGGTGGACTTCACCCAGACCCTCCTCGCGGCGGCGACCGACCTGCCACCGCTGGACCTGGACCTCGAGCACCGGCAACCGAAGCGGAGGACCACATGAGGTACGGGACCCTCGGAGGTGCGCCGTTCGGAGCGTCGACCCTGGACCGCCCGCCACGCGACGTCTTCGACGCCTACCGGCAGGTCGACCTGAAGGCGCCGCGATCGTTCGAGGCCGGCATCCCGATGCGCGACGGAGTCGAGCTCGCGGCCACCGTGCACCTGCCGGCGGCTGAGGTCCTGCCCGCGCCCGCGATCGTGCGCGGGACCCCGTACGACAAGGGCGCTGGGATGCCGCAGGACGTCAGCCGGAAGGTCGGCGCCGGCTACGTGCACGTCCGGTACGACGTGCGCGGGCGCGGCAAGTCCGAGGGCCTTTGGCACCCGTTCACCATCACCGAGGCGCAGGACGGGCACGATGTCGTCGAGTGGGTCGCGGCGCAGGACTGGTGCGACGGCGCGGTCGGCGCCGAAGGGCTGAGCTACGACGGGTGGACCACCATGGCCACCATCAGCCAGAACCCGCCGCACCTGCGGGCGGCCACTCCGTTCTCCGCGGCCGGCCGGTGGCAGCAGGAGATCCCGTACACGTTCGGGTGCTTCCAGCTGTTCTTCGTGTGGTGGTGGGCGGGGGTCCGGCGCCGGATCATGGACTCCAGCATCGACGTGCCCGCCTTGTTCGACCTGCTGCCGGTCCAGGCGATGGGCGACGCCCTCGACACCGCCGGGCCGGGGTGGGCGGAGTGGATGGAGCACGACGCCCTCGACGACCTGTGGCGCGGCCGCCGCTTCGACGGCGCCTACACCTTCGACGTCCCGACCCTGCACGTCACCGGCTGGCACGACCGCGAGGACATCCAGGCCGCGTTCCACCACTACGAGCAGATGATGGCGCACTCGCCCGCCCGCGACCGGCAGTGGCTGCTCGTCGGGCCGTGGAGCCACGTGTCCTCGTACTACCCGACCAGCACGTACAAGGGCATCGAGTACCCCGGCGGGACGGTCGACATGGCCGGCATCCAGCTGCGCTTCTTCGACCGGTTCCTGCGCGGCGAGGACAACGGCGTCGACGACGAGCCGCGGGTGCAGATCTACGACCCCGGCGCCAAGTCGTGGCAGATCCGGCCGGCCTGGACCGGCGGCACCCGGAAGCTGAGCCTGTACCTGGGTGACGACGCCTCGCTCGGTGCTGCCCCCGGCGCAGCGGGGTCGCAGAGCTACGACTACGACCCGATGGCGCCCAACGGCCTGAGCGTCGACCTGGAGAACCTGCCGCTCGAGCCGGACCTGGACCTCGCCGAGCTCGAGGCGCAGCCCGGCGTCGTGTCCTGGACCAGCGCGCCGTTCGACGACCCCGTGACGATCCGCGGCTGGGGCGAGGCCGAGCTGTGGGCATCCACCGACGGCGAGGACACGGAGTGGCACGTGAAGCTCGCCGACGTCGACGAGCGCGGCCGGGCACTGTGCGTCGCCTGGGGTTGTCTGCGTGCGTCGCACCGCATCGACCTGGCGGCGCCGGAGGCCGTCACGCCGGGCGCGGTCGAGCGGTACTCGATCGAGCTCACCCCGATGTTCCACACGATCCGGCCGGGCCACCGGATCCGGATGGTGCTCGCCAGCTCGGAGTTCCCCTGGTTCGCCCGGAACCTCAACACGTTCGAGCCGATCGCCACCCAGGCCGAACCACGCGTGGCACACAACAGCGTCTTCCACGGCGGCGATCGCCCGTCGCGGATCCGATTGGAGATCGAGTCATGACCAGTGACACCACCGCCGCACCCGGCGCCACGGTGCTGACGGGCGCGTCCGCGCTCATCACCGGCGCCGCTTCGGGGATCGGCGCGGCCGCGGCCCGGCAGCTCGCAGCGGCCGGCGCGCGGGTCGTCGTCGCCGACCTGCAGGCCGGTAAGGGCAGCACTCTGGCCGACGAGATCGGCGGCGTCTTCGTCGAGGTCGACGTAACCCGCACCGAGCAGGTCCAAGCCGCGGTCGAACGGGCCGTCGAGCTCGCGCCGCTGCGCGCGGTGGTCTGCTCGGCCGGCTTCGCGCCGGCGCAGCGGACCATTGGCCGCGACGGTGAGTTCGCCTCGGCCCACGACCTCGAGCTGTACACCAAGGTCCTCGGGGTGAACCTGATCGGCACCTTCGACACGATCCGCCTCGCCGCCACCGCGATGAGCCGCAACGAGCCCGACGCCGACGGCGCGCGCGGCGCGATCGTGGCGTTCGCCAGCGTGGCTGCGTTCGACGGGCAGATCGGCCAGGCCGCGTACTCGTCCTCCAAGGGCGGCATCGTGGGTCTCACGCTCCCCGTAACCCGCGACCTGTCGGTCAGCGGGATCCGCCTCAACACCATCGCACCGGGTCTCGTCGACACCCCGATCTACGGTGTGGGTGAGAAGGCCGAGGAGTTCAAGGCGCGGCTGGGCCAGTCGGTGCTCTTCCCCAAGCGGCTCGGCCTTCCCGACGAGCTCGCCCGCATGGTGGTGGAGTGCCTGACGAACCCGTACATGAACGGGTCGGTGGTCCGCGTCGACGGCGGCGTTCGGCTCCCCCCGAAGTAGCCACGCCGTGACGTCCATGCCGGCCTTCGCCGAGATCCCCAAGAGGGAGGGCCTGCGGGTGAGCGTCGCCCGTGCCCTGCGCGAGGCCATCGTCTCCGGCGAGATGGAGCCCGGCACGGTGTACTCCGCGCCGAGTCTCGGGCAGCGCTTCGGCATCTCCGCGACGCCGGTGCGCGAGGCGCTGCTCGACCTGCTCGGCGAGGGGCTGGTGTCGGCGGTGCCGAACAGGGGGTTTCGCGTGGCCGAGGTGTCGGACCAGGACCTCGACGAGATCACCGACCTGCGGCTGCTGTTGGAGCCCCCCGCCATACGCCGCGTGACCGCGTCGATCCCCGGCCGGGACGTCCCCGCCCTGCGCGGCCTCGCCCAGGAGACCGCCGGCCGGGCGAGCGCCGGCGACCTGGTCGGCTACCACCATGCCGACCGGCGCTTCCACCTCAGGCTCCTCGGCTACGCAGGCAACCAGCGCCTCGTCGACCTGGTGTCCCGGCTCTGCGACCAGACGCGCCTGGCTGTCCTCGCCCCGCTCGCCGAGCACGGCGCGCTCGTGGCCGGCGGGGCACAGCACCTCGAGCTCGTCGACCTGATCGAGGCGGGCGACGGCGCGGCCGCCGAGGCGCTGATGGAACATCACCTCGTGCACCCGTAGGGACGCACGGCGCCGCCGAGCGCCGGCTGGCGCCTACTCCGCAGGTGCGTCGACTGGCAGGTGCACAGGTGCTCGCGCACCGGGGCCGCGAACGCGTCGGGCGCCTGGGCCTTGCAGCGCCTGGACCAGGTGTTCCGTCCTCGGTGATCACCGGAAGGGCGAGGCGCCCAGGGAGGCCAGGAGCTCGGCATCGAGCGGGATGTCCGCGATGCGGTACGCCGGGGGCGTCTCGCCCATGAGGTGACGGACGAGGTAGTCCCAGCGCCGCCGGAGCCAGTACTCCTGATGCACCATCAGGGAGTGCTCGGCGTTCGGGACGATGAGCAGGTCGAAGTCCTTGTTCGCCGCGATCAACGCGTCCACCAGCCGCATCGTCAGATGCGGCGTGACGTTGTCGTCCATCTCGCCGTGCACCAGGAAGAGCTTGCCCTTCAGGTTGCCGGCGAGCGAGGCGTTGGAATGGGCCTCATAGTCGAACTCGTCGGGCCGTCCGAAGAACTTCTCTCCCCACCACGCGTGGTAGGTCTTGTCGTCGTGGTCGCCGGCGGACGAGACCGCGACCTTGAAGAAGTCGGGAGCCTGCAGCAGCGCCCTGGTGGACCCGAGTCCGCCGCCGGAGTGGCCGAAGATGCCGACCCGATCCAGATCCATCCACGGCCGGGTCTCGGCGAGCTGCGTGATCGCCGCGACATGGTCGTCGACGTACTGGCCGGCGCCGTGCAGGCGCTCATGATCCTGGAACGCCTTGTGCCGCAGCGCGGTCCCCCGTGCGTCGACGGCGACGACAGCGAAGCCGAGTGCGGCGAACACGTGCCCGTTGCGGGAGCCGGTCAGGGCGCCGCCCGACAGTGGGAACCGCAGCGGCGTGGTCGACACCTGCGGGCCGGCGTAGATCTCGTCGAGGACGGGGTACCGCTGCGACGGGTCGAAGTCGAACGGCGTGTAGATGGCGCAGTAGATGTCGGTCGCGCCGTCGGCCGCCTTGACCACGACGCGTTCCGGCGGTGTCCAGCCGGCGGCGTAGAGAGCCGACGCGTCCGCCTGCTCGAGGTCCATCACCACCTCGCCGGTGGTCCCGTCGCGCAGCACCGACACGGCGGGGACGTCGATCCGGGACGTGACGTCGACGAAGAACCTCCCGGACCTCGACGGCAGACAGTCGTGGTCGAGTCCGTCGGAGGTGATGGCCGTGACCTCGCCACCGTTCAGCGACACCGAGTAGAGCTGCTGCAGGTAGATGTCGGTACCGGGCTCACGACCGGCCGCGGTGAAGAAGACTCGTCGGGCCTGCTCGTCGACGCTGACGATCCTGCGGACCAGCCAGTCACCGGAGGTGACCGTCGTGACGGCGCCTTCAGGGCCGTGCAGGTACAGGTGGCCCCAGCCGCTGCGCTCGGACCACAGCAGCACCTCCCCCGTATCCAGGACGGTGACGTTGCGTTCGTGGTGATGGGGCGCGTACAGGATCTGGGTCTGGCTGGTCTCCTCCACGAGCACGGTGTCCGCCCCGGTCTGCGGGTCGAGCTCGCGGACCCTCGACGTCTTGTCGCCACGATCACCCCACACCCAGTAGATCTTGGTGCCGTCGTCGTTCCACCAGACGAATCCGTAGGCGATCGTCGGCACGAACGGAGTCGGGATCGGTCCGCACGTCGATCGCGTCGCCTTCCCCGTCGCCACGTCGAAGACGAAGAACTCGGCCGTGGCGATCGTCTCGTCCCCGACCATCGGGTAGTGATAGCTCATCGGCGTGGGACGTCCGCCGTCCGCCGGCGTGGAACGGACCAGGTGCATGAGCTCGACGCCGCGCTGATCGAGCCGGTGGGTGACGAACCGGGTCGAGTCCGGAGACCACACCACCTGCGGCGGGAGAGTGAAGCCGAGGTTCTCCTGCATCACCAGGGACGCGACCGCGTCGTTCGTCGAGCCGTATGAGTAGGACTCGACTCCGTCGGTGGTGAGCCACCGCTCCTCGTCGGTCGCCGTGTCGCGTACGTACAGATTGTGGTCGCGCGCGCCCACGGACCAGCGCCCGTCGGGAGACCGGACCTCGGCCGGGTGGGCCGGGCCGACGACGGTCGCCATGTACGTCTCGAGCGAGATCTCGATGCGCTGCCCGCCGACGACGACCTGGACCGCCCCGTCGACGAGGTCGATCGCGACGAACGGAAGCGCTGCCGGATCGACCTCGTCGTCGATGACACCGCTCAGCGACTTCGCCAGACGGGCGTGGTCGAACACGGGCTGCTTCGTGCCGGCCACCGCGTCGACGAAGAAGAAGCGGGCGCCGTCGGCAGTGGCAATCCGGTACCAGAACGTCTCGGTGTCCCGGATCCAGACCGGACTCACCCGCGGCGCGTCGACCAGCTTCTTCAGGTTGTGCGGCAGTAGCGCCTCGGCCTTGGCATAGCGGGCCGCAAGATCGGTGGTCATGACGTTCACTCCTCGAGTCATCCGACGAAGCGTGCGCCGGTGAAGAACTGCGGCCCCTGCCCTGATCCGATCTGCCCGACACCGCTACTGCCCCACATGCCCATCACCGGGTCGGAGTCGGGCGGGCCGTAGGGCGAGTTCAACCGCACCAGACCGGCGCGCAACCGGCGGCCCACGGCCCGAGCGGCGTCGCGATCACTGGCGAACACGTAGCCGGCCAGACCGTAGGAGTGGTCGTTGGCGATGGTGACCGCCTCGTCGAGGTCCCGATACGTCCGGACCAGCAGCGCAGGTCCGAAGATCTCCTCGCGGAGGTCCGGGGCGCCGTCGGCGAGCACCACGGCCGGCGCCACGAAGTGACCTTCGGACTCCGGCACCTTCCCGTATCGGCGTACCTCGCAGCCACGCGCGGCGAACTGAGCGAGCTGCTCCTCGACCCGGCGGCGATGCGGCTCGTGTGCCAGCGGACCCAGCTGGGTGGCGGGGTCGGCCGTGCCACCGATGGTCACCGCGTCGAGGATGGTCGCGAACGCGGTCACGTATTCCTGCGCCTCGGCCTCGGGGACGATGAGTCGTCGCGGCGCGACGCAGTACTGAGCGTTCAGCGTCAACATCGCCGTGACGACGTGCTCGGCCACCGTCGCCGGGTCCTCGCCCGGAAGCACCACGGCCGGGTTGTTGCCGGACAGCTCGAGGTCGACGGGTTTGAGCTGCGCCGCGCAGGCCTGCGCCACGGCGGTGCCACCGGCCACCCCGCCGGTGTAGGAGACGGCGGCGACGCGCTCGTCGCTGACCAGGGAGGCGCCGACCGCGCTGCCGCCGTGGACGATCTGCACGACACCCGCGGGCAGGGTCGCCTGGACCGCCTCGGCGAAGATCCCGGTGAAGTGCGGCGCCCACTCCGACGGCTTGATGATCACCGGGCAGCCGGCCGTCAGGGCGTCGGCGGTCTTGACCATCGCCAGGTTGGCCGGGGCGTTCCACGGGAGGAACACCGCGGCCGGGCCCCACGGGAGCCGCCACTGGTCGCTCGCACCGGCCGACGTGGCCTGCTCGGCGTGGCCGAACCCCTCCTCGATCTGCGCGGCGCCGGCGTCCAGGAGCAGGGCCACGGCGCCCGCGAACGCGGTGATCGTCGCCTGCGACACCCCCGTGTCCTGGGCGTCGGCCCGGGCGATGTCGGTGACGCGGGCCTGCAGCTCGCCGCCCAGGGCTCGCAGGGCCGCGGCGCGTTCCTCGCGCGGCAGCCCGAACCAGGTTCCGTCGCTGTGCGCGGCCCACGCGGCGCCCAGGGCCGCGTCGACGCTCGCGGCGGAGCTGGCCCGTTGCGGGTGCAGCTCCCGTCCGGTGTCGGCGTCGGTCAGGACCGGGTCCAGGGTGTCCGCCGGGATCGCCGACGTCGCGCCGACCAGTTCCCGGATCGTGCAGTCGTGATCGCTCACTGTGAGGTGGCCTCCTCGCGCATCGATGCCGCGACCTTCTCGCCGACGAGGATCGCGGTCAGGTTGGTGTTCGCCCGGGTCACCCACGGGAGGATGCTCGCGTCGGCCACCCGCAGCCCGTCGACGCCGAGCACGCGGCCGTGCGGGTCGACCACGACCTCCGGGTCGTCCGGCGCGCCCATGCGGCACGTCCCGCTCGCG
This sequence comes from Jiangella gansuensis DSM 44835, assembly GCF_000515395.1. Taxonomy (NCBI): domain Bacteria; kingdom Bacillati; phylum Actinomycetota; class Actinomycetes; order Jiangellales; family Jiangellaceae; genus Jiangella; species Jiangella gansuensis. The sequence goes on along the minus strand of NZ_KI911782.1, from coordinate 4,384,188 downwards.
TGCACCGTGTCGGACACGGCGGCGAGGGCGAACCGCTCGAACTCGTCGTCGGTCATGGTCTCGGCGGGATCGGCGCTCACCGAGCCGAGCCCGCTGAGGCTCATCGCCGACGCGATGGCCCTCAGCTCCGGCTGTGCGGCGAAGGACCGCAGCTCGTCGGTCACGGCGCGGAATCTGCGCAGGTCGTCGGGATGGGACAGCAGGCCGAGGTCGACCACCGGGTCGGTGGCCGGGTCGGTGGAGGCCAGCCGGACCGATCCGGTGGAGCTGACCCGGTTAACCCACCCGACGACACCGGCGGCCGGCACGCCGAGGCCCAGCGCGCCGGTCACCGCGATCATGGCGTCGTTGACCTCGCCCCCGACGCCGGTGGTGAACCGCACGCAAACCTGGCCGCGCATTGGCACACCGCGGTAGTCGATCTCCTGGTGCAGGCCGAGGCCCAGCGCGATGCTCGGGTGGTCCTGCAGGCCGCGCCCGACGGGCAGGTCCGCGATCGGCGCGACGCCGGCGTCGCGCAGCTCACCGGCCGGGCCGATGCCCGAGCGCAGCAGGACCGCCGGCGAGTGGATGGCGCCGGCGGACACGACGACCTCGGCGGCCCGGTACTCGACCGGCTCACCCGCGACGACGGCACGCACGCCGCTCACGCGGTTCCCGGTGAACAGGATCCGGTCGACCAGCGCGTCGCCCACCACGTGCAGGCCCGGACGGTCACGCGCCGGCTCGAGGTACCCGTCGTTCGTCGAGACCCGGACAGTGCCGAAGCTGTTGAGCGCGTAGGGCGACACCCCGGTCGAGCCCGGCGCGTTGTGGTCCGGCGCCCACGGGTGGCCCAGCCGCCGGGCGACCTGGTCGACGGCGGCGTCGACGGCGGCGAACTCCTCGTGCCGCGGACGCGTAACCGGGATCGGCCCGTCGCTGCCGTGGTACGGCTCGTCGCCGAAGTCCAGGTCGTTCTCGAGCCGGCGCAGCAGCGGCAGGACGTCGTCGTAGCCCCAGCCGGCGCAGCCCTGCGCGGCCCAGCCGTCGAAGTCCTCGACGGTCGCCCGGATCGCGAAGAGCCCGTTGACCGCGGAGCTGCCGCCCACGCCGCGTCCGCGCGCGTATGGCAGCCGGTCCTGCACGGGCGTCCGTGCCGCCAGCAGCTCCGCGAACATGTGGGTCTTCAGCAGGTTCGCGGTCGGCATGACGATCATCGGCTCGATGCTGCGGATCTCAGGGACCGCGTCGGCCGACCGGTAGTCCGGGCCGGCCTCCAGGACGAGCACCCGGCGGCCGTCGTCCTCGGTCAGCCGGCCGGCCAGCGCCGCGCCCGCGGAACCGGCGCCGACGACGATGACGTCGTACACGGGATCGGTCACCGCTGCTCCTCCCTGAGGTCGCCCAGATGCTCGGCGAAGTGGCGTTCGACGGTGCGGAACATCGTCATGACGTTCTCCGGGTTCTGGAAGCCGTGCCCCTCGTCGTCGGCCACGAGGTACTCGACGGCGACGCCGCGGGCGCGCAGCGTCTCGACGATGGCGTCGGACTCCGCCTTGACGACACGGACGTCGTTGGCGCCCTGGACAACCAGCAACGGCGTCCGGATCCGGTCGACCATCGTGATGGGCGACCGGGCCAGCAGGTCCGCCTCGTGCTCGGGATCGGGGGGTCGCCGCAGTAGAGCAGGAAGTTGTTCACCATCTGCGGATGCAGGAACTCCGGCAGCGTGCGCATGAAGTTCGGCAGGCTGGAGATGCCGCAGTAGTCGACCGCCGCGGCGAAGCCAGTCCTCGTTGCCGTCGGTGTCCTGCAAGTACAGCAGCCACCGCGGGTCGTCGGTCCAGAAGTAGCGCCTGATGCCGCGCCGCTCGTCGTGGGTCACGCACACCGCGTCGGCGTGCTCCTCGTCGACGCCGCGCACCCAGACGTTCGTCCGCCCGCTCCACGGCGCCAGACAGGCCAGTCGCGTCCCGTCGGGCGAGATCGAAGCGCCGGAGAACTCCGGGTCCGCGAACAGCTCCTCGACCTCGATCAGCCCTGGAGCGGTCATGACGACCGCCCGCCGAGGTGCTCGGCGAAGAAGCGGTCCATGGCGTGAAACATGGTGATCAGGTTCTCGGGGTTCTGGAACCCGTGACCCTCGTCGTCGGCGACGATGTACTCAACCGTGACCCCTTGCGCGCGGAGGGCGCCGACGATGTTGTCGGCCTCCTCCTTGACGACCCGGGAATCGTTGGCGCCCTGGACGACGAGCAGCGGGGTGCGGATGCGGTCGACCATGGTGATCGGCGACCGGGTGAGCATGTCGGCCTCGTCCGCCGGGTCCTCGGGGTCGCCGACGTAGCGGTACCAGCTGTTGCCGATGAGCGGCTTCAGGAACTCCGGCAGAGTGCGCATGAAGTTCGGCAGGCTCGAGATGCCGACGTAGTCGACCGCCGCGGCGAAGAAGTCCGGAGTGACCGTGACGCCGACGAGCGCCGAGTAACCACCGTACGAGCCGCCGTAGATCCCGATGCGCTCCGGGTCGGCGTAACGCTGCTCGACGGCCCAGTTCGCGGCGTCGATCAGGTCGTCGTGCATCGCGCCGGCGAACTCCTTGATCGCGGCGCTGATGTGCTTCGCGCCGTAGCCGGACGAGCCGCGGAAGTTGACCTGGAGCACGGCGTAGCCGCGGTTGGCCAGGAACTGGATCTGCGGGTCGAAGCCCCACGAGTCGTGGCACCAGGGCCCGCCGTGCACCTTCAGGATCAGCGGCAGGCCGGCGGGCTCGACGCCGACCGGCAGGGTGAGGAACGCGTGCAGCGGCAGCCCGTCCCGAGCCGGGAACGCGACAGACGTCATCGGCGCCAGCTCCGCCGGGTCCAGCCGCGGGTAGGGCCGGAACAGCAGCCGGCTCTCCCGCGTGCCGTGGTCGTAGTAGTAGGTGAGGCCCGGTTCCCGGTCGTGCGCGAACGTCGCGACCCAGCGCTGTTCCGACTCGTCCGACGAGACCGCCGCCAGCACGCCGTCGGACAGCTTGGACAGCTCCGCGTACACGTCCGCGAAGTGCGGGTCGAGCACCAGGAGCTCCGGGCGCTCGCCCACGAACCGCGCGGCCAGGACCTCGCCGGTGCGCCGGCTGGTGAACAGGGTGGGCGGATAGGTGCGCGAGACGTAGCCCATGGTGCAGAGGCTGTGCCCGTCCATCGCCGCGACCACGGTCTCGGCGCCGGTCCCGGCGTCGACCCGGACCAGGCGCAGGTCGTCGGTGCCCTGGTAGGCGCCGACGAGCAGGCCCTTGCCGTCGGCCGTGACGTGCGCCGGGTAGATCCCCATCGGGTACTCCGGGCCGCCGGCCCGGTGGAACGGGCGCAGCTCGCCCGTCTCCTCGTCGACCGTGGAGAACTCCCACACGCCGACCTCGGCGATCCGCGAGTAGAAGACCTCTCCGGCGCGGCCGAACAGGAAGTGCCCCGCGGACTCGGGGTTCTCCCGGTGCAGGGTCGTCTCGCCGGTGGCGATGTCGACGCGGAACGCGTCGACGAACATGTGCCGCTGGTTCATCGACACCACGACCGTGCCCGGCAGCGACGACAGCGGCGACACGTCCATGACCCGCGATCCCGGCGGCAGCGGCGTCAGGTCGACGGCGGGCTCGTCCGGCGCGTCGAGATCCACCCGATACAGGTGCCAGTCCTCGTTGCCGTCGGTGTCCTGCAGGTACAGCAGCCAGCGCGAGTCGTCGGTCCAGTAGTAGGTCTTGATGCCGCGTCGCGCGTCGTGCGTGACGCACACGGCGGCCTCGTGCTCCTCGTCGATGCCGCGGACCCAGACGTTCGTCCGCCCGCTCCACGGCGCCAGGTGGGCGAGGCGCTTCCCGTCGGGCGAGATCGACGCGCCGGAGAACTCCGGGTCCGCGAACAGCTCCTCGACGTCGATCACCCTCGGTACGGCCATGACGTGCTCACCTCGCCGTCTCGGGCCGGGCGCGCTCCAGCATCGCGAGGTAGGACCCGCTGGTGACGAGGTCGAGCTCGGCCTGGTCGAGACCGCGTTCGCGCAGCCCCTCGACGAGGTTGTTCAGGCGGCTGGCGTCCTCCATCCCAGTTGGCCCCACGGCATAGACGTCCGGGCCGACCTCGTTCAGCCCGTAGGCGTTGTCCGGGTCGGCCGACTTGAGTCCGGCCGCGATCATCTCCATGGGCGACCCGGAGTAGTCCGCCCCGATCGCCAGGTGCTCGGCCCCGACCAGGTCGTAGATGTGCATCGCGTGATCGAGCACGTCAGCGAGGGTCGCCTGGTAGGGGTCCTCTGTGACGTAGCCGCGGTAGGTGGTGATGCCGATGACGCCGTTGCGCGCGGCGACGGCCTTGATCTGCTCGTCGGTCAGGTTGCGCCGGTGCGGAGAAACCGCGTCGGCGTTGGCGTGGGAGACGAAGACATCGCCGTCGTAGATGTCCAGCGCGTCCCAGAACGACGCCCGCGACATGTGCACGAGGTCCACCATGAGCGGCAGCGACTCCAGCTCTTTGAGCACCTGCTTGCCGAGATGGCTGAACCCCCCCTCGCCGAAGCGCTCGTTGCAGCCGGTGCACAGCAGGTTCTGCATGTTGTGCGAGAACGTGAACGTGGTGACGCCTAGCTCGGACATGGTCTCGAGGGCCTCGAAGTCACCGACCAGCGCGCCGTAGCCCTCGAACGAGATGAAGAGGCCGAACGACCCCTCGGGACGGTTCTCGAAGTCGGCCCGGGACGTGCAGAACGTGATCTCGCCCTCGGACCGGCGCGCCTCCGACAGGAGCATGCCGATCGTGCTCCAGTCGGAGATCTGCATGATGGCCCCGGTCAGGCCGCCGGCCCGCCACGACTCCAGATAGTTCTCGCGCAGGATCTGAGCGTGCCGGTCGGCCCGGTGCCCCTCCATCACGTGCGCGATGGTGGGGCCGACGTAGATGTTGATCATCTCGCTCCTCCTTCTGGCGCTGACGAGTCCACCGCGGCCAGGACGCGGGCGTAGAAGTCACGCTCGGCCTCGAGGGCGTGGACGAGGTTCTCGGCCTTCGCGAACAGGTGGCCCTCGCCCGCGTAGACGTGGTGCTCGTGCTCGACGCCACGCTCGCGCAGCACGACGGCGATCGCCTCGGCCTGGTCGGCGGGGACGACGTTGTCGGCCTCTCCCTGCAGGAGGATCAGCGGCGCGGTGATGTGTTCGGCCGCCGTGACCGGCGAGCGCTCGGCGTAGAGGTCCTTCGCCTGCGGCAATGGGCCGATCAGAGAGTCGAGGTAGCGGGACTCGAACTTGTGCGTGTCCGTCGCCATCTTGTACGCGTCGGCGACGCCGTTCATGCTGCCGCCGGCCGCGAACACGTCGCGGAAGGCCATGGCGCACAGCGTCAGCCAGCCACCGCCGCTGAGGCCGCGGATCACCAGCCGGGATCTGTCTGCCAGCCCCCTGGCCACGAGGTACTCGGCTCCCGCCACGGCGTCGTCGACGTCGACGACGCCCCAATGGCCCTTGAGGGCGTCGCGGTAGGCGCGTCCGTAGCCGCTGCTGCCGCGGAAGTTGAGCTCCAGGTAGCCGTACCCGCGGCTGGTCCAGTACTGCTGCCGCAGGTCGAGCACGGGCACGACGTGGCCGGTGGGGCCGCCGTGGCAGTTGACGATCAGCGGCGGCGGGCCGTCGACCGGCACCGTCGGCGGGTACCAGAAGGCGTGCGCCACCGCACCGTCGGTCGTCGGATAGGTGATCGCCTCCGGCACCGCGACGGTCTCGGGCGCAACGGTGCCGTTGTCGCGCACCACCTCGCCCGCGCCGCCAGTGGCCGGGTCGAGCAGGACCACCGCGGGAGCGTCCCGGTACCCGGCGGCGATGACGGCGATCCGGTCGCCGACGACGGTCGGCGAGACGAACTGCGTGTACGGCGTCGCGATCTCGTCCAGCCGGCCGTCGGGGTGCCGGACGCCGAGGTGCTCGACACCGTCGATGGTCCACTTCACCACCAGCCGCCCGTCGGCGAAGACGTCGAGGCTGCGCAGGCCCAGGAACCACACCGGGCCGCCCATGTCGGCCTCCATAGCGACCAGCGCTTCGCCGGCGCTGGCCCCGTAGAGGTTCCACCAGCCGGTGCGGTCGCTGAGGAAGAGCAGGTCGCCGTCCGGCGTCCAGGTGGGCTCCAGGACGGACTCGTCCGCAGAGCCCGCGACGCGGGTCGCCGTGACGATGCCCGCGGACGTGAGCTCGGCGGTCCACAGCTGCGTGCCGTCCCACGGCATCTGCGGGTGGTCCCAGGTGATCCAGGCGATCCTGGTCCCGTCGGACGACACCCGCGGCGAGCCCACGAAGTCGTGGCCGCCGTCGAGGACGACCGGGTCGTCCGCGCCGTCCAGGCGGAGCCGCACCAGCTCGTTGGCGATGCGGCCGTCCTCGTAGTGCTGCTCCCGGACGGCGTAGACGTGCTCGCCGCTCAGCACGAAGTCGCTCCACCGCACGGTCTTGCCCAGCGCCTCCGGTGTCACCGCGACGCCGCGCCGCACGCTGTGGATGCGCTGGTCCTCGCTGTCGCACAGCAGCACCTCGCCGTCGGGCGCGACGCCGTACGGGATGCCGCCGTAGCCGACGATGTTGCTGCTCGACCGCCCCGGTGGGGTGAGGTCGACCGGGGCCGCGCCCGGCGCCCAGCGGACCACGACGGTGCGCCCCTCCGCCGGCCGGGCCTCGGTCCACAGCAGGGCGTCGCCGTCGGTGCGGAGCCAGTTGAACGCCCGGGCCGGAGCGAACACATCCGCCGCGGACAGTGGCCCGGCCGTCATGCACCGATGCCCGTCCGGACGGAGGTGAGGAACTCCACCAGATCGGCACGCGTCTGGGCCAGGGACGGCTCGTGCAGGTAGATCATGTGCCCGGACTCGTAGCGCTTCTTGGTGACGTTGCGTGCCACGTCCGGATGCAGGTGCAGGTGGTCGAACGTCAGCTCGGCCGGGAAGAACGGTGTGCCGAGGTCGTAGTAGCCGCTGAGCAGGAGCACCTTGAGGTGGGGTGAGCGGTACATCGCTCCGCGCAGCAGCGTGGCGACCTCGAGCTGGGGCGTCCAGATGCCCATCTGCTCGCTCTCGCGGTGCTTCCACTCGAAGCGCGGCCGGATGTGCCGGTACAGCAGCGGCCGGTCGGCCTCCCAGCCGAGATCGGCCCGCAGGTACTTGGTCAGCGCGGCCGTCGCCGCGCCGGTAGGCGCCGTGTAGCTGGGGTCGTTCTCGAATGCCTCGCCGGCAGAGTCGGAGTCGATGCCGGTGAAGCGGGTGTCGAGCCGGCCGACGGTGCGTGCCCGATCGCGCAGTAGTTCCTTCATGAACCGCCAGAGGGTCACCCGCAGGTTCGCCCGGAGGAAGTACTCGGCCGAGATGCCGGTCAGCTCGGAGAGCCGGTTGGCGATGCGTTGCTCCTCCGCGGCGGTGAGCCGGCTGCCCTTCAGCAGGGCCACCGAGTACTCGTTCAGGGCGAAGTCCTCGGCCTCCGCGACGACGGTCGTCAGGTCGCCGGCAATGACGCCGTGGTACAGGGCGGTCGCGGCGTAGCTGGGGAGCTGGCCGACCGGGCCGTTGTTGACGCCGACGCCGAAGGTCGTTCCCGCGACATCCATGAGCGAGGACAGCAGGATGACGCCGTCGACGAACAACCCCGGCACCTGCTGCAGGTAGTCGGCCACGGCCGGGGCCCGCAGGGTCCCGTAGCTCTCGCCGAACAGCACGATCGGGCTGTCGCCGCGGCGCTCACGCGCGATGAACTCCAGCACGAAGTCCCCGACCACGGCGGCGTCGACCTCGATCCCGTAGAACTCCTTGGGATCCACGCCTGGGGCGGTCCGACTGAAGCCGGTGCTCGGCGGGTCGAGGAACACCAGGTCGGCCACGTCCAGGAGCGAGTGCTCGTTCTCCCGCAGCTCCCAGCGCGAGACGTCGACGAGCGGGTCGCCCTCGAACACGACGCGGCGCGGGCCGTAGCTGTACATGTGCAGCCAGATCGTCGACGATCCCGGGCCGCCGTTCCACACGAAAACCAGCGGCCGCTTCTGGGTCGACGGCGCCCCGTCACGCAGGTAGGCGGTGTAGAAAATGGCGACCTTCGGCTTGCTCTGCTCGTCATCGTCGTGCATGACCATGCGACCGGTCTTGGCCGTGTACTGGATCCGCTCGCCGCCGATGGTCACGGCGTGCTGGGTGACGAACTGCTGGTCCTCCAGCGGTTTCGTGTCCGCGACCTTGTCGGCCTCGGTGGCGGTGGACTCTTTGGTCACGGCGTCCGGCATCGATGTCTCCCAGAGATCGGCGGTGTTCGGACTGTACGACTATGTCAATATGCAGTCAATAGCGTGTGCTTACTATCGAGCTAGCACAGCGGTTGAAAGGGACCACACATGGGCGAAACGGAGGACGCGATACGGTGGGTCCGCGACCGCACGCCGCACTACCTCGTGCGCGTCGGCGCCGAGGCCGGCGGCCGTCCCACCGCGGACCTGCTTGATCCGGACGTCACCGTCGCGCTGATCGCCGAGGTGGGCGGGCGCATCGGCGCCGCCGAGGCCCGCGTCGCGGTCTCGACCCTCTTCCTCGGCTTCGCCTCCCGCCTGTGGTGTTTGGCCATCGGCACCGCCGAGCTCACCGGCCGCGGTCTCGACCTCGACCCCGACGCCCTGGGTTGGTCCAGCTTCAGGGGCTCGCTGACGCTGCACTGCCGCACGCCGCGCCTCGGAGCGACGCCCGCCGAGGAGGTGATCGACCGGCAGTTGACACCGCTGGTACGCGCCTGGAGCCGCTGGATCGCTCCCGGCGCCCTGTGGGGCAACGCCGCGTCGGCCCTGCGTGGCGCGGGAACCGTCCTTGGCCCCGCGGCGATGTCGCTGGCCGAGGAGGCGCTCGCCCACCCACTGCTGGCCGGCCGGCTGGAGCCGGGCACGTCGCGGCGGCGAAGCTGCTGCCTGTTCTACCGTGCCCGACCCGGCGCCTACTGCGGCGACTGCCCGCTGCCTCGGCATCAGGGCTTCGACGGGCGGGACCGCTCGAGCATCCGCAGGTAGGACTCCCCGCAGACCAGGTCGACCTCGTCGGGGGTCAGACCGCGCTCGGCGAGGCCGGTGGCGATCGCGCCGAGGTTGCTGGCGTCCTCCAGGCCCTCTGGGCCGTACGTGTACAGCTCGCGGCCGCGACCCTTGATGCCGTGGGCGCCGTCGGGGTCGATCATGTCCAGCACGGGCAGTAGCATCTCGACGGGCGACTCGCAGTAGTCGGCCCCGATGCTGAGGTGCTCCGGACCAACCATGTCGTACATGTACATCGCATGGTCAAGCAGGTCGGAAAGCGTGGCCTTCAGCGGCTCCGACGACACGTAGCCGCGGAACGTGTTGAGTCCGATCGTCCCATTGCGCTCCGCGACAGCCTTGATCTGGTCGTCGGTCAGGTTGCGCGGGTGCGGGCAGAGCGCGTCGGCGTTGGAGTGCGACACGAACAGGTCGCCGTCGTAGAGGTCGAGCGCGTCCCAGAACGACGCCCGCGACATGTGGACCAAGTCGATCATCATCGGCAGCGACTCGAGCTCCTCGAGGGTCTGCTTGCCGAGGTGGCTGAACCCGCCCTCGCCGAAGCGCTCGTTGCTGCCTGTGCAGAGCAGGTTCTGCAGGTTATGCGAGAACGTGAAGGTGGTGACGCCGAGCTCGGACAGCGTGTGCAGCGCCTCGAAGTCGCCCGCGAACGACCCGTGGCCCTCCAGAGAGAGGAAGATCCCGAACGACCCCTCCGGGCGGTTGTCGAAGTCGGCCCGTGTCCTGCAGTACGTGATCTCGCCCGCGGACCGGTCGATCTCCGCGAAATAGGCGTTGATGGACGGCCAGTTCGAGACCTGCACCACGGCACCCTCGAGACCACCCGCCCGCCACCGCGGAATGTAGGTGGAGCGCAGCACCTCCGCCTTGTTGCCCGGGATGCCGTGGTTGGCCATGACGTCGTAGATGACGCCACCGACGTAACTGTTGATCACGTTGCTTCCTCCATTCGATCGGAGTACGGGATGCCTAGGGTCGCGTCGCGGCCATCTCGTCGGCGTCGCCGATGACAAGCCACTGGCCCTCCGGGCGCGGGACGGAGTTGAGCAGCTGGGCGGTGTACTCAGCGCTCGGGTTGTCGAGCACCGACTCGGTCGGCCCGGACTCGACGACCTTGCCGTGGTGCATGACGTAGAGGTACTCCGAGGCTTGCCGCACGATGGACAGGTCGTGGGTGATGAACAGGCAGCTGATCCCGCGTTCGGTGCGGACCTCTTGCAGCAGGTTCAGGATCTGCGCCTGGACCGACATGTCCAGCGCCGACACCGGCTCGTCGCAGATCAGCACCCGGGGCTGCACCGCCAGCGCCCGCGCGATCGCGACGCGTTGCCGCTCGCCGCCGGACAGCGACGACGGACGCCGCTGGGCGTAGCTCGGCGACAGGCCGACGGACTCGAGAAGCTCGGCGATCCGGCCTTCCACCTTCCCGCCGCCGCGGTCATGGGTGGTGATCGCCTCCTTGAGCGCCCAGCCGATGGTCCGCATCGGGTTGAGGCTCGAATAGGGATCCTGGAACACGGTCTGCACGGTCTGCCGGAGCTTGCGGCGGTCGCGCGGGGTCAACGCGCTCCAGCTGCGGACCGGGATGCCGTCGATCACGATCTCGCCGCCGGACGGCGATTCGAGCCCGACCAGCATCCGGGCGATGGTGGTCTTCCCCGACCCGGATTCACCGACGATCCCGACGCTCTCGCCCTCGCGGACCGAGATCGACACGTCGTCGACGGCGGTGACGGTGCGACCCCCGCTCTCGAAGACCTTCTCGATGTTCATGACATCGATCAGCGCACCGTCGGAGCGGCCCTCGGCCGGTACCACCGCACGCTCCTCACCCTTGCTGAGGAGCGCGGCCATCTCGGCCCTGATCTCCGGCAGCCGGATACAGCGTGAGTGGCGGTCCTCGCCCACCTCGGCCAGCGGCGGCACCCCGTCCCGGCACACGTCCTCGGCCCAGCGGCACCGGGACGAAAAGGAGCAGCGGTCCTGCACGTCGGCCGCCGACGGGACCGAGCCCGGGATGGCGACGAGCTGGCGCACCCGGCGGTCGGCCGGGGGTTCGGACAGCAACAGTCCCTGCGTGTACGGATGTAGAGGCCGCTCGTGCACGTCGTCCGCCCGGCCTGTCTCAACGAGCGATCCCGCGTAGAGGACCTGGATCCGGTCGCAGGTGGCGAACGCGACCCGTAGGTCGTGGGTGATGAGGATCAGCGCCATGCCTCGCGCCGCCTGGATCCCCTTGATCAGGGCCAGGACCTCGCGCTGCGTGACCACGTCCAGCGCGGTCGACGGTTCGTCCGCGATCAGGACCTTCGGGTCCCGAGCCAGCGCCGCGGCGATCGCGACGCGCTGGCGCATGCCGCCGGAGAGCTGGAACGGGTACCGCTCGACGACCGACTCGTCGGTGATGCCCACCTCGGCGAGCCGCCGTATCGCCTCGGCTCGCCGCTCGGCGCGGCTCAGTCGCCGTTCGGGGAGCAACGACTCCTCCAGGATCCGCCCGCAGCGCATGACCGGGTTCAACATCGTGAACGGGTCCTGCATGATCATGCCGATCTGGCGGCCGCGGATGCTGCGCCACTGCCGTTCGGACAGCTCGAGGAGGTTCTGGCCGTCGAATCGGGCGGTCCCGTTCGCGACGACTCCCTCGGGCAGGAGGCCGATGAGGGCCTTCGCGCTCATCGATTTCCCGCTTCCGGACTCGCCGACGATCCCGATGCTCTCCCCCGCGGCCAGGTGCAGGTCCAGCGAGGAGACGATCGGGGCGCCGATATCGGTGCGCTCGATCCGCATCCCTTCGACCTCGAGGACGGGACGGTCGGCGGTGAGCGTGGGCTCGGTGTGGGGACTCAACGGGCTGCTCCTCGCCTCGACATCTTCTCGTACACCCAGTCGCCGATCAGGTTCACCGCCGTGGCGGTGAGCGCGATGGCGATGCCCGGCGCGATACTCGCGACCGGGTTGGTGAACAGCAAGGGCTGGTTCTCCGACAGCATCTGGCCCCAGTCGGGGGTACCCGGCTCGGCACCGAGGCCGAGGAAGGACAGGCCGGCAATGGCGACGAGCGACCCGGCGAAGATGATGACCGAGTTCGCGACGGCGGTCGCGGCGATGTTCGGCCAGATGTGCCGCACCATGATCCGGCCGTTCGAGACACCCAGTGTCTTCGCCGCCTCGACGTACGGACGCGGCACCTGCTCGAGCGTGGCGGCGCGCATGACGCGGGCGTCGGTGGGGATTGTGAGAATGGTCAGCAACGCGACGGCGAGCCAGTAGCCTCCGCCCAGCGCACCGGCCACCACGATGATGATCAGCAGCGAAGGGATGGCCACCATCAGGTCGACCCAGCGCATCAACAGCGAGTCGACGAGTCCGGCGCGGTAGCCGGCCAGGAGTCCGAGCAGGTTGCCGCACACCATGGCGACGATGGCGATGAACAGCGGCCCCATGATCGCGGACCGCGCTCCGGCCAGCAACCGGGAGAACACGTCGCGCCCCAGGCCGTCGGTGCCGAGCCAGTGTTCGGCACTCGGCGGCGCCAGGCTGCCGAGCACGTTCTGCTGGGCCGGGTCGTGGGGCGCCAGAGCCGCGCCGAAGAGTGCCACGAGCAGGACCAGAGTCATGAACCCGAGGCACAGGCCGATCAGGAACGGCGGACGGCTCTTCATCCGGCGCCTGGTCAGCTGCTGCGGCGCCGTGACAGCTGCTTCTGTCATGCCGACCTCCCTTCGAAGCGGATCCGCGGGTCGATCGCCACGTAGGCGAGGTCCGCGAGCAGGTTGGCCAGCACGATCAGCACCGCGATGAGGATCGCCAGGGCCTGGATCATCGGCATGTCACTTGTCTGGGCGGACTGCACCAGAAGCTCGCCGATGCCGCCCAGGGAGAAGGTCGCCTCCACGAACACGGCCCCGGCGAAGAAGAACGCGAGCAGGGCTCCGGATACCGTCACCACGGGGATCAGCGCGTTCCGGAACGCGTACCGGAACAGCACGTGTCCCCAGCTCAGACCCCGAGCCCGGGCGAACATGATGTAGTCCTGATCCAACACGTTGATCATCGAGGCGCGAGTGTGCCGCAGGAGGAACGCCGCGACGCACAGGGCGAGGGCCAGCGCCGGCAGGGTCAGGTGCCACAGCTGGTCGAAGAACCCCTCGCCGCGGCCGGCGGCCGGGAAGATCGGCACCAGGACGGCGAACAGGTAGAGAAGCAGGATCCCCATCACGAACGGCGGAGTGCTCAGCGCCACGACCGCTCCCGCCACCAGGCCACGGTCGAGCAGCTTCCGCTGGCGCAGCGCGGCGATGATGCCGGGGACGACGCCGAGGATCATCGTCAGGACGTAGGCGTAGACGGCGAGGAATGCCGATGGGCCCAGCCGGATCCCGATTTCGTCGGTGACCGGCAGCGTTGTCAGCGTGGATTCGCCGAAATCGAACCTCAGCGCGTCCTTCAGCCACAGCCAGTACTGGGTGAGGAACGGTTCGTCGAGGTGGTATCGCTCCGTCAGCAGTTGCACCAGCTCCGGCGTGGCCGGCTTACCGCCCAGATAGGCGTCGACCGCGGTGCCCGGGGCGATGTGAACCAGGGAGAAGACGAGGAACGACAGGATCGCGACCAGGACCACCAACGCGACCAGACGTTTGCCGATCATCAGCAGGATGGCGCGGCCGGTCATCGCAGCATCCTCACCGCGCCGGACCGTGGGGGCTTGATCATGATCACCTCTCGAGTCGTGTCACACAGCAGCGCCTCCATGCCCAGCGGCTGGACGTAAATGCCGCTGTCGCTGCCCGCGGCGCCGAACCGAGCGACCGCCGTCATGGCGTGGCGCCTTTGCCGGGCCACCGTCATCGCGGCACCACGTTCAACAGCCAGGGGAAGCTCATCCAGAAGCTGTCGTACTCGACGATGTCGTAGTCGGCCGAAGCGTAGGTGTTGCCCTCGGCGTACACCGGCACGTAGGGAACGTCCTCGGCGACCTGCTTCGACAGCTCGGTGTAGATCCGCAACCGCTCGGCCGGGTCCTGCTCCAGCAGTCCCTCGGTGAGCAGCTCGTTGATCTCCGGTGGCGTGTACTGGGCCAGGTTCAGCCCGATCGGCTCACCCGCGTCGTCGGTGTCCAGGAAGAGCGAGTCCCAGTCCGGGTCGGGCGTACAGGCGCCGGTCTCGGTGAAGGTGAACATCGGGTCGCCCTCGGAGATCATCCCGTACCACGCGGTGTCCGGGACGACCTCGACCGGGGCGTCGATGCCGATCTCGGCCAGTTGGGCCGAGATCACCTGCGCGATGGCGGAGTAGGCGCCAGGGACGGTGAGGTCGTAGCTGAACCCGTCCGGGACCGACGACTGCGCCAGCTCGGCCTCGGCGGCCTCCACGTCGAACGGATAGGTCTCGACCTCCTCCAGCGCCGCTTCGACCTCGTCGGAGGACCCGAGTGATTCGAAGAGCTGTGGGGAGATCAGCGTGTGCAGCGGCGCCCCCGCCTGCCCCTGGGTGGCGGCGATGATGTCGTCCCGGTTGATCGCGTGCGCCACTGCCCGGCGGACGTGGATGTCGTCCCATGGCTCGGTCCGCGTCGGCATGCTCACCAGCGCCGTCGCGCAGGTGGCCGTCGTGTAGGTGCTCGCCGTGCCGGCGGCGGCGACGAAGCCCTCGGGCTGAGCGATTCCTGGAGCGATGTCGATCTCACCGGCCCGCATCGCCAGGGCCATGCTGTTGTTGTCGGTGAAGAACTTGACCGAGACCCGGTCGATCGGCGGCTTGCCGCCCCAGTAGCCCTCGTGTGCCGACAGCTCCATCCCGCTCGTGGGGTTGAGGCTGTCGAGCTTCCACGGGCCGGTCCCCACCGCCAGGGTGGCCGGGCGCCCGAACTCTTCTCCGGTCTGTTCGGCGTGCGCCTTCTGGTAGACGGCCGCGTAGAACATCGCGGGCACGTACTGCCACGACGCGTCCGGCTGGTGCAACGTGACCCGGACCGTGTACGTGTCCGGCGCCTCGATGCCGGCGACAGCGGCGAAGATCGTGCTGGTCCCGCCGGCCGACGGCGACATCCGGTCCCAGGCGTACTTCACGTCCTCAGCCGTCAGCTCGGTGCCGTCCCAGAACGTCACGCCCTCGCGCAGCGTGTACTCGTAGACGGTGTCGCTGACCTGCTCCCACTCCGACGCGAGCCACGGCTCGAGGTTCCCCTCGGCGTCGACCTGCAGCAGCAGCTCCAGCGCGTTGATGTTGACGGACAGACCCGACATGATGTTCTGCGCCGGGTCGACCAGCGGCACCTGGCCCGCTATGCCGACGGTGACGTGCGCGATGGGCTCATCCGATTCCGGCTTCCCGGCGTCCACGGTCCTGCCTGTGGCCCCGGGGTGCTCGCCGTCGCTGCCGGACGGGTCGCCCTCGTCCGCCGGCCCGTTGCCGGCACACGCTGCCAGCACGGCCGCGCCGAGCAGACAGGACACGACCCGCGCCCGGCGCCACCCTCTGTTCCTCGTCGATCCGGGCATGTGCTCTCCTCGTCTGTGACCACGCCACGCGTGAACAGCAACGGGTTCGGATCCGGCAGGGGCTTCTTCTGCTTCAGGAACGGATCGCGCGTCCGGAGATCCGGACGGCGCCGTCATTTCGGCACCAGGTTCAGCGCCCAGGGCAGGTTCATCCAGAAGTAGCTGTTGTATTCGACGATGTCGTACGTGGTGGAGGCGTACGTCGTCCCCTCGGCGAACAGGGACACGTAGGGAACGTCCTCGGCGACCTGCTTCTGCAGGTCCGTGTAGATCCGCAACCGCTGCGCCGGGTCCTGCTCCAGCAGGCCCTCGGCCCACAGGTCGGTGACCTCCGGCGAGGAGTACTGGGCCATGTTCAGCCCGATCGGCTCGCCCGACTCGTCGGTTTCGAAGAAGATCGAGTCCCAGTCCGGGTCCGGCGTGCAGGCGCCGGTCGCGGAGAACGTCAGCGGCCGGACGTCCTCGCGGAGAGTGGCGTACCAAGCCGTGTCCGGGAGGACCTCGACGGTGATGTCGATGCCGATCTCGCCCAGCTGAGCGGCGATCACTTCGGCGATGGCGGCAGAGGAAGGAGGAACGGTGAGCTCGAAGCTGAACCCGTCCGGGACCGACGACTGGGCCAGCTCGGCCTTGGCGGCCTCCAGGTCGTGGGGGTACGTCTCGACCTCGTCCAGCGCGGCCTGGACCTCCTCCTCGGTGCCGAGCGTCTGGAGCAGCTGCGGGGCGATCGTGTACACCGCGGGTCCGGCCGCGGCGCCCTGGGCTGCGGCGACGATGTCGTCCCGGTTGATCGCGTGTGCGACCGCCCGGCGCACGTGCACGTCGTCCCACGGCGCCCGCCTCGTCGGCAGGCTCATCCTGGCGGTGCCGCAGGTCTCCACCGTCGTCACCGTGTTGCCACCGGCGGCGGCATCGAAGCCGGTCGGCCCGCCGACGGCGGGAGCGATGTCGATCTCGCCGGCCCGCAGCGCCAGCGCCATGCTGTTGTCGTCGGCGAACGACTTCACCGAGATCCGGTCGATCGGCGGTGTGCCGCCCCAGTAGTCCTCGTACGCGGACAGCTCCATCCCGCTGGCCGGGTTGACGCTGTCGAACTTCCACGGACCGGTCGCCACCAAAAGGGTGCCCGGCTGGCCGAAGGATTCTCCGGCCTCCTCGGCGAACTTCTTCTGGAAGATCACCGAGTACCACATGGCCGGCGTGTACTGCCAGGACGCGTCGGGCTGCTTGAGGGTCACCCGCACCGTGTGGGTGTCGACGGCCTCGACGGTGTCCACCGTGGCGAAGTACGTCGCTCGCCTGCTCTCCGGCGCCCGCAGGTGGTCCCAGGAGTACTTGACGTCCTCCGCGGTCAGCTCGGTGCCGTCCCAGAACGTCACGCCCTCACGCAGCGTGTACTCGAAGACGGTGTCGCTGACCTGCTCCCACTCCGTGGCCAGCCACGGCTGCAGCTGGCCCTCCGGGTCGATCCGCAGCAGCGGCTCCAGGCCGAGCTGGTTGACGTTGAGGCCCGCTTCCATGTTGTCGGCCGGGTCGACGAGCGTCACCTTGCCGGGAATGCCGACGTTGAGCTGCGCGATGTGCTCGTCCGAGACCGGTGCGCCCGGATCCACCGTCCGCGCGGTGTCCGCCGGCCGCTCACCGCCCCCGGCCGCACCACCCTCACCCGCGGGATCGTTCCCCGCACATGCCGCGAGCAGCGCCGTGGTGAGCAGACAGGACACGATTCGCGCCCGGCGTCCACGCCATCCCCTGGTTCCCGTCGTTTCGGACATGCGCTCACTCCTCTCTCGCGACCACAAGCGTTCGACCGGCGACGAACCCCACTACTTGGGAACGAGGTTCAGCACCCAGGGCAGGTTCGACCAGAAGCTGCTGAACTCGACCAGGTCGTAGTCGATCGAGCCGTAGGTGTTGCCCTCGGCATAGAGCGGCACGTAGGGAACGTCCTCGCCCAGGTGTGTGAGGACCTCCGCGTAGATCCCCAGCCGTTCCTGCGGGTCCTGCTCCAGCAGTCCGTCGGTGAGCAGCTGTGTCACTTCCGGCGGCGCGTACTCGGCGAAGTTGAGCCCGACCGGCTGCCCGGCCGCGTCGGTGTCCATGAACAGGGCGGCCCAGCTCGGGTCCGGCGAGCAGGGACCGGTCTGGAAGAACGTGAACGGCTTCTCGTCCTCGCCGAGGGCGGCGTAGTACGCGGTGTCCTGGAGTACCGCGACGGTGATGTCGATGCCGATCTCGCCCAGCTGGGCCGCGATCACCTCGGCTATCGCGGCAGAAGCAGCGGTGACCGTGAGGTCGTAGCTGAACCCGTCCGGGACCGACGACTGCGCCAGCTCGGCCTCGGCGGCATCCAGGTCGAACGGATAGGTCTCGACCTCCTCCAGCGCCGCTTCGACCTCCTCGTCAGAGCCGAGTGTCTGGAGCAGCCTCTCGGAGATCAGGTGCTCGGCCGGTCCGGCCGCGGCGCCCTGGGCCGCCGCGATGATGTCGTCGGGGTTGATCGCGTACGCGACCGCCCGGCGCACGTGGACGTCGTTCCACGGCTCGCTCTGCGTGGGAATGCTGAGCAGCGTGTTGGCACAGGTCGGCACCGTCGTCACGGAGTTACCGCCGGCGGCGGCGTCGAAGCCGGTGGGGCCGGCTACCGTCGGGGTGATGTCGATCTCGCCGGCCCGCAGCGCCAGCGCCATGCTGTTGTCGTCGGCGAAGGCCTTGATCGAGATGCGGTCGACGGGGGGCTTGCCGCCCCAGTACTCCTCGTGGGCTGACAGCTCCATGCCGGTGGCCGGGTTGACGCTGTCGAACTTCCACGGACCGGTCGCCACCAGTAGAGTGCCCGGCTGACCGAAGGAGTCTCCGGCCTCCTCGGCGAACTTCTTCTGGAAGATCACCGAGTACCACATCGCGGGCGTGAACTGCCACGACGCATCCGGCTGCGTCAGCGTGACCCGCACCGTGTACGGGTCCACGGCCTCGATGGTGTCCACCGTGGCGAAGTAGTTGGCCCTCCGCGAATCCGGCGCCCGCAGATGATCCCAGGAGTACTTCACGTCCTCCGACGTCAGCTCGGTCCCGTCCCAGAACATCACGCCCTCACGCAGCGTGTACTCGAAGACGGTGTCGCTGACCTGCTCCCACTCCGTGGCCAGCCACGGCTGCAGCTGACCCTCCGGGTCGATCCGCAGCAACGGCTCCAGACCGAGCTGGTTGACGAAGAGACCCGATTCCATGTTCTCCGCCGGATCCACGAGAGTCACCTTGCCGGCCAGACCCACGTTCAGGTGCGGGATCCGTTCGTCCGAGACCGGTTTGCCCGGGTCCACGCTCCTGGCTGTCTCGGCCGGCCCGGCATCGCCGCTGGCAGGATCCTGCTCGCCGGCGCCGCCACCGCCGCCGGCGCATGCCGCGAGCAGCGTGACGCCGAGAACGCACGACATGATCTGCACGTGGCGCCGTCCGCGCCTGGGAACACGGTTCGTCTCGGACATCTCAACACCATTCGGTTGTCGTGGCAGAGAATCCGCGTCCCTTCACGGGACTCCGCGAAGAGCCTGGTTCTCGTCGCTCCGGCCTGTGTCTAGCTGGCCCATGTCGTAACGTGGAGCACAGCATTGTCTGATTGCTTATGCCTGTCAAGACCTAGTTGAGTGGTCTAACCTAAGTCCGAGACGGGCAGTCGATATCAGGCAAACCGCACGACTTCGAGCCGATACAGCTAGCGCCATCTGCGGCGGGCCAGCCCCGTCCGTCCGCCGCGCAAGTGACCGGCGCGGCACCGAGAGCTGATCGATCGGGCCGATACACGTCTATTGCCTTAGGTTGAAATGTCACAGACCGGCGTGCGGCGGACCCAGCGGAACGCTCACTGACCCACCGGCGGGGCACGTGAATGCCGCGCCCCGGCGGCCCTTGATCGCCGGTCGTCGATGGAGCCCGCGAGCCTGCCGCCCTGGCAAGGCGGATCGTCACCCCGCCGTCGACATGTCCGATCCCGTGTGCGGTCAGCCTCGCCAAGGCCCTCTCGAGCATTGCGGATGCCCGAGGGCGGCCGATTCGCCCTATGATCTATGGCAAATGGAGGGACTGGCCATCGCTCGGGTCGTTGAGCTCATCCGGTTAGGTCGACTCGACGCCACGGACAGTGGTGTACTTGTGCTGGGCGGATACGTCCTTCCGCAGAGGGAGAGCGAGCAGTGGTCGACAAGATTCAGGTGAGCCTGCACTCCGATGTGCCCATCTACCGGCAGATCGTCACGCAGCTGTCGTTCATGATCGAGACCGGCGACCTCGCGCCCGGCCAAGCCCTTCCCAGTGCCCGCCTCCTGGCCGACAACCTCCACATCAACCGCAACACCGTCGCGCGGGCCTATGCCGAGCTCGGCGAGATCGGCCTGGTCGAGGGACGCGGACGCAGCGGCACCATCGTTGTGGGACCCGGGCCCGCCCGTGAGGGGTCGCTGGCTCGTGACCAGGCCAGACAGCTGCTCGAGGCGGCCACCCGTGAATGCATCGAGCTCGGGCTGTCCGCTGCCGAGATCCAGTCGCTGGTCATGAGCCTGGCCTTGCGCGCCGAGGACGACCTGTTGAAGGTCTCGTTCGTCGAATGCAACGTCGACCGCGCCAAGTACTTCGCGAGCGAGCTCGAGGCCAACATCGGCGTCAAGGTGAAGCCGCTGGTCCTCGGCACCTTCGAGCCCGAGGAAGAGCGCGCCGACCTCGTCCTCACGACATTCTTCCACCTCGCGGAGGTGCGCGCGATCATGCGCCGCCCCAACACCGAGATCGTCGCCATCGTCGTCGCACCGCACGTCCAGACGCTGGTGCAGATCGCCTCCGTGGCGAGGAACGGCACGGTCGGCATCTGGTACCGCACCGACGAGCAGGCCATCACCGTCCGGGACTCGCTGCGCGACTCCGGTATCAAGAACATCGAAGTGCTCGACGGCATCGAGGAGAAGGACCTCGAGGGCGTCGACCTCGTCGTGATCCCCGACGGCATGGGCGAGCTGCGGGAGCAGCTCGAGGGCCGGGTCAAGGTCATGGAGTTCGGCAACGTGCTCGACGCCGCGTCCATCCGAATGGTCAGCGACGTCGTCCGCGACATGCAGGACCTCAAGCGCGGCGGGCCGCCGTCGCTCGGCAAAGCGCCCTCCGCTCCGGCGACGCCCGTTCACGCGGGCTGAGGTCGTCACGCACCCACGAGATCGATCCCCCCATCGGCGATCAGCCGCTTCACCGCCGCCTTGTCGCCCTTGCCGATCCCGGTGACCGGCAGGCTCGCCACCAGCGCGGCCGCCGACGGACGCTTGAAGCTCGGCAACGCCTCGCGACAGTGCCGGAGCAGGCCCTCCGCGGTGAGACCACTACCCGACTTCGGCACGGCGACGACCACCGGCGTCTCGCCCCACCGATCGCTCGGGATCCCCACGACGATGGCCTCCTGGACGCCTCCGTGGCCGAACGCCGCAGCCTCGATCTCGGCCGGAGCGACATTGAGGCCGCCCGAGATGATGATGTCCTTGAGCCGTCCGGTCAGGAAGACCAGCCCACGGTCGTCCACCCGGCCGATGTCCCCAGTGCGTAGCGCGCCCGTCGCCGTCAGCGCGCCGTTCGTCGCCGCGGCGTCGCCGAAGTAGCCGCGCATGCGGCTGGGCGCGGCCGCCAGGATCTCCCCGGCGTCGCCGTGGCCCTCCAACCTGTCGTGCGCCACCTGAGTCGTCGGGAAGGCGCGCCCGACGGTTGTGGGCTCGGCCCGCAGCATGGCGTGCGTCGCGACGGTGACGGGGACCAGTTCGGTCAGTCCGTAGAACTGGTGTGTCTCCACCCCGGGCAGCAGCTCCCACCACGTCCGGAGCAGGTGAGCCGGCATCGGCTCGGAGGCGAACAGGATCCACCGGAGCCCGGCGAGCTTCTCCAGGGGCGCGTGCTCGATCAGCCTGCTGAGGATCGTCGGCACAGCGTCGAACGTCGTCGCCCGGGTGCAAGCGTCGGCGACCCGCTCGACGTCGAAGCCGGGTAGGACCTCCAGCGAGCCACCGGCGCACAGAGTGGGCAGAACGTGCTCGGGAATGCAGGTGTAGAGGGGCAGGAACACGAGGCCACGGTCGCCGCGGTCGAAGGGCAGGGCCGCCGTCATCTGCAGCGCCGTGTGGAAGATCGATCCGTGCGTGTGCTCGACACCCTTCGGCCGTCCGGTCGAGCCGCTCGTGAGCATGATCTTACAGGTGGCGTACGGCGCGATCCGGGGCAGCGCCGGGCCGGCCGGCCCGCGCGGCGGCGCGGACAGCTCCAGGAGCCGGTGGGAGTCCTCGAGCCCCTCCCGGAGCTCCGCGGGGACCCGGCCGGCCAGGATCGTGCGCACGCCGACGAGGTCGAGCTGGTCGCGGACCGACGCGAGGTCGAGCATCGTGTTGATGGGGACCGCGACCAGCCCGGCCCGCATGACGCCCAGGTAGGCGGCGATGTAGGCCGGTTCGTTCTGCCCGATGATCCCGACCGGCTCCCCCGGTCTCAGCCCGAGGCCGAGCAGTCCTCGGGCCATCTCCTCGGTGCGCGACCAGAACTGCGCATAGGTCCAGGTCTCGCCGTCGTAGATCAGCGCCGGATCGTCCGGGTGGGCCCTCGCCACGGCGCCGATGTGGGATATCAGGGTGCTGACCATGCCATGACCACCTCACCGGTTCACGACTCTGCGGCCCCCAGGACGCGGCCCCGACAACCACGTCCGCTCGGCCGCGTCCCAGGCGGCGAGTGCGTGGTACTCCGGCACCAGGGCGAGGCCGCTTCTGGTGTCCGGTGACACCGGTTCGCGAGAGACCCGGACGGCGACCACCGCGGGTGCGTGCGCGAAGGCCTCGCCGAGCACCGTGTCCAGGTCGTCCACGCTGCCGGCGCGGTAGCCGGCGACGCCGAGGCTCTCGGCGAGCCGGTCCCAGGCGCAGGGGCCGAGCTCGGTGCCCATGACCCGCCCCTCGTAGTTGCGGACCTGGTCGACGCGTTCGATGTTCCACGCGTTGTTGTCGGCCACGACGACGACGAAGCGTGCGCCTTCGCGGACTGCGGTCTCCAGTTCCATGACGTTGAAGCCCAGGGCGCCGTCGCCGACGAGCGCGATGACCGTGCGGTCCGGATGGTTGAGCGACGCCGAGACGGCGAACGGGATGCCCACCCCGAGGCATCCGAACGCCCCCAGGTCCAGGTAGGTGGGCGTGTTCAGGCTAGACCGCGACCACGACAGGATGTCCCCGCCGTCGACGATCACGATCGCGGTGTCGTCGATGTGCTCATTGAGCGCGCGGATGACCTGGAGCGGGTGGAGCCCGCCGTCTGCGGGAGTGGGTTGGGCTTGCATCGTCTCGCTGAGCCGGCGCCGCTTGCCGGCGTTGCTGCTCATGACGTCGTCGCGCCACGCGAGATCCGGAGCGGCCGGTCGCGCGCCGGCCGCGAACAGAGCCTCCAGCGCTGAGTGCGGATCGGCGCGCAGCTCCACGTCGCCGCGGCGGTTGGCCTGGACCTCTTCGGAGTTCCGGCCGATCCGCAGGAACCGCTCGGCCCCGGTGAAGACCGCGGGCGACCCGTACGCCGTCTCGAAGTCCAGCTGCCGGCCGACCGTGATCACCAAGTCGGCCTCGGCCATCGCCCGGGCCCGCGCCGCCGGAACGAACGTGGGGATGCTCTCGGACAGGGCGCCCCGGCTCGCCCGGGTGTCGAGGTACAGGGCGCCGGTCGTGCGCACGAACTCGGCCAACGGGCCGGGCACGGTGAGCGCCTCGCGACCGGCGAGCACCAACGGCCGGGTGCTGGCCGCGATCGCGTCGACGGCTCGGTCGACGGCGGCGGCCTCCGGTGGCCGGCGCGCCCTCGTGCGGCGCGGATAGGTCGTGTAGAGCGGCGCGGCATCCTGGCGCAGCAGCTCGGTGCCGAACTCGACGTACACCGGGCCGCCGGGGCCGTCGTCACCGAGCGCCGCGCTCACGGCGCGGTCGAGCCGGTCGACGACGTGCCGGCGCGATCGGACCACCTCCACTGCCCGGCAGACCGGCCGGACGATCGCCGCTTGGTCGATCTCCTCCAGGGCACCCATGCCCGCCTGCTCGTCCGGCGGGCGGGTCGAGATGACGAGCACCGGTGAACCGGCGAGGAAAGCACATCCGATCCCGGTGACCGCGTTGGTCAGCCCCGGCCCGGTCGTGACGATCGCGACGGCGAGTCCGTGGCGCAGATCGGCCTCCGCCTGGGCCATGTGCACGGCGGCCACCTCGTGCCGCGCCGTCACGATCCGGACGCCCCGCGCGTCCAGCTCCGCCCAGATCGGCTTCATGTGCGAGCCGGGCAGGCTGAACACCCGTTCGATCCCCTGACCACTCAGGTACTCGGCGATCGCCGCGGCCACGGTGGCCGGCGTGGCATCGGGTGGTTCGGCGGGTGGCATCGGACGCGTCATCCGGCGTAGGCCGTGCGCAGGCGGTTGTGGTCCAGCGCGTGCGCGGTGATCCCGTCGCGTCCGACACTGGTGTCCGCGGTCACTACGGCATTGAGGATCGCCTCCTCGGTGGCGTCGATGACCGCGTCGAACAGGCCGTTGATCACGGTGTTGCTGGCCATGCGCAGCGGAATCTCGTCCGGGTCCGGTTCCACCAGGCCGACCCGGGGTAGGCCTTCGTTCCCGGTGGAGAACGCCAGGAGCAGGTCGCCGCTGCCGTTCTCGCCGGACCCGCCGGTCCGCCCGATGGCCAGGGCGCCACGCTGGGCCAGCCGTTCGCACTGATGTGGCAGCAGCGGTGCGTCCGTCGCGATGAGCACGATGATCGACCCGCTGCCCCGGGCCGTCCGCACCACCGCGTCGAACGGCGACGGGACCTCGTCGGTGGGGATCCGCTCGCCGACCGGTACGCCGTTCACCCGCAGCCGCCCACGCCGGCCGTGGTTGGCCTGCACGAGGACGCCGACGGTGTAGGTGTCGCCGACGACCCGCGACGACGTGCCGATGCCGCCCTTGAACTCGTGGCAGATCATGCCCGTGCCGCTGCCGACCGAGCCCTCGGCGACGGGCCCGCCGGACAGGGCGTCGAAGGCCGCGTCGACGTGGGCGGCCGTGACGTGCTGCCCGTTGATGTCGCTCAGGATGCCGTCATACGTCTCCGCCACCACCGGAAGGTGGAAGTAGAGCTCGTCGTCGCCCCGTTCCCCGTGCAGCCGGGCGACGATCGCGTCGCGGACCACGCCGACCGAGTGGGTGTTGGTCAGGCCAATCGCGGTGGTGAGCTGCCCGTTCTCCCGGATCCAGTGCAGGCCGGTCATCTCGCCGTTGCCGTTGAGCCGGTGGAAGCCGGCGAAGACCGGCGAGCGCCAGACCTGCGGCCGCGGCTCCACGACGGTCACCCCGGTGCGCACCGGGCCCTCGCCGACGACCAGCGGCCCGTCGCCCGCGCGCAACGTGTGGTGTCCCACCCGCACGCCAGGGACGTCGGTGATGGCGTTGTGCCGGCCGGTCGGGAGGTCACCGACCACGATGCCGAGGTCGCGCGACCTGAACGTCACGCCAGCCTCGCCTGTCGGGCGTTGCGGGAGATGTACTCGACCAGCTCGGCCGTCGGCGTCCCAGGCCCGAAGACCTCGTGGACGCCGTAGCCCTTGAGCGTGTCGGCGTCCTCGGGCGGGATGGTGCCGCCGACGACGAACAGTACGTCCCGGCGGTCGTTCTCCTTCAGCAGCGCGCACAGGTCCCTGGCGTACTCGAGGTGAGCGCCGGACAGGCTGGACAGGCCGAGGACGTCGGCGTCTTCCTGGACGACCGCGCGCAGGATCGATTCCGGGCTTTGATAGATGCCGGTGTAGACGACTTCCATACCGGAGTCGCGCAACGCCCGTGCCACGACCTTGGCGCCGCGGTCGTGTCCGTCGAGCCCGGGCTTGGCGATCACCACCTTGAGCGGCGGCAGACCAGCAGTGGCGGATGTCATTGTCACGTCCTTCCTCTAGAACACGGTCGACGGCTGGTGGTGGCCCCACACGCCGCGCAGCACGTCACAGATCTCGCCGACCGTGGCTCGAGCGCGCACGGCGTCCTCGATCAGCGGCATCAGGTTGTGCTGCAGGTCGGGGGCGGCCTTCTCGATCGCCCGCAGTGTCGTGCTCACCTGCCGGTCCTCGCGGGACCGTTTCACCTCGGCGAGCCGCGCCATCTGGCGTTCCATCACGCCGGGCACCGGACGGTCGATCTCGATGTCCTGGGTCTCGTCCTCGTCGACGTAGGCGTTCACACCGACAGTGATGGTGTCGTTGCTCTCGACCTTGACCTGCTGCTCCCAGGCGGAATCGGAGATCAGCTGGACCGCGTAGCCGGACTGGACCGCCTCGATCATGCCGCCCATTGCGTCGATCCGCTCGATCAGCGCGAGCGCGTCCTCCTCGATCTGGGAGGTGAGCGACTCCACGTAGTACGACCCGGCGAGCGGATCGACGACGTCGGCGACGCCGGTCTCGTGCAGGATGATCGCCTGGGTGCGGACGGCGATCTTGATTGCGCTCTCCGACGGGATGGACAGGGCCTCGTCGAGGGAGTTCGTGTGCAGCGACTGGGTGCCGCCCAGGACGGCAGCCATGGCCTGGATCGCGGTCCGGGCGACGTTGTTGTACGGCTGCTGCGCGGTGAGGGAGACGCCTGCGGTCTGGCAGTGCGCCCGCATCAGCCACGAGCGGGGATCCTTGGCGCCCAGCCGCTCCCGCATGAGCCGCGCCCACAACCGGCGGGCCGCCCGCAGCTTCGCCGCCTCCTCGAAGAAGTTGTTGTGCACGTCCCAGAAGAACGACACCCGCGGCGCCAGCCGGTCGACGTCGATGCCGCGCTCGACCGCGTGCTCCAGGTAGCACAGCGCGTTGCTGATCGTCAGCCCGACCTCCTCGACGGCCGTCGCACCGGCGTCGCGGATGTGGTAGCCGCACACGTTGAGCGGGTTGAACCGCGGCATCACGTCCGCGCCGTACTCCATCGTGTCGACCACCAGCTGCACCGAGGGCAGCGGCGGGAAGATGAACTCGTTCTGGGCGATGTACTCCTTGAGGATGTCGTTCTGGGTGGTCCCGGTGAGCACGTGGCCCGGGATGCCCCGCTCGTCGGCCACCACCCGGTACATGGCCAGCACGACGGCGGCCGACGGGTTGATCGTCATCGATGTGGAGATCTGGTCGAGCGGGATGCCGTCGAACAGCGCATGCATGTCGACGACGGTGTCGACGGCGACACCGATGCGGCCGACCTCGCGTCGGTACACCTCGTGGTCGGAGTCGTAGCCCAGCAGCGTCGGTAGGTCGAAGTCGGTCGAGAGACCGGTCTGGCCGGTCCTGAGCAGGTACTTGTACCGGTTGTTGGTGTCCTCGGCCTGACCGAAGCCCGCCACCTGCCGGATCGTCCACGGCCTGCCGCGGTACATCGTGGCGTGCACGCCACGGGTGTACGGGTACTCACCGGGGAGCCCGATGTCCTCGGCCGGGTCCAGGTGCCGGATGTCCGCATGGGTGTAGATGTCCTTGACGGGCGCACCGGACAGGGTCGTGTACTCCGAGCGCCGCGGCGGGATCCGCTCGTAGTCGGCGGCGACCCGCCCGGTGCTCCATGCCTCGACGCGCTCGTCCCAGCGCTTGTCGTCCTCGTTCATCGGCTCCATCGGTGTGACGCCTCCTTCAAGATCTTGTCCACGGAGTCCTGCATGGTCGCGTGCGGGTCGAGGTCGAGCGCGCCGGCGCAGTCGGCGACCCAGGCCTCCGCCACCAGCGCCGCGTCCGAGCCCCACTTCGCCAGGCGCCGCGCCTCCAGCTGCCCGTCCTCCAGCAGCGACTTCCACCGCGCGTACATGCCGTCGCGCACCTGGTCCACCCCGGTGCCCTCGATGGCCACCGTCTTGTACACGGCGTCCACCCGCCCGGCGGCCAGGCGCAGGTGCCGCGCCGTCTCCGAGGCGCCGGGCCGGTCGGCCATGTTGACGATGAAGGCGTCGGCGACCTCCATGAGGCCCGCCTTGATCGTCTGCACGGCGTCACCGAGCCCGGGCACGGTGACCAGCAGCACGGTGTCGGCGACCTCGACGATGGCGACCTCCGTCTGGCCCGCGCCCACCGTCTCGATGAGCACGATGTCGAACAGGCCGGACAGCTCCAGGAGCCGGGCGATGTTGCGGGTGGACCCGGCCACGGCGCCATGCGATCCGCGACTGGCCAGGCTGCGCACGAACACCCCGGGCCGGCCGGTCAGGTAGGTCTCCATCCGTACGCGGTCGCCGAGGACGGCTCCGCCGCTGAGCGGGCTGGACGGGTCGATCGCCAGGACGGCGACCCGCTGGCCGTCGTCGGCGAAGGACTCGATCAGGCGGCCGGTGAGGGTGCTCTTGCCGGCGCCCGGCGGCCCGGTGATGCCCACGATGTGGCAGGGCCGGGACGCCCGTGGGATGGAGACCTCCCAGGGCGGGCTGTTCTCGACCACCGTCACCGCACGGGCGAGCGGCGCCCAGTGGCCTTGCCGGCCCTTGGCCACGAGTGCCTCGATCTGGTCAGACTCGAACAACGTTGATCTTCCCATCCACGATCATCTTCCTCACCGTGTCCTTGGCCGTCTTGCCGATACCGGTGGTCGGGAGGGCGTCGATCAGCCCGGCGGCGGTAGGTCGCTTGTAGCTGGTCAGCTGTGACCTGCAGTGGCTCAGCAGGTCGTCGGCCGTCAGGGCCCGGCCCGGACGGGGCACGGCGACGACGACCGGGGTCTCACCCCAGCGTTCGCTCGGCACGCCCACGACGACCGCCCGTTCGACCGACGGATGCCGGGCGGCGACGGCCTCGATCTCGGCGGGCGCGATGTTGATGCCGCCGGAGATGATGATGTCCTTGCTCCGGCCGGTCAGGAAGACGAGCCCACGCTCGTCGATGCGACCGAGGTCACCCGTGCGCATGGCGCCGTCCGGGCCGAGCGCAGCCTTCGTGGCGACCTCGTCCTTGTAGTACCCCACCATCTGGGCCGGACTGGCGCCGATCAGCTCGCCGCCGTCCGCGCCGCCGCCGTCCGCGCCGCCGCCGTCGACGCTCAGCCGCGTCGTCGGGAACGCCCGCCCGATGGTGGACGGCTCCCGGCGTAGCAACCGGTGCGGCGCCGCCGACAGCGGCAGCACCTCCGTCATCCCGTAGAGCTGGTGTGTCTCCACGCCGGGCAGCTCGTCCCACCAGCGGTGCAGGAGCGTCACCGGCATGTGCTCCGACGCGAACAGCACCCACCGCAGGTGGGCGAGCTTCTCCGGGGGCGCGTGTTCGATCAGCCGGCTCAGGATCGTCGGCACCGCGTCGAATGTCGTCGCCCTGGTGCAGGCGTCGGCGACACGCTCGACGTCGAATCGCGGCAGGATCTCCAGCGCGCCGCCGGTGCACAGCACCGGCAGCACCTGCTCCGGGATGCACGCGTAGAGCGGGAGGAAGACCACCGACCGGTCGTCCGGGCGGAACGGGAACGTCGAGGTCAGCTGCTGTGCCGCGTGCAACATGGTGGCCTGGGAGTGCACGACCCCCTTCGGCCGTCCGGTCGAGCCGCTGGTCAGCATGATCGCGGCCGGCGTCGCCGGTCCCGCGACCGGTAGCCGGCCGCGGCGCTGCACCGGATCGTCGGCGCCCATAGGGAGGATTTGGAACGTCTCGGCGAGCTCGTCGCGGACGACCGCGTCGACCCGGCCGACGAACACGCGCGTGGCGTCGACCGAGGCGAGCAGGCTGCGCACCGTCGCGCCGTCGAGCCGGTCGTTGACCGGAACCGCGGTACCGCCCGCCCGGGCGATCCCGAGGTAGTTGACGATGTACGCCGGCTCGTTGGCGCCCAGGAGACCGACCGTGTCGCCGGGCCGCAGGCCGCCTGCGAGCAGGCGCCGGGCGGTGTCCTCCGCGCGCGACCACAGCTCCCGGTAGCTCCAGGTGGCGCCGTCGTGGATCAGCGCCGGGCGGCCGGCGTGCGCACGCACCACCGCCTCGATCCACGCGACGACCGTGTCAGGGTGGGCGATCACTTCAGGCAACGCCCGCGCCGGAGTTGGTGCCCACCACGATCGTCGCCACGGCGGTGGCCGCCAGCACCGGGTCGGTGCTGGCGAGCGCGCCATTCTCGTCGACGCCGAGGACCTTGAAGATCCGGGCCTCGATGATGCGGCTGCGGTTCCCTCGCCGGGTCACCCGCGCGATGCCCTCGACGTAGTCGCCCACCCGCAGCGGCGCGAGGAACTCGACCGAGTCGTATGCCGCGCATAGGCCCTCGTCGCCCCCCTCCTTGAGGGCGAGTTCGGTCTCGAGGTCGGCGAAGATCTCCATCGCCTTCGACCCGGGGACCAGGTTCCCGGCGTACCGCGCATCGCCGGGCGACAAGCGAAGTCGGATCATCGCTCGGTCGTCGCCAACAGACCTCGGCTCCAACATCAGACTCCTCCGTGCAAGCTGGGGGATCCTTGTCGCAGACAGAGTAGAGCACTTAGACCTAAACGAGTAGGTCAGATTGTCCGCCAGTTTCAACCATGCCGTTCGCCACTACCGACCGCGCCAGCTTGAGCTGGTGTCATCATCCCATGTCGCTAGATCGAACAAGGCGCTAGCGTGTGGGCCACCAGCGACCCGGCCGTCCGACGAAGGAGCCACATGGATACCGCGTCCCGACCCCTCGCCGAGCTGTCCGACGACCTGTTCGCGGCGTTGGCGGCGGCCGATCCGTTCGTGGCGACGCTCATCCACGGCATCCCCGGGCTCGACGGCGAGGTGCCCGATCTCGACGAGTCCGCCCAGCTCGCATCGGCCGAGCGCCTCCTGGACCTGGCGGCGCGCGCGGAGCGGATCCCGGCGGACGAACTCGACGACCATGATCGGGTGACGCGGGACGTGCTGATCCACGTCGCGCGGTCCGAGGCCGTGCCGTTCCATGACCGGCATGCGGAGTTCGCCGTCTCCGGCTACGCCTCCCCCAGCGCGTTGCTGTTCACCGCGCTGACCAACGTCTCGGTCGCCACGCCGGACGAGCAGCAGAGCTACGTGCGCCGGCTGCGCGGTGTGCCCGGGTACCTCCGCCAGGCCCGGGAGCGGGCGCTGGACGGCGTGGCTGCCGGCCGGGTGCCGACCCGCCGCGGCGTCGAGCAGACCGTCGAACGGCTGGACGTCTACCTGCGCAGCCGCGCCCAGGACGACCTCATCGCCGGCAGGGTGACCGGCGCCGCCGTCGAGGACGAGGTCCGCGACCTGGTGGCGGAGTCCATTCGGCCGGCGCTGGCGGCGCTGATGGAGACGCTCTCGGGACCGGTGCTGGCGGC
Source organism: Jiangella gansuensis DSM 44835 (assembly GCF_000515395.1). Classification (NCBI taxonomy): domain Bacteria; kingdom Bacillati; phylum Actinomycetota; class Actinomycetes; order Jiangellales; family Jiangellaceae; genus Jiangella; species Jiangella gansuensis. The sequence goes on along the minus strand of NZ_KI911782.1, from coordinate 4,353,312 downwards.
GGCCCGGCCGGACGAGCTCAGCGGGCTCCTGTACGTGCCCGGCGGCGGCGAGATGTACGCGCGCGCCGTCGCGGCGCACACGACCACGACACGCTCGCCGGACGAGATCCACCGGCTCGGCCTGGACCTGTGCGAGGCGTTGCGCGACGAGTACGCCGTGCTGGGGAAACGGGTCTTCGGCACCGGCGACTTCGACGCGATCGTCGACCGGCTGCGGCACGACCCGGATCTGCGCTACTCCTCCGCCGAGGACATCCTGGCCGACGCGCGGGCGGCCGTGGCCCGGGCCGAGGCGGCGCTGCCGAACTGGTTCGGCCGCACCCCGTCGACGTCGTGCGCGGTGGTGCCCATGAACGAGGTGCTGGCGCCAGCCGCGGTGCTCGGCGAGTACCTGCCCTCGTCCGGCGACGGCAGCCGGCCGGGCCGCTACAACCTCAACACCCACGCGCCGAGCACGCGGACCCGGTACGAGTACGAAACACTAGCGTTCCACGAGGGCGTGCCCGGCCACCACCTGCAGTTCGGGCTCGCGCAAGAGCTCACCGAGCTGCCTGCGTTCCGTCGTCACTTGTACGTCCCGGCGTTCGGCGAGGGGTGGGGTCTCTACTCCGAGCGTCTCGCCGACGAGATGGGGCTCTACTCCGGCGATCTGTTCCGCTTCGGCATGCTCTCGTTCGACTCCTGGCGGGCCTGCCGGCTCGTTGTCGACACCGGCCTGCACCACCACGGCTGGACGCGTCAGCAGGCGATCGACTTCATGCTCACCAACAGCGCGCTCACCCCCGAGAACGTCGCCAACGAAATCGACCGGTACATCGCCTGGCCAGGGCAGGCCCTGGCCTACATGACCGGCCGCCTCGAGATCGAGCGGCTGCGGCGAACGGCACGCGAACGCCTCGGCGCCGCCTTCGACATCCGCGCCTTCCACGACGCCGTCCTCGGCAACGGGTCAGTGCCCATGACAGTGCTGGCCGGCGCCGTGGAACGCTGGATCGCTCAGGTGCCCGCCTGAGCGGCCGCCGTCACCTCCAGGGCCATGCCGTCGCCGCCGGGATCGGCGCCACCGCGCCACCGTCCGTCCTGCCGCGCCAGCCCGTGGACAAGGCCGAAGGCATGGCTACGGGGGCTGCGCACCACCTCGTACCCGCGGGCCTCGAGCGCGGCCTGGGTGACGCGCGGGACGCGATTGACGACGTCGATGACGTCGCTGGTGGCGGAGAAGCGCGGCAGCCCGACCGCCTCACCGATGGGGACGCCGAAGTCGAGTACGTTCAGCGTCGCCTGAAGGACGCCCATGGCGATCTGTGTGCCGCCAGGGGCACCGATCACCAGCATGGGGCCGTTTTCGTCGAACACCACCGACGGGCACACGGAGCTGAACCGGGCCTTGCCCGGGGCGATCGACGCCGCCCGGCCGGGCCGGGGGTCGAAACTTGACATGCAGCCGTTGTACATGAAGCCCAGCCCGGGGCTGACCACCCCGGACGGCAGGCCCAGCGAGTGCGTCATGGCCACGCAGTTCCCGTCGGCGTCGATCACCGAGAGATGGGTGGTGTCGTGGCCCTCGACCGGTCCCTGGTGACGCGGCACGGAGAACCGCTCGCCGGCCTCGATCCGCTCCGCGACCTCCCGCGCGTAGCCCTTCGACGTCAGCCGGTCCAGCGGCACGTCCACGAACGCGGGGTCGCCGACGTAGCGGTCCTTGTCGGCCGTCGCCTTCTTCATGGCCTCGCTGACGACGCGCACGTACTCCACGCCGTTGTGCCCCAACGCCTCGAGGTCGAAGTTCTCGAGGACGTTGAGCATTTGGACGAGCTGCACGCCGCCACCGGGCGGCCGGTTCGTGGCGACCGACCAGCCGCGGTACGTCGTCCATAGGGGGTCGTTGCGCCGGACGGCGACGTCGGCGAGGTCCTCCAGCGTCAGGTGACCGCCGTTGGCGGCGACGTCGTCGACCATCGCCCGGGCCAGGTCGCCGGTGTAGAACGACTCGGGGCCCGATCGCGCGATCGCCGCCAGCACGTCGGCATAGTCGCGGTTCACCACAACGTCGCCCATTCGCTTCGGCGACCCGTCCGGGCGCAGGTAGAGCGCCGCGGCGGCTGGGGTGAACGACGCGCGGTCGCTGTTGGCGACGTGCCCGAACGCGCCCGGATCGGACCAGAAGGCGTGGACGTCCGGGCGCACCGTCCATCCATCGCGGGCGTACTCGATCGCGGGCGCCAGGACGTCGCGCCACGGCAGCGTCCCGTGCTCCTGATGAGCGGTGTGGAGCGCCCGCAGCGACGCCGGTGCGCAGATGGACTCGTAGCCGATCTCGTTGACGTGGCCGGTCACGATGAAGCCGAACCCGTCGCGGGCCTCGCCCTCGACGAGCGACTCCCACATTTCGGGTCGGGCCGCTCTCGGCGCCGCCGCATGGAAGTCGTAGTAGCCGTGGAACTCCCGTTGCGGGAGGTACGCGGCCATGCTGCCGAATCCGGCGATGCCGCACATCAACGGGTCGACCACGGTCTGCACGAAGGCGCAGGCGATCGCCGCGTCGACCGCGTTGCCGCCCGCCTCCAGGATCGCGGCGCCGGCCTCGACGGCCTCCGGCTGCGCGGCGACGATCACCGCGCGGCGCTCAGCCACGCGCACCGACGCCCATCACATGGTCGAGGACCCGCATGGCGTTGCCGCCCAGCACCTTGGCGACGTCGGCCTCGGAGAAGCCGCGGGCGACCATCTCGGCGGTGAGCTTCGGGAGGTCCGACGGCCGCCGGACCTCGGCGTCCACGAACTCGACGTCCACGCCCATGATGACCATGCGGCCGCCGTAGACCTCCGCGTAATAGTCGTCGACGAAGTCCGGTCCCAGCCCCACGGCGTCGATCGAGGCGACCGACGCGATGTGCTCAATGTGGTCGACGACACGGGCGGCGGTCGGCCGGGCCGGGTCGATGAACGGCGGGATCGCCGCCGCGACCCCGATCACGCCCCCGAGGTCGGCGATGCCTTTGATCTGGTCGTCGCTGAGGTTTCGGTGCATGTCGGTGATGGCCCGGCAGCCCGAGTGGGTCGCGAGCAGCGGGCGGGTCGCCCGGGCCAGCACGTCATCGACGCCGGCCACACCGAGGTGGCTGATGTCGAAGACGATCCCGAGCCGTTCCATCTCGGCGAGCACCTCGAACCCCTGCGGGGTCAGCCCGCCGCGCGCGCTGTCGTCGAACCCGCTGCCGTCCGCGAGGTGCGTCCGGCCCAGGTGGGCGAGAGACACCACCCGCGCGCCGACGCGGTACATCGTCCCGATCAGCTCCGGGTCCTGGCCCAGGGCATGCGCACCCTCCAGCCCGATCACGAACGCGATCCGGCCGGCGGACACGGCCGCCGCGACCTCCGCTCCGGACAGGCAGACCTCCACCTCGGGGTGGTGTGACGCCAGCTGATGGATCCGCTCGATGAGCAGCAGCGTCCGCCGCAGGGCTCCCTCGGACTGGTATTGCGCCTCGATGAACACGGGCAGCACCTGGACGTTCACACCGCCCGACCGCAGCTCGGGCAGCCAGAACTCGGCGAAGTGCTCCGGCCGGCCGCGCTGGTCGAAGTGGTCGACCAGCAGGATCAGGTCGTTGTGCAGATCGACGACCAGGGCCTCGTCGTTCGGCGCCGTCATCGGTCGGTCCCAGGCAAACAACGTCGCATCATCATGGGTCGATTCTTGAGGCAACCAGCCACTGGACGCAAGGGTTAGACCTATGTCCGTAGGTCGAACTTGCTGCTAGCGTGGCGACCTTCCAGCGGCACGAGGACTGGAGGACCAGGTGAATAACGCCGCGCCGATGACGATCCTCGCAGGAACCGTGCTCTCGATGACCGATCGCGGGGTCCTGCGGGACCAGGCGATCACAGTGGCCGCCGGCCGGATCACCCGGGTCGCGCCCCGCACCGAGCGGCAGATCACCGGCTGGGTCGTCGACTGGCGGGACCGGACCATTCTGCCCGGTCTCGCCGACTGCCACGTGCACGTCGAGGACCGGGCGGACATGCTCGGCTACCTGGCGCACGGCGTCACGCTGGTGCGCAACATGCGCGGCAAGCCGTGGCACCTGGACTGGCGCAGACGCGTCGCCGAGGGCACGGAGCTCGGGCCCTACCTCGTCACCAGCACCGCCATGGCCGACGGCCGCGGTGCGCCGGGAACGACAGTGTGGCCGGACTCGGCCCAGATCACCGATCGCGCCAGCGCGCACGCCGCGGTGAACCGGTGGGCCGATCTCGGGTACCAGCAGGTCAAGGCGTATCAGTGGCTGTCCGGCGAGGCTCTCGAAGGGCTCGGCGAGGCCTGCCGGGACACCGGCCTCCCGCTGGTCGGGCACTGCCCGCAGGCGCTCACCGTCCACCAGGCGATCGACCGCGGCCAGACCGGGTTCGAGCACCTGAACAATTACGAGTACGGCTCGCTGCGCCCGGCCGCCCAGGAACGCCTCGACGCCTTCTTCGCGCAGGGGTTCAGCTACGGACGCGGCCGGAACCGGTTCTCCCCCGATGCCGCCCGGGCGGCATCGGACATCGACGAACACAAGATCGCGGCCCTGGCCCAGCGGATGGCCGCCGAGAACATCACCTCCTGCCCCACGCTGATCGTCCTCGACCGCCTGCTCGGGCACCGCGACTTCACCGACCCGCGGCTGCGCCTGACCGATCCCGTGCTCGCCCGCACGTGGCGGCCTGAGAACGATTTCCGCATCATGGCGCTGACGCCCGACGAGCTGCAGGGCACCGCCGATCTCTTCCATGAGCGCAGCCGGCGCGTCCTCGCCGCGCTCCGTGACGCCGGCGCGCCGGTCCTGGTCGGCACCGACACCCACAACGCGTTCGTCTTCCACGGGTCCTCGCTGGTCGAGGAGCTGGAGCTGATGACCGGCGCCGGGTACACGAGCGCCGAGCTCGTGCGGCTGGCCACGAGCGGCGCGGCCGACTACTTCGGACTGCCCGATCGCGGCCGCGTCGAGGCCGGGTTCGTCGCCGACCTCGTGGCCGTGACCGGCGACCCCCTGGTGTCGGTCACCGCTCTGAAGGACCCGTCTGCCGTCGTCGTGGGCGGGACGGTGCTGGAGCGCCCGCAGTTGGACGCCCTGCTCGACGAGGTCGAAGCGCTCGTGCACGCCGAGCCGGACCGAGCCCGGCTGCTCCCGGTGCCGCCCGGCGAACGACTGGTCGGCGAGTACGAGCGGAGCAACTTCGGCCGGATCGACGCCGCCACCAGAATTTCCTCGCACTCCGACGGCGGCGCGACCACCTGGCGCGAGCAAATCGCGACGCGACACGGCGTCGAGACCCGCACGACGGTCATCGACGCGTCCGGCTACCTCGTGTCGGCCGACATCGAGCGGCGCCGCGCCGAGGGCGCCGACGTCGCGACGGCGCGACGCGACGGCGACAGCTACGCCGTCCACTTCTCCACCCTCGACGGCTCGGAGTTCGACGCCGAGGTGCCCGCACCCCTGCTACCCGCCGCCGACCTCGGGGTGGCCGCCCTGCTGGCCGCCGCCCGGCTGGCCCCGGACCGGGGCCCGTGGCCGGTGCTGTCGCTGCGCGCCGGCCTGGCCAACGCCCTGCGGCCCGTCCCGGGAACGCTCGAGCGCGACGGCGACGAGCTGGTGCAACGCACTACCGACGCCATCGTCCGGATCGCCGGCGACGTCGCCGACGAGTACACGGTGCAGGCGCCCATGGCCCAGCTGGTGCACCGGCGAGCGGGCGCCTGACGTCTTCGGTACCCGCCTCGCGACGTTGATCATGGGGATGTCGAAGTTCCCGAGTGCCCGGGAACCGGCCCGCCGGGCGGTTCTGCCCAATGTGTCCAGGGCCACTGTTCCCATACTTGCCAGAGTAATTATGGCCTAGTTCAATAGGCCATAATTACCCTCTGGAGGCCGCAGTGAGCACGGACACTTTCTGGACCGATGTGCAGGATCACCTCGTCCGATACATCCCGGCGTTCATGCCGCGCGTCATCGAACGCGCAGCCGGCTCGTACGTCTACGACAGCGACGGCGCCGCGATCCTCGACTTCACCTCGGGCCAGATGAGCGCGGTGCTGGGCCATTCGCACCCGGAGATCGTACGGGCGGTATCGGAGTGCGTCGGCTCACTGGACCACCTGTTCAGCGGCATGCTCAGCCGGCCGGTCGTGGACCTGGCGAAGCGGCTGGCTCAGACACTGCCGCCGAACCTCACCAAGATGCTTCTGCTGTCGACGGGCGCCGAGTCGAACGAGGCCGCGCTCAAGATGGCCAAGCTGTACACCGGCCGGTACGAGATCGTCTCGTTCGACCGCTCGTGGCACGGCATGACGTCGGGCGCGTCGGCGGCGACGTTCTCGGCGGGCCGCCGCGGCTACGGGCCCACGATGCCCGGCAACTTCGTCCTGCCGACGCCGAACGCCTACCGCTCGCCGTTCCGCCACCCGGACGGGTCCCATGACTGGGAGTCCGAGCTGGAGTACGGCTTCGCCATGATCGACACCCAGTCCAACGGATCGCTGGCGGCCTGCCTCGTCGAGCCGATCCTCTCCTCGGGAGGCGTCATCGAGTTGCCCGAGGGCTATCTCGCCCGGCTCAAGGAGCTGTGCGAGGCGCGTGGGATGCTGCTGATCCTCGACGAGGCACAGACCGGCCTCGGGCGCACCGGCCACCTGTACGCGTTCGAGCGCGACGGCGTCGCTCCCCACATCCTGACACTGTCGAAGACGCTCGGCGCCGGGCTGCCCGTCGCCGCGGTGCTGACGAGCGCCGAGATCGAGCAGGTCTGCGCAGATCGCAGGTACCTCTTCTACACGACGCACGCCTCCGACCCGCTCGCGGCGGTGATCGCCTCGACCGTCCTCGACGTCATCGAGCGCGACGGCCTCGTCGAACGAGCCGCCAAGCTGGGCCAGCAGCTCACCGACCGCCTCGAGGGACTTCGCGACGTCCACGACGTCGTGGGCGACATCCGGGGCCGGGGCCTACTCCAGGGCGTCGAGCTGGTGAGCGACAGGACGAGCAAGGCGCCGGCGGACACGCTCGGCGCAGCCGTCACCGCGGCCTGCCTGGAGCGGGGCCTGCACATGAACATCGTCCAGCTGCCCGGCATGGGCGGGATCTTCCGCATCGCCCCGCCGCTCACCATCAGCGAGGACGAACTGCACGCCGGCATCGACATCCTCGGCGACGCACTCGCCGCCGTCACCGAGCAGAACGGAGTCAGGTGACATGCGCATTGGCATCCCGAAGGAAGTCAAGGACCACGAGTTCCGGGTGGCGATCACCCCGTCCGGCGTCGACCAGCTGACCCGCCTCGGCCACGACGTGTTCGTCGAGCGCGATGCCGGGACCGGCTCGTCGATCGGGAACGACGCCTATGCCGCGGCCGGCGCGAAGATCCTCGACGACGCCGACGACGTCTGGGGCGCCGCCGATCTGGTGATCAAGGTGAAGGAGCCGGTCTCCGCCGAGTACCACCGTCTACGCGAGGGCCTCGTCCTCTTCACCTACCTGCACCTCGCCGCGGACAAGCCGCTGACCGAGCGGCTGCTCGCCGCTGGCGTCACCGCCGTCGCCTACGAGACGGTGCAGCTGCCCTCTGGCGCGCTGCCGCTGCTGTACCCGATGTCAGAAGTCGCCGGATGCCTCGCGCCCCAGGTCGGGGCCTACCACCTGATGCGCCAGCAAGGCGGGCACGGCGTGCTCATGGGCGGCGTCGGCGGCGTGGCCACCGCCAAGGTCGTCATCATCGGGGCCGGCGTCAGCGGCCAGAACGCCGCGAACATCGCGCTCGGCATGGGCGCCGACGTCACGCTGCTGGACGTCGACCTGGACAAGCTGCGGATGTCGTTCTGGCGCTACGACAACCGGGTCCACGGGCTGGCCTCGAGCCAGCTCACGATCGAGGAGCAGGTCCAGCAGGCCGACCTCGTCATCGGCAGCGTCCTGGTTCCCGGCAGCACCGCGCCCGAGCTCGTCACCAACGACCTCGTCGCCCGCATGAAGCCCGGGTCGGTGCTCGTCGACATCGCGATCGACCAGGGCGGCTGCTTCGAGGACTCCCGGCCCACCACGCACACCGACCCGGTGTTCCGGGTGCACGAATCGACGTTCTACTGCGTGGCGAACATGCCGGGCGCGGTGCCGAAGACCGCGACCTCCGCCCTGGCCAACGCGACGATTCCCTACATCGTCGCGCTGGCGGCCAAGGGCTGGCGTCAGGCACTGACCGACGACGGCGCCCTGCGCCTGGGACTCAACACCCACGCGGGCCGGCTCGTCTACGGTCCAGTCGGCGCGGCTCACGGCATCGAGACCGCGGAGCCGGACGCGGCGCTCGTCTGACCGACCTCGACCTCGGTCAGGGCCTCGTCCAGGATCCGCAGGCCCCCGCGCGCTTCGTCGGCCGTCGTGGTGAGCGGTGGCACGAGGTGCACCCGGTTGCCGTTGCCCAGCACCAACAGGCCGCGTCTGCGGGCCGCGGCGAGCAATGCTGCCAGCACCTCGGCCCCGGCGCCGTCGGCCGACACCAGCGGTTCGCGGGTAGCCGCGTCGCGGACCAGCTCAACTGCCCAGAACACGCCCGTGCCGCGGACCTCGCCGATGCAGTCGTGCTCGGCCGCGAGCCGTCGCAGCCCCGGCCCGAGCACGTTCTCGCCCAGACCGGCGGCGTGGTCGACGACATGGTCGCTCTCCATGACCTGGATGGTGGCGACCGCGGCGGCGCACGCGAGCGGGTGCCCGGAGTAGGTTAGCCCACCGGGATACACGCGATCGGTGAATGTCCGGTAGATCGCGTCGTTGATGGCGACGCCGCCAAGCGGGACATAGCCAGAGTTGACCCCCTTCGCGAAGGTCAGCAGATCCGGCACCACGTCGTCACGCTCGATCGCGAACCAGCTGCCGCTGCGGCCGAAGCCGGCCATGACCTCGTCGGCGATGAGCACGATGCCATGCGCGTCGCAGAGCTCGCGCACGCCGGCGAGGTAGCCGGGCGGTGGCACGAGAACGCCAGCCGTTCCCGGGATCGGCTCGAGGATGATGGCGGCGATCGTCGCCGGCCCTTCGAGAAGGATCACCTGTTCGAGGTGCGCCAGCGCACGGTCGCGCTCCTCCTCTTCGGTGCCGGCGTCGAATACGCTGCGGTAGAGATAGGGCCCGAAGAAGTGCACGGTGCCGGTGGAGCCGTTGTCGTTCGGCCATCGTCGCGGGTCGCCCGTCACGTTGACGGCTAGCTGGGTGCCGCCATGGTAGGAGCGGTAGGTCGACAGGACCTTGTGCCGGCCGGTGTGCAACCGGGCCATGCGGATGGCGTGCTCGTTGGCGTCGGCGCCGCCATTGGTGAAGAAGATCCGGTCGAGGTCGCCCGGCGTGTGCGCCGCGATCAGGTGAGCGGCCGCAGACCGCGCCGCGTTGGCGTACCCGGGAGCGACCGTGCACAGCCGCGCCGCCTGGTCCTGGATCGCCCGGACGATGCGCGGATGCTGGTGGCCGAGATTGGTGTACACCAGCTGCGACGTGAAGTCGAGCAGCCGCTGGTCGTCACGGTCCCACACGTACGAACCGGCGGCCTTCGTGACGACGACAGGTTCGAGGGCGCCCTGCGCCGACCAGGAGTGGAAGACGTGTGCGCGGTCCAGTGCGTAGACCCGGTCCGGGCCGGCGTCCAGGTAGGTGCGCTCAGACATACTGTGGGAACCCCAGCTCGGGACCGCCCTCGCGGCGATCGGACGGATCGGACCAGCGGGTGGTGACCACCTTGGCGCGCGTGTAGAAGTGGACGCCCTCGGTACCGTGAGCGTGCGTGTCCCCGAACAGCGACCGTTTCCAGCCCCCGAACGAGTAGGAGGCCACCGGGACCGGGATCGGCACGTTGACGCCGATCATCCCGACGTGGACGTCGCGCTCGAAGCGGCGGGCGGCTCCGCCGTCGCTGGTGAAGATCGCCGTCCCGTTGCCGTACTCGTGGGCGTTGATCAGGGCGACCGCCTCCTCGTAGGAGGCCACCCGCACGACGGACAGGACCGGCCCGAAGATCTCCTCGGTGTAGATATCCATCCGCGGCGTGACGTGGTCGAACAGCGTGGGGCCCAGCCAGAAGCCGGCCTCGTCGCCACGGGGCCGCACCTCGCGGCCGTCGACGACCAGCTCGGCACCTGCGGCCTCGCCGGAGGCGATGAAGCCGGCGACCCGGTCGCGGTGCGCCGCGGTGACCAGCGGCCCCAGGTCGGCCTCGCGCACCGACGCCCCGGCCGCATCGCGGCCGCCGTCGCCGATCAGCAGGGTCCTGGTGCGCTCGGCGATCCGCGCGACGAGGTCGTCGCCGATCGGATCCACCGCCACGAGCACGCTGATCGCCATGCATCGCTCGCCCGCGCTGCCGTAGCCGGCGCCGACTGCGGCGTCGGCGGCGAGGTCCAGGTCGGCATCGGGCAGAACCACCATGTGGTTCTTCGCCCCGCCCAATGCCTGCACCCGCTTGCCGTGGCGGCCGGCCTCCTCATAGACGTACCGGGCGATCGGCGTCGAGCCGACGAAGCTGATGGCGGCCACGTCCGGCGACCGCAGGAGCGCGTCGACCGCGACCTTGTCGCCCTGGAGCACGTTGAAGACGCCGTCGGGCAGTCCGGCCTCCGTCCAGAGCTTCGCGATCCAGACGGCCGCCGACGGGTCCTTCTCACTGGGCTTGAGCACCACCGTGTTGCCCGCGGCGATGGCGATCGGGAAGAACCACATCGGCACCATGGCCGGGAAGTTGAACGGGCTGATGATCCCCACGACGCCGAGGGGCACCCGCTTGGAGTGCACGTCGACGCCGGTCGACGCGTTCTCCGAACGGCCGCCCTTGAGCAGGTGCGGGATGCCGCAGGCGAATTCCACGACCTCCTGGCCCCGGGCGATCTCACCGAGCGCGTCGCTGTACACCTTGCCGTGTTCGGCGGTGATCAGGTGCGCGAGCTCGTCTCTGCGGCGGTTGAGCAACTCCCGGAAGGCGAAGACGACCTGGGTACGACGGGCAAGCGAGGTCTCCGCCCACGACCGCGCGGCCGCCGTCGCCGAGGAGATGACCGCCTCCGCGTCCTCCGCGCCGGCCAGGGCCACACGGCCCGAGACCGCGCCCGTCGCGGGATTGGTGACGTCGGCCCAGCGGCCCGGGACGCCCTCGAAACTCGAACCGTCCTTCCAGTGTGTGATCGGGCTCGGCACCCTTCTCCCCTTTCCACGGTGGTCATCGGAGCCTGACCCTCTCGGGCACCGTCACCGCCCGTCACTCTGTAGAATTCACCTGACTTTTCCGGCGTTCTGTCGGTGGATGGGCGGATCCCTGTGGACTTTCTGACCGTGGCCGACGTCCTCGCCATGCCGGCGGTGCGCAGCGCCGGTCCGCGGGTAGCCGCCGGCGCCACGTGGTTGCACAACCCGGTGCGCTGGGTGCACTCGGGCGAACTCGCCGACATCGGGCCGCTGCTGCGCGAAGGCGATCTCCTGCTCAGTACCGGGATCGCGATGCCCGACACCGACGAGGGCCTCAGGCAGGTGGCGGCCAGCTTGTCCGAGAGCGGCGCGGCCGGACTCGTGGTCGAGCTCGGGCGGCGCTGGACCGTCCTGCCGCGCGCGTTGGTGCAAGCCTGCGACAATCATCGCCTGCCGCTGATCGCGCTGGTCCGGGAAGCGCGTTTCGCCACGCTCGCACAGGCGGTGGGAGAGCGGATCGTCGAGGAGCAACTGGCCGAACTGCGCGAGACACAGCGCGTGCACGACACCTTCACCGACCTCGGCATCGCGGAGGCCGGTCCGGGTGAGATCCTCGACGCCGTGCAGCGCCTCGCCGGCGCCGCGGTGATTCTCGAGAGCGAGCAGCACCATGTCCTCGACTACCGCTCCGGCGCCGACGACCTCGCGCCGGCCCTGGCCGACTGGGCCAGGACGGCGAGGTCGATGCCGCTCGACGGCCGGACGGGATGGGACGGCGAACGCGGCTGGCTGATCACCCGCGTGGGTCGGCATGACCGCGGCTGGGGCCGGCTTGCCATCCAGAGCCGCACCACACCGTCGCGGCGGCAGGTCGCGATCGTCGAGCGGGCGGCCGCGGCACTCGCTCTCCATCGGCTCCACGACCGTCACCGCGACAACGTGGTGCGCCGCACCCACCACGAACTGCTCCTCGCGCTGCTGGCCAACCCGGCATCGGAGGAGGTGCTGCGGCGCTGCGGGCTCGCCGGCCTTCCGGTACGGCGTCGGCAGTTCGTCGGTTTGACGCTGCGGCCGATCGTCGCCGCGGCTTCCGCCGACCAACCTCGCCGGCCACAGCTCGACGAGATCACGGCCGCCGTCGTCCACGCCGCGCACGAGGCGCGAGTTCCCGCGCTCGTGAGCGACGTCGACGGGGACGTCAGGGCGCTACTGTCCCTTCCCCTCGCTGCTGAACCCGATCACGTCGTCGACGACCTCGCGACACGGGTACGCCATCGTCAGGATGTCGTCATCGGAGTCGGCCTCACCACCGTGCGCGCAGGCGACATCGACCGGACTCTCCAGGAATCCCAGCAGGTGGTCGGCTCGGTCGGACCTGGAGGGGAAGCCCTCGGTGGCGTCTACCGGCTTGACGACGTTCACTTGCGCGGGCTACTCGCCATGTTGGCCGACGACCACCGCGTCCAAGCCTTCGTCAGGCGCGAGCTCGCCGCGCTCAAGGAGCACGACATGCGGCGCAACACTGGCCTCCTCGATGCTGTCCGGGCGCTCCTCAGGCACCCGACGAGCAAGTCGGATGCCGCAGCCAGCCTGCACATCTCGCGACCGGTCTTCTACGACCGCCTCGGCAGAGCAGCGAGGCTGCTCGACGCTGACTTGGACGATGCGGACACCCGAGTGTCGCTCCAGGTGGCCATGATCGCCGACGAGATCGCCAACGGAAACGTGGCGTGAGATCCGGCAGCGGGTCCGCTACGGGCGTCTACGGCTTGCTGACGCTGGCATGGTTCCCTAGCGCCCCCGCTGCCTCGGCTGCGGTTCCGCGCGGCCGCCACCCGGCTGCCAGAGCACGTCACCCGCGTCGCGGTTGGCGTAGCGGGACAGGATGAACAGCAGGTCCGAGAGCCGGTTGAGGTACTTCGCGGTGAGCGGGTTGACGCCGTCGGTGTCGCCGCTGCCGTAATGCTCGACCGCCGCCCACGCCGACCGCTCGGCGCGTCGCACCACGGTCGTGGCGACGTGCAGCTGGGCGGCCGTGACGCTGCCGCCGGGCAGGATGAACGACGTCAGCTTCGGGACCTCTGCGTTGTAGCGGTCGCAGTCGGCCTCCAGCTCGTCGATCCAGGCCGGTTGGACCCGCAGCGGCGGGTACTCGTATTCGGCCTTCAGCGGCACGCAGAGGTCGGCGCCGACATCGAAGAGGTCGTTCTGCACGCGCTGCAGGACGGCGAGCACGTCCGGGCCGAGGCCGCCGCCCCCGCCGCCGGACCGCTCCAGCGCCACCACCACGCCAATGGCCGCGTTGGCCTCGTTGGCGTCGGCGTAGGCGACGAGCCGTGGGTCGGTCTTGCGGGTGCGGCTGAAATCGCCCAGCCCGGTGGTGCCGTCGTCGCCGGTGCGGGTATAGATCTTCGTCAGCCTCACCATGTCCCCACACTACGGCTCCGTGGCGCGGCGCATGTCATCTCGCACCGGGCACACCGGGTGGGTCTCAGCGGCGAGGTGAGGCGCTGCGCAGCAGGTACAGGTCCATGATCCAGCCGGCGGCGGACTTCACGGCGGCCCGCGCCGTGTCGAGCTCGGCACGGACGTCGCCGACCCGCCCGGCGACGAGCCGCTCGTGCGGCGTGCCGAGGTTCGCGCCCCACCAGATGTCCCAGTCCTCGAAGCCGTCCAGATCGATGCGTGCGTTGAGCATGACCAGGAGGTTGTCCGCGCCGGCTTCGACCGCCGTGCGCAGTTTGCGCGCGGTCGTGACGGTGATCGGCTGGCCGATCTCGTGCAGCACGCGTCGCCGGTGTGGTCGTCGACTGCGAGACCGGGAGGTTCCGGCTGGGGCTGGCTCACGATCTCGCCGCCCGGCTGCGCGCGGAGTACGTCCCGCTGGGTGAGGTCAGCGCCGCGGACCTCACTAACGTCGTGAGGACGGCCGCCTGATGCCGCAGGGTCAGCCGCTCGCCGCGCCCGACGACGGCCTCACCACCAGGCAGCGCCGCAACCGGCCGCTCGTCATGGTCCACACCGGCGACGGCAAGGGCAAGTCCACCGCCGCCTTCGGTCTCGCCATGCGCGCGTGGAATCAGGGGTGGAACGTCGGCGTGTTCCAGTTCGTCAAGTCGGCCAGGTGGCGCATCGGCGAACAGACCGTGCTCGAGCGCCTCGGCGAGCTGCACGCCGAGACCGGCGTCGGCGGGTCGGTCGAGTGGCACAAGATGGGCTCGGGCTGGTCCTGGTCGCGCAAGAAGGGCACCGAGGAGGACCACGCCGCCGACGCCGCCGAAGGTTGGGCCGAGGTCAAGCGCCGTCTCTCCGCCGAGGCCCACGACCTCTACGTCCTCGACGAGTTCACCTATCCGATGACCTGGGGCTGGGTCGACGTCGACGACGTCGTCGAGACGCTGGTCAACCGTCCCGGCCGCGCCCGTCCGGCCACGGCAAGACCACGGTCGCGACCGGCCTGATGGCCGCACTGTCCCGGGCCGGTCACCGGGCTTCCGGCCACAAGGTCGGGCCCGACTACATCGACCCCGGGTACCACGCCCTCGCGACCGGTCGGCCCGGCCGCAACCTCGACCCGCATCTCGTGGGTGAGCGGCGCCTCGTCTCCATGCTGCTACACGGTGCGCGTGGCGCCGACGTCGCGATCGTCGAGGGCGTCATGGGGCTGTACGACGGGCAGCTCGGCGGCAAGGGGTTCGCGTCGACGGCGCACGTCGCCACGCTCACGCGCACGCCGGTCGTCCTGGTGGTGGACATCTCGCACGCCGCACGTTCGATTGCCGCCGTCGTCCACGGAATGATCGCCTTCGACCCGTCGGTCCGCATCGTCGGCGTCGCCCTCAACAAGGCCGGATCGTCTCGGCCCGCCGACGAGGTCGTCAGCGCGCTCGAGTCGACCGGGCTGCCGGTGCTCGGCGTACTGCTGGTCGAGCGGGCCACCTCCGGCCGCCACGTCTGGGCCTCAAGGGCGGCGACAACTACGTGTTCGGCCGTGGTGGCGAAGAGCTGCTCGCCTGCCTCGACGCGCGCGTCGAGGTGCGGATCGTCCCCGGCGTGACGTCGGCGACCGCCGCGCCGGCCCTCGCGGGCATCCCGGTGACCCATCGGGGGCTGGCCCAGGGCTTCACCGTCGTCTCCGGGCAGGTGCCACCCGGGCACCCGGACTGGACGATCGACTACGCCGCGCTCGCCGCGTCCGGTACGACGATCGTGGTGCTCATGGGGGTGCGCACGTTGCGGGCGATCTGCGCCGCTCTGGTCTCGGGCGGGCTCGCACCGGACACGCCCGCGGCGGTCGTCGCCGACGGGACCATGCCCAGTCAGCGCGTCGCACGCGCCACGCTGAGCACGATCGACGCCGCCGCCGACATCTCGCCACCCGCCGTCGCGGTCATCGGCGCCGTCGCGGACGTCCCCGGCCTCGGCTGACCGACCCTCAGCGTGACGCCAGCGTGCCGATCCATGCCGCCGCCGCCAGGGCGTCGTCGACGACCTCCAGCGCGCGAGGCGCCGGCTCTCGCCGCACGATGACCACCGGAATCCCGAGCTCACCGGCGACCCGCATCTTGGACCAGGTGTAGGTGCCGCCGGAGTCCTTGGTCACCAGCACGTCACCTCGGCCATCAGTGCCCGCCCCGCATCGAGCGGGTACGGCCCCCGGCTCAGCAGCACCGTCCACGCCGCCGGCACCTCGACGTCCGGTTCGTCGACCACTCTGACCAGCGCGGAGACACCCTGCCAGCGGCCCGGCGAACCGCCCGAGTGCCTGGCGGCCAACGGTCAGGAACGGCCGTCGTCCGAGCCGCGCGGTCAGTGCCGCCGCCTCGTCGTGATCGTCGACCCAGTGCCAGTCCCCTGCGCCCTCAGCCTGCGACCAGCCGGGCCGCTCCAGCCGCAGCAGCGGCACGGCCTCGGCCGAACACGCCGCCAGCGCGTTGGCGCTCATGCCCGTCGCGAACGGGTGAGTCGCGTCGACGACAGCGGAAATGCCCATCCCGTTCAGGTACGACCGCCGTCCCGGCACACCGCCGAATCCGCCGACCCGGACGGCACCGACCGGCAACCGTGGCCGGGCCACCCGGCCCGCCAACGACGACACGAACGCGGTGCTCTCATCCTCCTGGAGCAGGACGGCCAACTCCCGCGCCTCGGCCGTGCCCCCGAGGATGCGCACCGCCATACGGCCGTCACATCCCCCGTCGTCCGGACCTCGGTGGTCTCGGCGGCCTCGGCGAGCGTGCCGACGACGGCGACCGGCAGCGTCTCGGCGAAGCAGGCCCGGAGCCGGTCCAGATCGGCCGGGGCACACGAGACGAGAACACAGGACGAAGGGCCTCCCGAGCGCTCGGGAGGCACGGGGTTCCCGGGTTCCCAGCGCAGTTCCAGCCCCGCAGTGCTCGCCAGCAGCGGCGCCTCCCACGCCAGTCCCTTCGATCCGACCGGCACCGCGTCGTGGATCAGGCCGGTGACGTTCGCGGCCGGAACGCCGACGCTCGCGGCGATGGCGCGGACCGCCTCGGTCAGCTCCCGCCCGGTCGGCTCCGCCTCGACGCAGAGGTTGTTGGCCACCACGACAGGCTGCGCACCGGCGCAGAGCACCTCCAGCAGCGGCACGCGGGCGGCGAAATACCCGGTGCAGGTGGCATCGACCGGAACGGTGTCCGCCGGTTTCGGCCCGATGCCGCCCACCGAGTCGCAGGCCACGACCAGGCGCACCCCCGAGTCGTCGAACACCAGCAGATCGCGTACCCGGGTGATCTGCGCGGCGGTGGCCGGCGGTGACGTCATCGTCGCTCCTCCACATTCCCTGCGCGGTTCCCCAGGTCCGACCTGCATGCTGCTGTCCGAGCAGGTGGGCCGGATTCCGAGTCAGGATATGCAAAGCGCTGGCCAGCGCGCGGTGTCACCACCCTCATCGAGGATGTCAGGAACGAACTCACCGACGAGGATCGAGACCAAGGGTCGCCCTCGACGAGTGCCACCGATCGACGGCGGGCTCCCACGATCTCGCGGGGGCCCGCCGTCCGGTGTTGCGTCACGCCTCGCGGCGCTGCGAGACCTGCGCTGGCTTCAGCGCTTCCTGACCAACGTGAACTCGATGGTGGTCACGTTTCCTGCGACGTCGTACACCTCGAGGACGTTGTTGCCCAGCACCGCTCCTCGCACGCCAGGGCGGATGTGGTCGAGGTCCGACCCCACGGCGTCCGTCAGGTCCCTGGCCCTACCGTTCAGCACGAACTTGTCGACCTTGCCGGCGTCGTAGAACGTGAACGAGACCTTCTCGTAGCCCGCTTCGGTGCCGATCGTGTAGCGGTCACCGTCCTTGATGGTCACGGTCGGCGTCTCCGTGTCCAGGACGAACTCGAGAACGGCGCGGTTGCCCGCCCGGTCGTACACCTCGAGGGTGTTCGCCCCTTCTACGGCGCCGAAGACGCCGGGCTTGACGCCGTTCAGGTCCGACCATGTGTCGTCGGTCAGGTCCTTGACGACACCGTTCAGCACCGCCTTGTCGATCAGCCCTTCGTCGTACAGCTTGAAGCTCACCTCGCTGTAGACGCCGTCTCGCCCGCGTGATTCATCCTTCACGGTGATGGTGGGAGCAGTCGTGTCCACTTCCTGTTCGACGAGACCTGCCATCGCCTCAGTGAGGGCGGCGGCACGCTCGTCGACTTCGGCCTGCGTCGCCTCCGCCGAGCGAAGCGTCGCTTTGGCTGCCTCGAGCGCCGGCAGCAGCGGGCTCCAACTGGACGGCGTGTACTTCAGACTCTCCAGCGCGTTGGCACGCTCGATCAGACGCTCCAGCTCGGCCGTGGTGACTGTGAAGGTCACCGGGCACAGGAGGTGCTCGTCACCGTTGGCGTGCGTGAAGAGGAGCGAGGTGGTGCCCGACTCCCCCGTCGCGAGATCGACGTCGATCCGGCCGGCATCGTCCACCCGCGGGGTGCCGGAGATCGCGACGACGTCCTCGTCCAGCGAGACGACTCGGACCTCGTCGTCCGGATCGCGAGGCGAGATGAAGGCCGTGGCGACGGCTGTGCTGTCCGGTTCCACCCGCAGCGGCGAGGCGTCACAGCGCAGGGTGTACCCGCCGTAGACCTCGAACTCGAAGATCGACAGGCCATACTGTGTGGCCGGTAGACCGATCACCCGCACGTACCGGACGTCCGCCTGGTCCAGGTCCACGACATTGCGCAGATCGTCGGACGACTTCCGCACGCGAGCCAGCTCGGTCCAGTTCTCGCCGTCGACCGACCCCTCGATCCGGTAATCGTTCGACGTTGCCGCTTCCCAGGTCACGACGGCCTGGTTGACCGATCGGATCTCCCCGAGGTCGACCTGGAGCCAGCGCTCGATTGTGTACGGGGCCGACTGCCGCTGCGAAGCCCAGCGCGTGGTCGGATTGCCGTCGTTCGCGTTCGTCACCGCCAACGTGGCGTTGTACTCCGAGTCGGCGCTGATCGGCTGGTGAAGCGCGAGGTTCTCCCGGCCGCCCTCGGCGGGCGGTGCGTCGGTGATCCTGTCGTCGTCGAACACCTCCAGCTCCCAGAGCGACACGCCCCACTGTGTACTACTGCGTGCGACGGTCTGCATGCGCACGTATCGCGCTGTCTCGTCGACCTCGACGAGGTCGATCCCGCCGTCGGACCCGGAACCGCTCGTGGCATAGGCGTCCCGCCACGTCCGGCCGTCGTCGGACACCTGGATGACGTACTGCTTGGCGTAGGACGCCTCCCACCACAGCCGGACGGTGCGGATCGGCTGGACCGACCCCAGGTCGACCTGGACCCAGGCGGTATCGGAGGAATTCGCGCTCCACCGGGTCTCCATGCTGCCGTCGGTTACCGCGCCGGGCCTCCCACCCGACGAGCCGGACGCCGTCACCGGCGCGGCGAGTGCACGGTTGACGCTCGCCTCCGTCGCGAGCTCCCGGACGGAGTACCCGTCCCCGCCTGTGCTCTCGACCATCAGCACTCGGACGAAGGTGGCCGGTGTCGGCGCGATCTCGAGGTCGATGCTCCCCCCGGTCCCGTCCTGGGTGAACTGCTGGTCGGTCCACACCTCACCGTCCAGGGAGGTCTGCAGCAGGTAGCGCTTCGCCACCTGGTCACCCCACGAGACCGTGACACCGGTGAGGAAGGACCCGGGCTCGAGCTCCTTCATCAGCCAGGCCGTCCCGTCCGCCCCGGAGCGCCAGGCGGTCGCGTCGTCCCCGTCGCCGGCGAGTTCGGGCTCGCCGCCCTCCTCGAAGCCGCTCGCCGTGTAGGCCGATCGTTCGCCCGGCCCGCTCGGCACCAGCTCGGCGGTGACGGTCCTGCCGAGGTCCGCGCCGGAACCGAGCGCGAAGACGCCACGTGCCGCCTCGTCGGTACTTTCGAGGGCCACGTGCACCACCAGGCCCGGCTGGCTGGGGCTGGCCACGCTCACGACGGGCTCGTCACCGGACTCGTCGAGGATCACGATGGCGGGCTGGCTCACCTCGAGCGTCCGCGATTCCCCCAGGTCGAGCTGTCCTGCCTGGTAGAAGGTCGCCATGGTCCGCTCCAGCCCGGCGTGCCGGACCGCCTGGATCTCGCCGTCGTTGCGCAGCACCTCGACCGCGGGGTCGGCGGCATACGCCTCGACCTCGTCGGCGTCCTTCCCCGGGAGCACCACGTACTCGTAGCCGGCGTCGCTCGGTTCGACCCCGTGGTCGAAGTACAGCGTGAAGGCGTCTCGGTTCGCCGGGTCCTGATCGAGCCAGTTGCCCGTCTGCGTCTTGTTCGACACGAGCACGCGCTGATCCGACGGGAAGACGTAACCGACCTCGTCGTTGTGGGCCCAGGACGGGCCGTCGACGGCGTCGGAGTCGGTCCCGGCCGGCACGGGCGTGCCGTCGACCGAGGCGTTGTCCTTCGCGGCGGCCTGGTTGACGGTCGTGTGGACGGCCGCGTCGGACGTGGACGTGATACCTGCGCCGAGCGCGACCATCTCGTCGTCGAAGTAGTAGTAGCTCTTGTTCCCCTTCGTCGCGGCGCGATCGAGGGTGTAGACGCTGGCGCCGTAGGTGCCGTCGGAGACGCCTCCGGTGAAGCTGCCCCCGTTACCCGTCGAGCCCCGGGTCTGCTCCTTGACGTACGGCGCGGTCACTCCCGGGTAGTGGAACCAGTCGAACGCGGGCCCCAGGTCCAGGTACTCGCGGTTGTTGACCTGGATCGCGGTGGCGCCGGCGCTGTTCCAGACGATCTCGTTCCCGACCTCGGGCCGGAAGGTGGAGCGGTACTCACTGCCGACGGTCCTGCTGGAGTTCAGCCGGGTGAAGATCCCGTAGTCGTCGCGCAGGTGGGAGGAGAATTCGGAGCGCCAGAAGTACTTGTTGCCGGTCAGTCCGTTGGACCGGGTGGCGCCGTAGATGCTGTCGACGAGGGCGCGGTAGGCACTGGCGTACAGCGGATCGGCGCGCACCATCCGGTTCAGCGGCTCGATGAACTCCGAGCTGTGGCTCGTGACGCCGTCGATGGTCTTCGGTGGCCGGTAGTTGAGGTAGAGCATGCCGATCTCGCCGCGGATCATCCATCGGGTGCCGTTCACGATGTAGAAGGCGATCGTGTCCAGGTGGTCGCGGCTGAAGGCGAAGCCGGTTCCGCGCGCAACGTCGGCCCAGAGGGCGACGTAGGTGAACAGGACCATGCCGTAGCCCTCGCTGTACAGCTGGGCGCCGTGCGCCCAGAAGCTGCCGTCGGGCTGGACCGCCTCACGCACCGCGCCGGACGCGTCGACGGTGACCGTCTCGACCATCGTGTCGAACCCGGCGGTGATGTTCTCGACATTCCCGGTGGCGATCGCCTCGAAGAGGTAGTTGGTCGTGCGCCAAGAGCCGTTCGCGCCAACCGGGTCGAGCTTGCCGGTGTTGTGCTTCAGGGCGACCTCACGCGCGTTCTCGCTGAGGACGTCACCGACGAAAACGGAGATGCGTCCCATCGCGAGCGACTCGCCGATCTCCGTCTCCCACCAGTTCGTGTTCCCCGGGTCGGCGACGTCCCAGTACTCGAGCGCGCGCTCGAGAGCAGCCAGGACGTCAGGATTCTCGTAGCCCGCGGCCGACGGGTCACGGTAGGCGTGCGCCAGCGCGAGCATCCGGTAGAGCGCGATGTACGCCGACCACACCGCCCCGTTGGCCGAGCTCGTCCGGTCGGCGTAGTCCACGTCGGCCCACGAGCCGTCGTCCTCCTGCGACGCGACGTACTCGAGCGCTTCCGACGTGCGCGCCAGATAGATCCCGTTGGCGATGATGATCTCGTCGCCCTGCCCCAGGTAGTACTCCTGCAGACGCGAGACGATCGTGTTGACGTCGTCCGCTCCAGGTGCGGCTGATGCCGGCAGCGTAACGAGCCCGGCGCCGGCGAGTACCAGGCTCAGGGCGACCGCGATCAGTGCTCTGATGCGTCTCATGTTCAGCTCCTTCGCTGATCGGGACGGACCAGCGCACCGGCGCCGGTCATGCGTGGATGCCACCCGGTGCGAGCGGCGGACCGTGCTCTCGACATCGAAAGTCCTCTCGTGGGCGGTGCTGTCGGGCCGGTGGCCTCGGCGGGCGTCGGTGTCGGGCTGCTCAGACGCTGGCTACCACCGCCGTTCCGACGTCGGCGGGCGGCGCGCTCAGGACCGCCAGGACGTGGTCACGAACGCGACGCATGACCGCCCCGTCCGCCGCCTCCACGTTCAGGCGCAGCAGCGGTTCGGTGTTGGAGGGCCGCAGGTTCAACCACCAGCGCTCGTCGCGCCACCGCGACACCGTCAGACCGTCGAGCCGGTCCACCTCGGGAGTTGCGCGCTCGGTCAGTGCCGCGACCACGCGTTCCTGCGCGGCCGCGACGTCGTCCACCACCACGTTGACCTCGCCGGAGCGCACGTAGGGGTCGAGGCCGGCGACGAGCCAGGACAACGACTCCGGCTGCTCGCCGAGGGCTGCCAGGACGTGCATCGCCGCGAGCAGACCCGAGTCCGCCCCGAAGAAGTCGCGGAAGTAGAAGTGTCCGCTGTGCTCTCCGCCGAACACCGCGCCTCGGTCGGCCATCTCCGCCTTGATGAACGAGTGACCCACGCGCGTGCGTACGGTGCGCACCCCGTTCATGCCGAAGATCTCGGTGACCGCGCGCGACGTGACGGCGTTGTGCAGCACGATCGGCCGACGACCGGCTGCGCGTTCGCGCGCCGCCTCCCGCAGTCCGACGAGCGCGGTCACCGTGGACGGATCGACGCGTTCACCGCGCTCGTCGACGACGAAGCAGCGGTCGGCGTCGCCGTCGAACGCGAGACCGAGGTCGGCGCGATGGCGCAGCACCGCCTCCTGCAGGTCGGCCGTGTTCGCCGGATCGATCGGGTTGGCCTCGTGGTGCGGGAACGTACCATCGAGCTCGAAGTAGAGCGGGACGATCTCCAGCGGGAGCGGGTCGAGCCCGCCCTGGCTGCCCAGCACCGCTGGGACCGTCAGGCCCGCCATGCCGTTCCCTGCGTCGACCGCCACGCGCAGCCGGCGCACGGACGAGAGGTCCACCAGCGAGCGCAACCGGGTCGCGTAGGCACCCAGCACATCGATGCGCTCGAGCGTTCCGGTCCGCCCGGCCGGCGTCCCAGGGTCGACGAGCAGCTCGACGGCGCGTTCGCGCACAGCACGCAGCCCGGTGTCCTGACCCACCGGCCGGGCACCGGGCAGGCACAGCTTCACGCCGTTGTACCGTGCCGGGTTGTGGCTCGCGGTGAACATCGCACCGGCGGCGTCGTGCAGCCCCGACGCGAAGTACAACTCGTCGGTCGAGCATTCCCCCGCGTCCAGCACGTCCGCACCCGCCGCCGTCGCACCGCACACGAACGCATCGACCAGCTCCGGGCCGCTGTCGCGCATGTCCCGCGCGACGACCACCCGCGGCGGCGCCGGAGAGGCGGCAGGGGCCACCACCGCGTCGACGAAGGCCGAGCCGAGAGCGCGCGCGATGTCGGGACCCAGCTCGTCGGGGACCAGCCCGCGGACGTCGTACGCCTTGACGACACGGTCGAGCGCCGCCTCGGCCGTCGGGACGTCAGCCATCTGAACGCTCGAGCTCGGCGACACCGATCTTCGAGTCCGCCATGCCGTAGAAGACGAAGCTGCGGCCGTCGATCTTCTCGATCGCCGTCGGGAAGACGACGTTGCCCAGCGTCCCCTGCAACTCTTCCTCGGTCTCGGGAACGAGGAGGGGTTCGGGCGTACGCGCCAGCACCCGGCCCGGGTCGGTGGGGTCGAGCAGCATCGCCCCCGCGGTGTAGCAGGCTCCGTGCGCCAGCTCGAAACCCTTGACGTTCGCTCCGGTGACCCCGTGATGGATCACGAGCCACCCTTCCGGCACCCGCACCGGTGCCGGCCCGCCACCGATCTTGGACTCCTCGAACGGCATCTCAGGTGCGGCGAGCAGCGCCGACGCCTGCACGTACGTGAGCGCGGCGGTGTCGCGCGATGCCTCGTCAAGGTTGACGTAGCCGATCCAGATCGAGGGACGGGCGTCCTCGATCCCGGCAGGTGTCGCAGCGCCTTCGCCGGGGCGCAACCAGTCCAGGTCCCACATCGGGCGGTGCAGGAGGGCAAGCGCCGGCCGTCCGTCCGGTCCCGGGACCGCGTCGGGGAAGAACACGATGTCCTTGTTCGGGAACAGGTTGAGATCCGTGTCCAGCTCGGGCTGGTAGGCGAAGCGGAGCGGCCCCAGCCGGCGCCACGTCACCGTGTCCGACGACACCGCGAGCGCTGGCCTCGGGCCGAGCGCGCCGTAGGCGATGTAGGTCATGACGTGCAGACCCAGGGGCTCGACGAAGGTGATCCGCGGATCCTCCACCCCGGCGTTGAACCGGCCGTGTTCCCATCCTTCGTCGGGGGACAGCACGACGTCGAGTCGCTCGACCCCGACAGGGACACCGTCGGAAACGACGACACGGGCACGACCGATGCGCGACACATTCCCCTGCGCCACCAGGCGGGGATAGAGGTAGAGCCGGCCGTCCGGCCCCCATGCCGTCGCGGGGTTCAGCACGCCCTCCGCCTCGAGCGGGTTGCCCGGCTCGGGGCTCATGATCGTGCCGACTCTGCGTAGCCGATAGGGGACGGTCGAAACGTGCCTGATCTGGTTCGTCTGGGTCATCGCCTAGCCTTGAGGTGTCGTGGAGGGTGACGGAGAGAACCGCGCTCAGCCCTTGATGGCCGATCCGAGGTTCGCCGACGTGAAGTGCCGTTTGAACATGAGGAAGAGGACGACGGCGGGGATCGCGAGGACGCACGCCCCAGCCAGGACGGCGCCCATGGGGTTGGCCTGGAAGGTCGAGTTCGCCTGCGAGAAGTTGGCGAGACTCACGGCCAACGGCTGCATGGAGGCGTCCTTCGTGACGAGGAAGGGCCACAGGAACTCGTTCCACGGACCGATGAACGTCACGAGCATCGCCGTGAGGATCGCCGGACGCACGAGCGGCGCCGCGATCGATCTGAGGATCCGCACCTCGCTCGCCCCGTCGATGCGGGCCGCGTCGAACACGTCCCGCGGGATCTGGAGGAAGTACTGCCGGAAGATCAGGACGGCGACCGAGTTGACCGCGAAGGGCAGGATCATCCCGGCGTAGCTGTCAGCCAGGTTGAAGTAGCGCACGACCATGACGTACAGCGGGACCATGAGCAGCTGGAACGGGATCGCCTGGACCAGCAGGACGAGCGCGAAGACGAGGCCCTGGCCGCGGAAGGACAACACGGCGAGCGCATAGCCCACGAGCAGGCCCAGGACGAGAGTGCAGCCCACGACGCCGGCCGTCATGATCAGCGAGTTGAGCAGTGCCCGGAGCAGGTTGATGGACTCGTTGACCCCGACGAAGTTGTCGAACGTCAGGTTGCCCGGCAGCGGCAGGAGGCCGCCGAGGCTGGTGTCTCGTTCCCGCTGCAGCGAGCCGATGACCATGTAGTAGAACGGCACCAGCGCGACCAGCGCGCCGACGAACAGGACGGCGAACCGCAGGACGGAGGGCAGGCCGGTGGCGCGGTTGGCGGTGCTCGGCATGTCAGCCCTTCCTCTCGGTGAGGCGCCGCGAGGCGAGCGACAGGATCATCACGGCGAGCACGAGGAGCAGTCCGATCGCCGCCGCGACATCGGGTTGCCCCTGCTGGATGCCCTTCTGGTACATCAACAGGGCAGGGGTCATCGACGCACCGTCCGGCCCGCCCCCGGTGAGCAGGTACGGCTCGGTGAAGATCTGGCCGGTCATGATGATCGTGAGCAGGACGACGAGCGACGTGACCGGGCGGACGCCGGGCAGCGTCACCGCGCGGAACCTCTGCCACTTGCCGGCGCCGTCCATCTGAGCGGCCTCGTGCAACTCGGCAGGGACGTTCTGCAGCGCCGCCAGGTAGAGGAGCACGTAGAACCCCAGGTTCTTCCAGGTCACGTAGACCGCGATGAGCGGCATGATGAGGTTCTGGTTCGCCAGCCACGTCGGGTCCGGCGCCAGGTCGCCGAGCACCCTGTTGACCACCCCGTTGCCGTTGAACATGAAGATCCACACCGTGAGCGTGGCAACCGAGGCCGTGACGTACGGGATGTAGTAGGAGACGCGGAAGAACCCCTTCCAGTGGACGACGGCATCGAGACCCGAGGCGAACAGCAGCGCCAGCACGACGGTCAGCGGGACGTTGATCACCAGGAAGACCAGCAGATTCCCGAATGCCTGCCGGACCGCCGGGTCACCGAGCACCTGCCCGAAGTTGTCGAACCCGACGAAGGGATGCGGCACCTGGACGCCGGGAGCGGTGAAGAAGAAGTCGTGGAACGCCATCCACACCCCGAACCCGAAGGGGATCAGGAAGACGACGAGGACGTACGCCACATAGGGGCTGCTGAGGAGCAGCCCCAGCGGGTGCTCACCGAGCAGTCGCTCGACGCGCCGGCTGCGGCGACGGGTGCCGGGCCTGCGGGCGTTGGGGTCGCGGTGCCGGGCGCTGCGGTCCGCGCCCGGCACCGCGTCTCGGAGGGTGGACATGGTGCTACCTCGTCAGCCCTCGTCAGCCCGAGATTCCGTCGATGCTGGCCGCCGCGTCCTCGAACGTGCTCGTCAGGTCACCGTCACCGGACTGTACGGCGCCGGTCCACGCGTCGCGGAACACCTGCATCTTCTCGGCGAGACCGTCCACGGTCGGCACGTCGACGGCGAGCGGGACCGACGCGGCGAACGGCTGGAAGAACTCGTTCTCGGCGAGGAAGTCGGCCGCGAGCTCCGGCACATCGGTGCGCGTCGGGAACTGTCCCGTGATCTCGAGCAGCGCGAGGTCGTTCGCGTCGTTCGTCGCGAACTTCAGGAAATCCCAGGCCGTCTGCTGGTTCGTGCATGCCGTGAACAGGCTGACATTCTTGGAATCGGCGAACGTCGACGTCGTGTCGGCTGCCTTGCCGTCGGCCGTCGGGAGCGGCACGACGCCGTAGTCGACCTTGCCGTCGAACTGGCCCTTGCCCCACGGCCCGGCGACGCCCATCGCCGCGACACCGTCGGCGAACGGCCCCGCCCACATGTCGCCGCTGTATGCCTCGGCGGACGAGTACCCCTCGGCGTACAGGGTCTGCCAGAACTGGAGCGTCTGCATGCCCTGCTCACTGGCGATGGTGGCGTGACCGTCCTCGATGAGCTGAGTGCCGTCCGAGTTGGCGAGGAAGAACGGGTAGAAGTCGAAGTTGACGTTCGTGTAGTCCGCGGTGGCGGGCGGGTAGATCACGACGTCCGCGGAGCCGGAGTCCTTGATCGCCTTCGCGGCAGCGAGCACGTCGTCGTACGTCTCGAGCTGCGGGTTCTCGGGGTCGAGTCCGGCGTTGGCGAAGACGTCCTTGTTGTAGTAGAGCATGAACGGGTTCGTCTTCCAGGGCAGCTGGTAGAGGTCACCGTCCGCGCTGCGGAAGCCGTCCGCCGCCGTCCCGGAACGCGACGTGATGTACTCCTCGCCGTCCTCGAACGTCGTCGAGAGGTTCACCAGTCCGCCCTGCCGCTGGAACATGGGGACGGCCGCGGGTGCGGTGTTGAAGACGAGGCACGGCGCGTTGCCCGCCGTGATCGATGCCGCGATGACGTCCTCGGACGAGCTTCCGGCCGGGATGGGCTGTGCCGTCACCTGTTCGTCCGGGTGCTCGGCGTTCCACGCCTCGACGACCTGGTCCCCCCAGGCGATCTCCTGCTCGTTGGTCGAGTACCAGATCTCGATCGGTCCGCTCGTGAGCTCCGTGGAGTCGCCGCTCGCTTCGTCAGGGCCCTCGGACCCGCACCCGGCGAGCGGCAGCGCCACCGCCGAGACCGCTGCAAGCGCCATCATTCGTGCCCTACGCCTCATCGCGCTCTCTCCTCATCCAGGCCGCACCGGCCCTCTGGTCGCTACTCCGTCGTCGACATCGGCGATTAAACCGGTTTATAGAAGGGTCGTCAAGATGACGGATTCATGGCCGTAATCCTCCCCGGGTGCTGCCGCCTCGCTCAGGCTGAAAGGGCCCAAGATCAGCAGGAACGCTGCTGACGGGACCGTCCATCGAGGTCCAAAGTCCGCCTGGATGCTGGATCGCCAGCACTAAACAATTGGTAAACCATGCGCTATCCTTCTGCCGTGAACGCCATGGAGCCCTCGCCCCCCGGGGCTGCAGACGTCGAGCCGAACCCTCGCAAGCACGTGACGATCGGGGACGTCGCGGCCCGTGCCGGCGTCTCCAAGAGCGCGGTGTCCTTCGTCTTCAACGACCGCCCCGGCGTCAGCACGTCGACCCGGAAACGCATCCTCCGCGCCGCGAACGAACTCGGGTGGCAGCCGAGCGCCCGCGCCCGCGCCCTGTCGCGCAGCCGCACCCAGGCGGTCGGTCTCGTCATCCGGCGCAACCCCGAGCTGCTCAGTACCGATCCCTTCTTCCCTCAGTTCGTGGCGGGCGTCGAGATCGGCCTGTCCACCCAGGACTACTCGCTGGTCCTGCAGGTCGTCGGGGATGAGCAGTCCGAGCGAGCCGCCTATCAGCGGTTCGCCCGCGAGTCCCGCGTCGACGGCGTGTTCCTCACCGACGTGCGGGTGGGGGACACCCGGCCGCAGGACGCCCACGAGCTCGGCCTGAGCACCGTCGTCGTCGCGCCCGAGGGTGCGGATCCGGGTGGCGGCGTCGCAATCGGGATGAACGACGACGCCGGCGTCCGGCGCGCGGTCCACCATCTGAACTCGCTGGGGCACCGGCGCATCGCCCACGTCACGGGCGCCCCCGGCTACGTGCACACCGCGGCACGTCTCCGCGCGTGGCAGGAGACGCTCGTCGCACTCGGCCTGCCCGCCGGGACGGTCGTGACCGCGGACTTCACCGGGGCGTCCGGTGCCCGGGCGACGCACGAGCTCCTCGATCTGCCCGAGCCACCGAGCGCCATCGTCTACGGCAACGACCTCATGGCCATCGCCGGCATTTCCGCCGCAACCGACCGTGGGATCCGAGTGCCGGACGACCTGTCCATCGTCGGGTTCGACGACATCCCGCTCGCAGCGTACGCGGTACCGCCCCTCACCACGGTCCGGCAGAACGTCGTCGCGTGGGGCACCGCCGCCGCGCAGACCCTCGTCGCACTGGTCGAAGGGAAACAACCGCCCCCCGTCCACCTGCCACCCGTCGAGTTCATCGTCCGCGGCAGCACCGGCCCGACGCGCAACCGGCGCCATACCTGACGCGAGAGCGCCCTCGAGGTGCGAGGACGACGCGCGCGATGTCGCAGGCCTCGGGCCCACGAGGTCCGCAGCCGCAGCCTCGAGTACCGGCTTCATGAGCTCGCGGCAGGGACCGGGCCGTACTGGAGCACCTCGATAAAGCCGAGATCCTCGGCAGCGGCGTCGAGGGCTGCGCGCAGTGCCTGGGGGTCGCGGACGTTCGCCGCGTAGCCGCGGGCGGTGATGCCCACCTCGGTCAGCTCGGCGGGTGACCGAGCCTGGTCAGGTCGACGCGGCGGTGCCGTTCACGTCATTCACGCTATGCGGCCCGCGACGAGGGGCGGGAAGGCCTAGCCCGCGGCGATGCGGATGCGCGTGCCGTCGGGCAGTGACCGCAACTCGTCCAACGGGTAGTCGAAGCGGCCTACACGGACCAGTCCCGGCCACCGGCCCAGGCTGGCGTAGTAGAGGACCAGGCAAGCGCCCGAGGCGTAGTAGCCGATCTCGCCGGGCTCGGGCGCTCACGCCCTGGCGAACGGCCCGGTCGCGCGATCACCACCGAAGCAGAACGAAAGAAGCACCTCATGCCCATCACCTTCGACTTCACCGACAAGACCGTGTTCATCACGGGAGCCGGCAGCTGCATCGGTCGGGCCACCGCTGAGCGGAAGACGCACGTCGCGCTCTGCGACGTAACCGACAGCCAGAACGTCGCGAACGCCGTCGTCTCCGCCGTCGACGCGCTCGGCCCGATCGACATCGGGTCGACAACGCCGGGATCGAGCGGCCTTCACCGATCAGAAGTCCTCCGCCACGTCGTCAGTTCTGGTAGCCCTCTCGCACCGGTGGAAGGATTGATGACCATGACCGACGCTAGACCCCTGGGCGCCGACGAGGCCACGTTCATCGCGGCGGTTCGCTCAGGCGATACGGCGCGGTTCGCGCTCATCACGGAGCGCCACCGGCGTGAGCTGCAGGTGCACTGCTACCGGATGCTCGCGAACTACGAGGACGCCCAGGACATGACGCAGGAGACGTTCCTGCGAGCGTGGAACAAGCGGGAGTCGTTCAAGGGCCACGCTGCGCTGCGTACGTGGCTGTACCGCATCGCGACGAACGCCTGCCTCGACTTCCTGGAGAAGCGCAACAACCGCACACCCGTGCCGTCCGAGCTGTCGGAGGTGCTCTACCTGCAGCCGTACCCCGACCGGATGCTCCCCGAGGACCCGCAGGAATCGGTGGTGGCGCGGGAGACGATCGAGCTGGCGTTCATCGTCGCCGTCCAGCACCTGCCGCCGCGGCAGCGGGCGGTGTTCATCCTGCGCGACGTCCTCGGCTGGCCGGCGTCGAAGGCCGCCGACGCCCTCGAGCTGACCGTCGCATCGGTGACCAGCGCACTGCAGCGGGCGCGCGTGACGATGCACGAGCAGCTGCCCGACCGCCGCCTCGACTGGCGGAGCCCCGAGCTGTCGAACGACGAGCGCGGCGTGGTCAAGTCTTACATCGACGCCCATGAGCGCAACGACCTCGACGGGCTGATGTCCCTGCTGCGCGACGACCTGCGCTTCGCAATGCTGCCCGAGCCGGGCACCTTGACCACGACGGCCAAGGATGCGGTGGACGGCTGGGTCTCCGGTGGGCTCTTCCAGCGAGGCTACGACGACTGGCGCGGTACCACCACGACGGTCAACCGCATGCCTGCCGCCGTGCTGTACCTGCGCACCCCCGACGACCCGGAGTACCGGCTATTCGCCATCGCGGTCCTGCACATCGCCGACGGGAAGATCGCCGAGCTCACCGGATTCGACGCCACCGACAAACCATGGCTGGACCTGCCCCCGACACTGTGATCACACATGTCCCCATCGTCGACGAGTCCAGCGCACGGGCCGCCGTCACCGAAATCACCGCGGAACGAGCACTCGTCTGGCCCGTGCTCAGCGCCTCGTCTCGTATCGGGTCAGCACCACGCCGCCGGAAAATGTCCGCGTCTCCACCAGGCTCAGGTTCACCCAGCTGTCCAGCGCGGTGAAGAACGGCGTGCCGCCGCCCACCAAGACCGGCACGGTGACCAGCACATACTCGTCGATCAGCCCGGCCCGCATCGCCGCCCCGGCGAGCGTCGCGCCGCCGATGTCCATCGGGCCGGCGTCCTCGGCCTTGAGCCTGGTGATCTCGGCGACCGCGTCGCCGGCG
This sequence comes from Jiangella gansuensis DSM 44835, assembly GCF_000515395.1. Lineage (NCBI taxonomy): Bacteria > Bacillati > Actinomycetota > Actinomycetes > Jiangellales > Jiangellaceae > Jiangella > Jiangella gansuensis. Next base: position 4,322,226 of record NZ_KI911782.1, on the reverse strand, counting down.
ACCAGACGGGTGTCCCAGTCGACCTTGTCGATCGTCGAGGAGAACACCACCTTCGGCATGTCCCGCCAGCGGCCGGCGAACTCGATCTCCGCCGGTGTGGCGCCGGGCTGCTGGTCGGCGGTCGGCCAGTGGGAACTCATCGTCTCCCACAGTTTGCGCCCATACAGCGCCAGGCCCGTCGCCGCCACCCGGTCGGACCACCACTGGAACAGCTCGTCGCTCGGCGACGAGTCCGGTCCCTCACCCCCACTCCAGCCGAGGTCGTCGCCGGGCGCGGCGATGTAGCCGTCCAGGGTCACATTCATGCCAAAGGTCAGTTTCCGCATGGCGTCAGCCTCCCGTGAGTCGATGTCACACGTACCGACGGGCGCGACGCGAGAACCTAATCGGTGCGCGACCTGTGTCCGCACGTAGCCCTCGCGTTCCGGACTGAGAGCGTGTTCGAGAAGACCAACGTGCGGTGGTGAAGGTGCGTCGCTGCTGCAAGGTGGCGGGGCGCTACGCTGCTCAACCAAGAGCCGCAACCCGCACAAGAGCGGCAGAGAACCCGGGACGCTTCACACCAGCGGGCAGCAGGACGCCGAAACCCACAACTCCCGAGTGACGGACCTGCGAGAACGCATCAGCGACCTGGACCGCTAGATCGACCAGCGCACGCTGAAATGCGACGAAGCTACGAGCAAACTCCAAGATGTGACCGAGGCCGACATCGCGACATTTGTCGATCAGCTCGTGGAATCACGAAGGCCCTCGGCGGCGCCACGGCCGAGGAACGCGTCGAAATCTACGACGCCCTCGCCTACGACTGACTTATGAACCAACCCCGCGCCTGGTCAGAGTAGATGTTGACCAAGGCGGGGGTTTGGGCGTGTCCGAGGAGGGATTCGCCCACGGCTTCGCGTTCTTCACCCTCCCGGCCAAGCGGCTCCTGTTCCTGCTGGTCATCGGCACGATGATCGCGCCGAGCATCGTCACACTCGTCCCGAACTTCGTCACCATCTCCCACCTCGGCTGGGTGAACACACCGCAAGGCGTCATCGTGCCCAGCCTCGCGTTCTGCGGCTTCGGGATCTTCCTCCTGCGCCAGGCGATGTTGCAGATCCCCATCGACCTCGTTCAGGCCGCCCACCTCGACGGAGCCGGCAGCTGGAGCACCCTGTGGCGAATCATCCTGCCCATCACCCGGCCGGCCATCGCCGTCGTGACCGTCATCTACTTCGTCTCCGGCTGGAACGCCTACCTGTGGCCGCTCACTGTGCTCACCGACATCGACACCCGCACGCTGCCCATCGGCCTGCAGTTCATGGCGTCGGATCTCGAAGGAGCACAACTGTGGGGCGAGCTCATGGCCACCACCCTGCTGACACTGCTCCCACCACTCCTGCTCTACCTCGTCGCACAGCGCTCCATCATCTCCGCCTTCGTTCGCTCCGGACTCCAAGGATGACCATCGAATGACCATCTACGACGACCTGGCCGTACGGCGCGTCATCAACGCCGCCGGGACCAACACCCGATACGGGGGATCCCGGCTCACCGACACCGTCCAAGCGGCCATGATCGACGCCTCTCACGACTTTGTCGACGTCACCGAACTCAACGACGCCGTCGGGCGCTACCTGGCCACCGTCACCGGCGCCGAAGCCGCCATGGTCACCAGCGGCGCGGCCAGCGCAGTGGTCCTGGCCACCGCCGCCTGCCTGGCCCGGCACGACCCCGCCGCTGTTCGCGCCCTCCCGGGCCACACCCGCCCGCCCAACCACGTCATCGTGCAGCGCGCCCACCAGAACCCGTTCACGCGGCTACCCACCCTGGCCGGCGCCCACCTGCGCTGGATCGGCACCGCCGAGCACACCAGCCCGGCAGACCTCGACGCCGCCGCCGACCCCAGCACCATCGCAGTGCTCCACGTGGTCTCCGGCCCATCCCGCGGCCTCGACCTCGACACCATGGTCCGCGTCGCCCACCGACACGACCTGCCCGTCATCGTCGACGCCGCGGGCGCCCTGCCACCCATGGCGAACTTGACGGCCTTCACCGCCAGCGGCGCCGATCTCGTCCAGTTCAGTGGCGGAAAGTACCTCCGCGGCCCGCAGAACAGCGGCATCCTCACGGGCCGACGCGACCTCATCGAGATCGCCCGCACGCTCGCCAGCCCCAACATCGAACTCGGAAGACCGCACAAGGTCAGCCGCGAAACCATCGCCGGACTCCATGCCGCCGTAAGAGAGGCACTGAACACCGACCACGACGGGCTGATGAGCACCTACCGCGCACGCCTCGAACCCATCGTCGCCGGTCTCACCCGGCTCCCCCACGTCACCGCCACCATCGAACACGACGACCACACCTTCCGCATCCCCAGCATCCTCGTCACCATCGACCACGAGAACGCGACTGCGATCGCGGCCGCCGTCCAGCGCGGACTCATCGACGCCGACCCACCCATCGCCCTCCACCAAGAACCGCCGCCAGGAGCACTCGTCGTCAACCCGTTCAACCTCTGCGACGCTGACGTCCCGGACGTCGCCGAGCGGCTACGCGATCACCTCACAACGACACTCTGACCTGCAGCGACGCACTACCACCGAGTACCCTCCCGGTTCGGGCATCAGCGCAATAGCGACCGACTGGAATACGGCTATCCGAACGGTGCCGGTCGCCTCGTCCAACGATGCCATCGTGTCCGATTCGGCCAGTTCCAGCCGCTGCAGGATGGCGGCGGTGTGGCTGACGAGGATCTCGGCCGAGGCGGTGTGAGCGCAGCCGGTCAGTCGATCGGTGCGACACGAATCAGCTTGCCGCCGTCGCCGGGAACACCTCGCTACCCGGCAGGTCTCCGATCAGGCGGCGTGTAGCGAGTAGAACACCCGGACGCCGTGTTCGGCTTGTCTGCGCAACGCATGCGGTGTTGGCGAGCGCTCGCCAAGTAGCGCCCGGATCTGCGTATCGCGAACGATCAAGCCATACAGCAGTGTGAAGGCCTCCCCCGGGTTGGAGACAATGAGTACTCCGCGGGCGTCGAGCTCGGCCAGGTAGGCCTCGACTTCCGGCCCTACCGCGTGCCGGCCATTGGCGAGGACGATGCCGGCCAGCTCAGGTGATGACATCGCGGCGCGGTTCGCGGCAAGTGACCAGTCGCCAGTGAGCAGCTTCAGTAGGCTGACCCCGAAATCGGTGAGGACCCTCAGGGGCTCGTCGTCAGCCCGCAGATGACGACGCAGGCTCTGGACCGTCCGCGCCCCTTCGTCCTCGACGAGCGCTCGGAACAGTCCGGCCTTGTCGCCGAACCAACGGTAGAGGGTCTCCTTCGAGGAGCCACTGCGATGGGCTATCGCGAGCATCGTGGTGCGTTCGTAACCATGCTCGGCGAGGCAATCTCGCGCGGCGCCAAGTACTCGGTTGCGGTGTGCGCGTGCATCGGCGGCCGGTGGGCGGCCTCGACGCCGTGTTGCTCCTGCCATGGACCCAAACCGTACCAGCGCATACGGTAACAAGCGTACCGATCGGTTCGATTACTTTTGGGGTGTGTCATGACCTTCCCACGCATTGTCGCCGTACTGGCCACGCTTGCGACCGGCCTGGCGGCGGGATTCTTCGTCACCTACACGATCTCTGTCACCCGAGGGTTGGCGGTGGTGGACGACGCCACGTACGTGCAGGCGATGCAGAGCATCAATGCGACCGTGCGTACCGGATGGTTCGCAGCGTTCTTCTTCGGCAGCGCGCCGCTACTCGCCCTGGCTGCCGTCACAGTGTCCGGTGTCGCCGCTCGTGTGGCATTGGCCGTGGCGACGGCGATCTACGCGGTCGGGGTCCTCGGCGTGACGTTCCTCGTCAATGTGCCCCTGAACGACGAACTCGCTGAGCGGACCGATCCCTCCTCGGCGGCGTTGGTCGAAGCGCGGGCGGCGTTCGAGGATCCGTGGAACGAGTGGAATCTGCTGCGCACATTGGCTGCGCTGACGGTGTTCGCAGTCGTCGTCGTAGTTGTGGCGACGTTTCCCGAGGCGCGCAGCCACCGACGCACTGCGGACCGCGGGTGACTGTTGAGGCCCAGCTCACTGGCAACACGACGGGCAAGGTCAGGCGCCACTGCGAACATGCTGAACCGATGATGTGTTCATCCCAGTGCGATGATCCGTCCACCGCAATCAGCGTTGCTCATCGGGTGACTTCGACATCGTGTCAGAGGTCTGCACGAAGACCCATTCTCAATTGGAGGAATGCGTCCCGAGCCGTGGGAGCCCGAGCCTCGCGTAGGCGCCGGGGCACCCGACAACTACCACCGCTCGGTCGCTGCCGCGGCCGATCCCGGCCGGCGTTCGAGAGGTGGCGCGCCACGGGGCGATCGCGGCACTTTCGCATGAAGCTCTCACGGACTACTGCGGTGGGGGCTAGCCGGCCCGCACCGCAGTAGTGCAGCCGGCACCAATCGTTGAGCCCGGCCATGCTGCGTAGCCTCGAACCGGCCTGCTTGCGTGCAGCCTGGCGTCGATGCGTCGTTGGATCCTCATGTTGGTTTGACGGCGATGGTCTGGAGGTACTGCCCCTCGTAGCGCAGGGTGCCGTCGGTGGCTTGGTTGATGTCGTCGTACAGCGCGAGGTTGGCGGCCCGGAACTCGTCGGCCCGCTCGCCCAGAGCCTCGACGGCGGTGACCAGCGGCCCGAAGTTCGCGAACATGAAGTCCTCATAGTGTTGGGGACTTTCGTCGATGAACGTGTTCAACAGTTCCTGGAAGGCCAGATCCAGGCCGTACGGGGCGAGGAGCTCGCGCACGTACTGTTCGGAGCCCCAGGCCACCGGCGGGACGAAGCCCGGTGGAGGCGGCGGCAGGAACTCACCCGTCAGTGCGAAGAACCGGCCGATGGTGCCCTGCGGCGACCAACATGCCAGCCCGATCCGGCCGCCGGGCTTGCAGACGCGGACCAGTTCGCTCGCCGCCCGGGCGTGGTCGGGGGCGAACATGTGCCCGAAGGTGGAGGTCACCCGGTCGAAGGACTCGTCCTCGAAGGGGAGGTCGAGGGCGTCGGCCTCCACCCAATCCAGCGACACCCCCACCTGCGCGGCACGCTGGCGGCCCGCGTCGAAGTGATCGGGCACCAGGTCCGTGGCGGTGACGTCCAGGCCGCGCAGCGCGGCCGGGATAGCCACCGAGCCGCCGCTGCCCGCGCCGACGTCGAGCAGGGTCATGCCCGCCGAGACGTCAAGGGCGTCGAGGAGACGAGGTCCGGCGTTGCCGATGAAGTCGGCGACCTTGTCCCAGTTGCCGGCCGACCAGGTGCGGCGGGCGATGTCTTGCAGTTCGCGGTCGATGGTCATTCTGCTTCCTCCTGACTCGTGCCTGCTTTCAGGATTCGCCGTTTCCGCCGGCCGAGGAAGTGCACGACGTGTACTGGTACATGCCGTGCACCGGTTCTACCGTGGAGGCGTGGAGGAGGAGTACGGCGAGCTCTGCGCCGTGATGACCTGTGCGGACGTGTTGGCCGAACGCTGGACCGTGCCGATCGTCCACCAGTTGCAGCACGGGCGGTGCCGCTTCAACGACCTGCGCCGATCCCTGCCGACGATGTCGCCGACCGTGCTCTTCCGCCGCCTGCGCTACCTCGAACGGGTGGGTGTGGTGACCCGCTCCGATCATGGCTATGCGTTGACCCCTTCAGGGCAGCAGTTGAAGCCGGTGCTCGATGCCATGACCGCGTGGGGTAACCGCTTCAGCTGCGAGACCGACACCTTGAACGCCGGCGACCTGCTGTGGACGCTTCGACAGCAGGCGGTCCTCACCGATGTACCGGCACGACGCGTGGTGGTCGCGTTTCGGGTCGCCGGCTCCGCCGACGGCCTCAGCCGGTTCTGGATGGTGATCGACGGCCAGCTCGGGACCTGTGACCTCTGCATCAGCGACCCCGGCCACGACGTCGATCTCACCATGACCGTGGACGCCTCGTGCCTGGCCGCCTATGTAGGCGGGGACACGACGTGGCAGCACATCCTGCACTTCGGCTCGCTGCGGGTGAGCGGAAACCGCGAGCTCGCTGCAGCGTTTCCGCGCTGGTTCAACGTCGCCGGTGATCGCCACCGACACGGCGCTTGAGCCGACCATTGCGGATCTTCACGTGAATGACGTCGATGAACATCACCCGATACACGGAGCCAAGTGGCCGGGCGCACCACTCGGTCATCTCGCCGACGAGCTTGTCCGCGACCCTGAGATCGTGTCCTTGAACACCTTCGCGCCGTAGACCTCGTCGAAGTGCGCGGAGACCTCACCGATGGTCCGGCCGTTGGCAGTCAGCGACAACACGATCTCATCGATCCCGTTCATGCGGGCTGCCGCTTCTCGCCCCGGACGTCGAGAGGCTCGACGTCCGGGGCGATACGGACAGCATTGGGGATCCTGGTTAGCTGTGCCTGGCGAGCGCGCGTGGCGGCGTCGTGTTCGTCCGCAGCTCGCTTGGGGTCGCGGTGGTCGTGTTCGCCATTCCCACAGGACGGGCTCTGCTATCAGAACCTCGACATCCTCGAACTCCTGAGCGATGAGACACGTTCGATCTTGCCGAGTCGCTTGGAGCGAATCTGCCGTGTCCCATGCAGTTGGCAGCGCTCCCGCAAACACAGATTGACGCACCTATGGGTCCCGACCCCGTCAGGGTGTCAGTCCGGCCGCCTCTGGGCAGCGGCGATGATGCCTCCGACGGCCTGCATGACTCGCTCGCTCGCTGTGTCGGCGTCGGGTTGGCCGGCGTCGAGCCAGGCGATGACGGATTCGATGGCGACGATCGGAGCCAGTCGGGCCGCCCATCGCGCCCAGGCGGGATCGGGCACCACGGCGGCGATCTGCTGATACGCAGCCGAGGTCATTCCTGTGCTGAAGCGGTCGGCGAAGTCCCGGAACTCCGGCTCCCTGGCAACGTGCTGGAACAGCAGCCTGAAGCCGTCGGGGTCGGCCGCCGCGCCGGCGATCAGGCCGTCCACGGCGGCTTCGGTGAAACCGCCGGGCCGCTCCCCCACGACAGCGCCGAGCCGCTCGCAGACCCGGTCGAGGACGACCCGGTAGAGATCGGTCTTGGACTCGAAGTGCCGGTAGAGGATGGCACGGCTGACGCCCGCCTCCGCGGCGATGCCGTCCAGGCCGGTGCCGGCGAACCCCTCAGCGGCGAACGCCCTCGTAGCGGCCGCGATGATCTGCTCGCGCCGTTGAGCCCGCGGCAGCCGGGGCTGTGTCGCCGTCTCCATAGCCGGAGTTTACATCTCTGGATGTACACACTAGTGTCTACATTCTGATGTCAACATCTGAAGGAGCGGGAGATGTCCGAGCCGATCGTTCGGGTCGAGGCGGTGGGCAAGACCTTCCCGGGTGGCGTGCGTGCGCTGGACGGGTTGTCCTTGTCGGTCGAGCCCGGGACGGTGCACGGCCTGCTGGGGCCCAACGGCGCGGGCAAGACGACTCTGGTCCGTGTCCTCACGACGCTGCTGACCCCCGACCAGGGCCGGGTGCGGATCGCCGGTCTCGACGTGCGCCAGGATGCTGCCGCGGTGCGGTCGGTGATCGGCCTGGCCGGGCAGTATGCCGCGGTGGACGACTACCTGACCGGCCGGGAGAACGTCGAGATGATCGGCAGGCTCTACGGCCTCCGACCGGCGGAGAGCCGGCGGCGGGCCACGGACATGCTCGAACGCATCGGGCTCGCCGAGGCCGCTGGCCGCCAGGTGAAGACCTATTCCGGCGGTATGAGGCGGCGCCTTGACCTGGCCGCCTCGTTGGTCGGCCGCCCGCTGGTGTTGCTGCTCGACGAGCCCAGCACCGGGCTGGACCCTGCCAGCCGCCGCGACCTGTGGGAGCTGATCCGAGGGCTCGTCCGCGACGGCACAACGGTGCTGCTCACCACCCAGTACCTCGACGAGGCCGACAAGCTGGCCGACCGGATCACCGTCATCGACGCCGGCCGAGTCATCAGTGATGGCACGCCGGACGAGCTCAAGACGGCGGTGGGGGCGGCGACGGTGGAGGTCACGGTCGAGCCGGCCGACCGTGCCCGGCTCCTCGAGGAGCTCCGGCACCTGGGGGCCCGGCCCAGCGACCGCAGCGCAGGCACGGTCGTCCTGCCCGCCACCGACGGGATCGACACCCTGCGGCGGGTGCTGCGCGAGATCGACGCCGTCGTTCACGTGACAGACGTCGCCCTGCGCCGACCCACGCTCGACGACGTCTTCCTGTCACTCACGGGCCACCAGGCCACAGACCGAAAGGCAGCCTGATGACCACCACCGTCACCCGGCCACCCGGCGCCCGCCGCACCGGCGCCGACATCTGGGCACTCACCCGCCGCAACCTGCTCCACACCGTGCGCCTCCCGGGGGTGCTGGTCCTGTCGGCCACGATGCCGGTGATCTTCATCCTGATGTTCACCTTCGTGTTCGGCGGCGCCGTCGAGGGCGTGCTGCCAGCGGCCGCCGCCGGTGAGTACGTCAACTGGCTCGTGCCCGGCCTGATCGCCCAGTTCGCACTCTTCGGGGGCGCCGCCACCGCCGCCGGCCTGGCCGACGACCTCGGCTCCGGCACCATCGACCGGTTCCGCTCACTGCCGATGAGCCGGCTAGCCGTCCTGGCCGGGCGCACGTTCTCCGACCTGTTCCGCTCCGCGGTGACCATCACGCTCATGCTCGGGGTCGGCATCCTCATCGGGTTCCGCTGGCAGACCAGCCTCGCCGGGCTACTCGCCGGCCTGGGTATCGCGCTCGCGTTCAGCTACGGCATGTCGTGGGTCATGGCGCTGGTCGGGCTCGTCGTCCGATCCGCCGAAGCCGTCCAGGCCGCCGTGTACATGGTCGTGTTCCCCCTCGGCTTCACCAGCGCCGTTTTCGTCCCCGCCCAGACCATGCCCGGCTGGCTCGAACCGTTCGCAACCCACCAGCCGGTCACCGTCGCCGCCGGCGCGCTGCGCGGGCTGATGCTCGGCGAGGGCGCCCTTCCACCCGGGCAGACCGTCACGGGTCAGGTCGCGCTCACCCTCACATGGGCCGCCGCCCTCACCGTCGTGTTCGCGCCGCTGGCCGTGCGGATGTTCAGCCGGACCAGCCGCTGACCCTCACACGCGCCCATCGCGGACAAGCTCGGCACCGTGGGCCGCAGCGTAGTCGGGATGCATGGGGGAAGGCGCGGCGTCCGGCAGCCGACGCCAGCACGGTGGCGCCCTGGTCGTGAGCGAGCTGGACGGCGCGGGAGAGGAAGTCGGCATGCAGGTGGCGTCCGCGGCGAACGCCACGGTCAGACCTCGCCGCTCAGCGGCGGCGCCTAGGCGGAAGTGGTCTTCCAGCTCATGCCGCGACAGGAGTGCATCGGCAGGGGTCTCTTCCATTCCAGCGGCCGTCGCCGACGGCCCGAACGCCGTACTCCATCATCGGCTCACCACTACGCCGACCACACCGCGAGATCCGCCCAGCACCGCAGAGAGACCGCCGGACTCCTCATTGCGCGTCAGAGCGGTGGCCTGGTGATCATGATCGGGCCATTGTCGAGGGCGACATGGGCACCGATGACCAACGGTCGCCACCAGAAGCATCTAGGCGATCGGAACGATCGGATCACAACGAATGTGGTGATCGATGCTCAGTCCAGCGGCGTACGCCGATCGAAACCAATCGGCGTACGCCACGGCAACACAGGAATCAAGGGTGACGGCGGATACGGCGGCTTCACCCGCTGAGCCGTCATGATCGCCGCCAGAGGACGGCCGACAGGCATACGGCCCACAGAAGAGCGGCGGGCGTCGCGTATGCGCCGATGCCGGCGGCGACGGCGCCCAGGATGACCAGCGCCGCAGCCAGCCCGACGTAGGCGGACCAGCGCGGGAGCACCGACGTGCGCAGCGTGACCACACCGATCGCCGCGATCGTGAGCGCCAGCGCTGTCATCACGGGCAGATCCAGGAGCAGATAGTTCAACGCGGTGGAGTAGCGCAACACGTCGAGCGAGGGCAGCGGCTCGTCCAGCCGCTCGACGAGATGACCGATCACACCGCGTGTCGCCCCGGTCACCAGCAGCGTCGCGACGAAGGCGGCGCCCATCGATCGTGCGAACCCGAGCCACGCAGGGGCACGCCCCGCCGCGGGCAGGCGTAGCACCCGGTTGACCACGACTGCGAACAACACCGCGGCGACGACGGCGAAGACGCTCGAGACCAGGATGCTGACCAGGTTGTCGGCCTCCTGCCACCAGGCGAGGAGTTCGGTGTCGGAGGCGTCGCGGGGCACGTTGACGCTGGCTACGGTCCAGAACAGGCAGACGGCGAACATCAACGCCGACACCGCTGCGACCCTGCCTTCGGTCTTGGTCACCAGGTTGTCGGACTGCACGGTGTTGACACTCATGAGAGCTCCTCGTAGTTCGGCGATGGGCTCCACCTTCGGCCGGAGCCGACGCTCGCCGCCACGGTGCAGGCACCGGTTCACGATCAGGGCTGACCCTGAGCCACACTCGGCTGATTCCTGCCACCATGAGCAGATGGCGCGGGTCACCCGGTTCGTCGTTCGGGCACTGTCGTGGTCGCTGTGCCCTGGGCTCGCCGGGTACGCGCTGCCGACCGCGGGGTTCGGCGCGGGCGACGCGCCGTTCGCCGCGGCGATGCTCGGCTGCTGGTTCGTCGGCGTCGTCCTGACCTGGCGCGCGTTCCGCCAGCCCGCCGGTTGGGCGTTCCTGGGCCTCGGCACCGCGATGGCCTGGAGCGTCTTCGCCGAAGAGCTGGCACTGCGGCAGGGCGACCTGCTGGTCGCGGCCTTGGCCGACTCGAGCTGGGTGTGGTGGTTCGTGCTCGTGGCGTTGGCGCTGCAGGCCACACCGTCGCGGGCGCTGCGCCCCCGGCGGCTGCTGCGGTTGACCCTCGTGCTCGGTGTCCTGCTTCAAGTGCTCGTACTGGTGCGCTCGAGCCCGCTGGAGGGCCCGTTCAGGGGCCGGCACAGTCCATGGGCGTTGCCGTCACCGTACGGCGACCTCGCGACCTACCTGTCGTACGGCGTCGGGCTCGCATTGGGCGCATGCACCATCGCCTCCGTCCTCGTCCCCGTCCGGGCCTGGCGGGTGGCCCGAGAGGACGAACGCCGCCGGCTGCTCTGGCTGGGTGCCGGTGCCTCGCCGCTGGTGCCGGGGGTCGCCGCCGCGTTCGTGCTGTCCTACACCGGCTACAGCGAGTGGGCGGGCTGGCCGCTGGCCCTGGCCTTCGTCGCGCTCGCGGCGGGGGCCGCACTCTCCGTGCTGCGCTACCGGCTCTACGACGTCGAGCGTGTCGTCACCGACTCCGCGGCTTATGCGCTGGCCTCGGGAGCGGTCGTCGCAGCATTCGGAGCGGTCGTTCTGGTCATCAGCCGCACGACGCCGCTCGGCGAGCGCTCGCAGCTTCCGACCATCGCGGCGACCATCGCCGGCGTGGTCGTGGCGCGCCTGTCGTATGTCTGGGCCCGCCGGGCAGTCGAGCAGCGGCTCGACCCCACCCGGCACAACGCCGTCGAGGCGTTGCGCCGGGGACTGGCCGCGTCCGGCAACACCGACCTGGACTCGGTGATCGGGGCGGCGCTGCGCGACCCTTCTGCCCGCGTGCTGTACCCCGCGCCGGGCGGGTGGGTCGCCGCGGACGGCGTGAGCGGCCAGCCCGGGCCGCACGTCGTGGACGTGCGCGGGGCGAAGCTGGAGTACGACCCGGCCCGCGTCCGTCAGGACGTCGTGACGGCCGTTGCCGCCGAGGCCAGCGCTGAGATCGACAACGTGGCTCTGCGTGCCGAGCTCGCCCGCCAGGTCGAGGTGGTCACCGAGTCGCGTGCCCGGCTGGCAACGGCGCACCTCGACGAACGGCGGCGCCTGGAACGTGACCTCCATGACGGTGCCCAGCAGCGGTTACTCGCGATCGCGCTGCACCTGCAGTCAGCACGACTCAGCGGCGCCGACCAGCGGCTCCGGGAGGAGGCGGACCGCGCCGTCGTCGAGCTCGGCGCCACCGTACAGGAGCTCCGCGACCTCGCCTCCGGACTCCAGCCGGCGGCCTTGGCCGGTGGCGGTCTGCTCGCCGCGGTCGCAGATCTCGCCGATCGGATCCCGGCGCCGATCACCTACCGGGTTCCGCCGGACCGGTTCGACGCCGCGGTCGAGAGCACCGCGTGGTTCGTGATCGCGGAGGCCGTCGCCAACGCGGTCAAACACGCATCGAGCGACACGGTCGGCATCGAGGTCGACCGCGACCAGGCACACCTGATCGTGAGCGTCACCGACCGCGGCGTCGGCGGCGCCGACCCCGGCGGGCACGGCCTGCAGGGCTTGGCAGACCGGGTCGCGGCCGCTGGCGGTCGCCTCACCGTGCGGCCGCGTGTACCGTCCGGGACCGAAGTGCGGGCGGTGTTGCCATGCGCGTAGTCATCGCCGACGACTCCGCCCTGCTGCGTGAAGGGCTGGCCCGGCTGCTCGGTGAGGTCGGCATCACCGTCAGTGCCCTGGCCGCCGACGCTTCCGCACTCACGGCAGCGGTCGAGGCGCACCAGCCCGACGTCGCCGTCGTCGACATCCGGATGCCACCGACGTTCACGCACGAGGGCGCCGCGGTCGCGGTCGAACTGCGGGAACGCTACCCCGGGCTGGGTGTCCTGCTGCTGTCCCAGGCCATCGAAACGCAGTTCGCCGCGCACCTTCTGGAGAAACACCCTGAACGGTTCGGCTACCTGCTCAAGGATCGAGTCATCGATGTCGCCACCCTGCTGGGTGCGCTCGCGACCATCGCCGCGGGCGGTACGGTGCTCGACCCCGACGTCGTACGGCACCTGATGCGCACACGCTCCCGCCACGACCCGGTCCAATCGCTCAGCGAGCGCGAACACGACGTCCTCTCCCTCATGGCGCAGGGCCGCTCCAACGTCGCCATCGCCGAACGTCTCGTCGTGAGCACCAAGACCGTGGAAAGTCACATCGCGAACATCTTCACCAAGCTCGGCCTGCAGGAGACCCCCGACGACCATCGCCGCGTGCTCGCCGTCCTCGCGGCCCTGCGCGGCGAACGCTCGAACTACCGGGCACCCTGACCGACCTTCGAGCGGTCGTCCGGATGAGTCCGCCGCCCTCGTTCCTCATCGACCCGCGCGACGACGAGTCGGACCTGGGTGCCCCTCAGCGGAGCAGTTCGTGGACGAGGAGGTGCTGGAGCCAGGTCTGATACCGCTCCCGGCTCCATCCTCGATGACGGCGGACGAGTTGATGCAGGTGGGGCGAGGCGAGGGCATAGAGGATGTCCGCGGCGGCGGTGGCGTCGAGGCCGTCGTGCAGGGCACCACGAGCGTGCAGGGCGCTGGTGAATGCCAGATGCACCTCATGGGTTGCCCGGGCCCCGGCGTCGGCGGCGGCGCGCATGTCGGCGTCGCTGCCGGCGGCCTCGACGCTGACCATGATGAGGTCGCCGGCACGTTCGAGCAGGTCGGTCGCGTAGGCGACCATGGTGGCGATGGCCGCGACCGGGTCCGCTTCCTCGCGCGCGGCCTGGATCTGCGTGCGGTCGGCGACGGCGATCGGTTCCTCGTCGCCCACCGTCGCCACCCCGAGGGTGTGCCCGAACAGCGCCGCCTTGCTCTCGAAGGCGTCGTAGAGGGTCCGCTCCCCCACCCCGGCCGCCGCTGCGACGTCCCGCATGGTCGTCGCGGCATAACCACGTTCGACGAACAGCCTGGCGGCCGCTCGACGGATCCGGGCGCGGGTCTCGGCGGCGGCGGCCGCACGTCCCGGCGCCCGGTATTGCCGCTTGACGGATTCGGCCATGGCGTGGATTCTATCAACATTAGCCGCAGTTGCACTGCGGCGAAATTGGAGGTCATCATGCCCCAGCTCGAACTGGCCGGCGTCCACTACGTGAAGATCCCGGTCAGCGATCTGTCGCGATCGCTGCCCTGGTACGAACGGGTCTTCGGGTTCCGGGCCACCATGGAGTTCCCCGACGACGACGGCGTCATCCGCGGCGTCGGCGGGCAGGTTCCCGGGCTGGGCGACACGCTGGTCGCCTTCCGCGAGAACCTGCAGGCCGCGCAGGGTTGCCGGGGGTTCGATCCCGTGGGCTTCGCCATCGCCGACCATGCCGACGCCGAGAACTGGGTCGCCCACCTGGACGACCTCGGCGTCCCGCACTCACCGATCATCGAGGCGTCCATCGGGTGGCTGCTCGTGTTCAACGATCCGGACGGTCTCGAACTGCATCTCTACACCTGGGCCGGGCACGGCATCGATCATTCGGCTCGGCGCGGCTACGGCCGCCCCGTCGCGGACGCCGCGGGATCATGACCCTCGCCGACGCGGTCCGGCGGCAGTTCATGCCGGGCGCCTGCCCTGGCCGGGTTGGTGCCGAGGTCGAGCTGATCGCGGTCACGGACGACCGATCGCCGCGCCCGGCCGATCCGGCGCTGCTGGCCGCCGAGTTCGACGCCGGTTTCGTCGCCGCCGCACGACCGACCTTCGAACCGGGCGGACAGCTGGAGTTGAGCCCGCCACCGCGCTCCACGGTCGCCGCACTGATCGACGACGTGGAGCGCCTCGTTGACCGAGCGGCCAGGATCGCGATGAAGCGCGGCATCCGGCTCGAGGCCAGCGGCACGAACCCATACCACTCGTGCGCGGACGTCCCACTGTGCGCGCGAACACCGCGCTACCTGGCGATGCAGCGCCTGTTCGACACGGTCGGCCCGCACGGCCGCCGCATGATGAGGCTCACCGCGTCGTTGCAGGTCGCCGTCGAGCTGCTGCCCGGCCGCGCCGGCCACGAGCAGTGGCAGGTGGCGAACCTCGCCGGCCCCGCACTGACCGCCGCCTTCGCCAACTCACCCCATCTCGACGGCCGGCGAGTCGCCTTCGACAGTGCCAGGACGCACATCTGGCACGGCGTCGACCTGCGACGGACCGGCTACGACGGCCGGCACCTCGACCCGGCGGACCCGGTCGGCGCATACACCGCCTTCGCGACCCGCGCGGAGCGTCTGCCCATCGCCGCAGCGGCGGACCCGCAGTACCACCTGAACACGTTGTTCCCGCCGGTCCGGCCGCGCCGCGGATACCTCGAGGTGCGCTACCTCGACGCCCAGCCGATCGAGCGGATCGGCGAGGCGATCGCCACCGTCGACGCCCTCGTCAACGACCCTACAGCGCGTCGCGACGCCCTCGACCTGCTGCTGCCCCACGCCGGCGACATGGAGCGGGCTTGGCTCGCGGCGGCCACGGGCTCGGCACCTCACGCGGACGACGTGCTCGCCATCGCCCGCGCCGGCATGGCCCGACGGCTCACCGCCCACGACCTCAGCACCGTAGGAGGCGCCTGATGCGAGTAGCCTTCGTCGCCGACCCGCTGGAAACGCTCGATCCTAGCGTCGACACAAGCGTCGGCCTCATGCACGCCGCGCAGGACCGCTCGGCGGAGGTATGGGTGACCGAGGGCCGGCTGCTCGAAGCTTGCGACGGCAGGGCCCGTGGCCTGGCCCGCCAGGTCCACCTGGCCCCCTCAGAGCCCGCGGGAGACCACCGGTGGATCGCGGCCGAACGCTGGTTCACCGCATCCGAGCCGCAACACATCTGGTTCGACGACATGAGCGCGGTGTTCATCCGCACCGAGCCGCCGGTCGACCCGTCATACCTCGCGGCGACCCTGATCCTCGACGTCGTGGATCCGTCCCGAACCGCGATGGTCAACCGCCCAGCCGGGCTACGGGCCTGCAGTGAGCACCTGCTCCCCCTGCGCTTCCCCGACCTGATACCGCCCACCGTGGTCACCGCGGACCCCCGCACCGTCCGCTCGTTCGTCACCGACCACCGAGTCGCGGTAGTGAAACCAATCGACGGTTTCGCCGGGCGCGGCGTGCTGGTACTGGACGGCGAGGACCGGAACCTGCCATCGCTGATCGAGATGACTACCGGCGGCGGGAGCGCAGCGGTCATGCTCCAACCCTTCCTCCCCCAGGTCGCCGACGGCAACAAGAGGATCTTCCTTCTCGACGGCACCCCCGTCGGCGCGATCTACCGATTCCCCGCCCTGGGCGACTTCCGGATCGGCGATCCCAGCGCCGAGGCGCCGGTGACGGCACGCGACCGCGAGATCTGCGCACGGCTCGCGCCGTCCCTGACCCAGCATGGCGTGCGGATGGCGGGCATAGACGTGATCGGCCCCTATCTCATCGAGGTCAACGTGACCAGCCCGGGTGCTCTGCGCAAGGCCGACGGGATGCTCGGTTGGTCGCTGTGCGCCGATGTGGTGGACACCGTGCTCGGCACACCCAACATCAGGAGATCCGCATGACCACCGCCATCATCTGCACGGCCATCCTCGCCACACTGGTCTTCGCCCTCGGCTTCAACGTGTCCCGCCTGCGCGGCGTCACAGCGAAGTCCGGTGGCTCCCAGCTCCCCTCAGATCCAGCAGACCGGCTGTTCATCGCGATCCGCGCGCACGGCAACGCCACTGAGCACGTCCCCACGCTCATCGTCCTGTTCCTCCTGGTGAGTGCCCGCGAACCGACCTGGTGGTCCGCAGCGCTCATCATCGGCGCAACCGCCGCACGGCTGGTGCACGCCTTCGGCATGCTCACCGCGTCCAGCCTCGCCGCCGAATCGACACCGCGGCTAGCCGGCGCCCTTGGCACGTACACCTTCGGCACCGCGCTCGCCGTCACCGCCGCCACCTCCATCTGACCGGAATCACACCGTCATCGGGCTGGTACGACCTATTCGCCGGCTTCGTCACTCGATCCCGGTTGCACGACACCTCTGCTCGGCGCAGGATCAATTGGCGACGACACGAGGGAGGCGCCGAATGCTGCGATTGCGGTTCGACGTGAACGACTCGGCCCGCACGACGTTCAACGCGCCGTTCCCATTGTGAGGTCGCCGGCAGCGTCGAGGCCGTCCAACGCCCGGCGAGCGGGTTCCGCACGCTGTGCCGAACCTCCAGCACCCGCCTGCCCGCCCCGGCAGGTGCCCTGCTGGGTCGGGTGCCCGCGCATGGCAGACGTTCCGGAGTTCCTGGCGCCGGAACGTACCGGTCCGCTCGATGAAATCCTCGCGGTGGTGCGGACTACGCCGGCCAAGCGCTTGAATGAGGAGCTCGCCGCTGTCGGCGCCGGCCATCCGTCCACTCCGTGGGCCGGCGATCTCGCCATGGGTAAGGCCGAGGCGGTCCGGCATTCTCGGTGCCTCCTGGCCGCGGCGGCGCTGCTCGCTACTGCCGGCGCCATCTCCCTCGCCACGACCCGGCATCGGCCGCTGTGACACCGCACGCCGACTGACCAGGCACCAGCTCCGCTGAGGACCAGGCCAGCCGAGACCGCGACAGCGCCGCCGTCGGCTCGCGGCGTCGGCCAGGACAGCGACGCCTTAGCCCACCTCGCCCTTGTCGAATGCGGACAAGACGCGGGACATTCAGCAGCACCGCGGTGAACGCGGACGGGTTGTGCGCTCCTAGGAGCTTCTGGTACGTGTGAAGGTGGGCTGGGCATCGGTCCCGGGCTAGGAACGGAAGGGTTGTGTCTGGCTATCCGCCGACGGGTGATCGGTGGACAGTTCCTGGTCGGCGACCCAGCTCCCCGAGGCTCCCGGCGAGCATGCCGCAGCTGCCGACGAGGAAGAACCAGATCCCGGGTGCCCTGATGGTTGAACATGACGAGAATGGCGCCGACGACGAACAGTGCGTTGCCCAGGAGTCCGATACCGAGGTGCACCTGCGGGAAGCGATACACAAGCGTGCCCAACATCCAGCGTTGGCGGCGTGGAAGCTGAGTGTCGGTATCAATGACGACTACCCAGTGCACTCTGAAGCCATGCGCTGGGCGTATGGCGTCCGTCGGAGTGTCAGTACAGTTGCCGGCTGGGCAGATCGATGGTCCGGCCGATCCGGATTTCGCCGGCCACGTCGACCAGGTCGAGGACCACCGCTCTGCGATCACACCCTTGACGGCGCCGGTCACGACGTAGATCATCAAGATCCCTACCTTGAGTCTGCTGGGGGGCTGGACTTCATTTGGGGGACCAGAAACCGCCTCGCCCCGAACTCTCGTTCGGGGCGAGGCGGTTTCGTGCGTCCGGACACACGAGGCGCCCAGGCGTGGCAGGGACGACGCTGACCGTTTGCCGTCGCCCTGGACCGTGAGGATGTTGACGCGGGCATCCTCGCCGCCTTGGACTCCGTAGATGAGTTCGTAGGCCGCCAGCCGATCCGCTTCTTCGACGTACAGCGACGTGATCTCGATCCGGTACGTGAGGTTGCCGCCTGCGCTACCGAAGCAGGATTCGTCGAGGACCCGCACCGTGAGGGTTTAGTTGTCGAGTTGTCGACCCGGGCTCGTAGTACGTCGACCGCCACACGCCCTGAACAGGGACCTCTTCGGTGTGAACGATGAACCCACATCCGCCTGACCGTCGCCGGATCACATCGCTACAGCTCAGGGGCGCAACCTCGCCCGGACCAATCCCACCTGACCCGGCCTGCCATGCAAGATCGTCACACAGATCGCACACGATCATGGGCCAGATGACCGACGAACGACGAAAGCGCGTTCAACTCGACCGAGCACGCTAAACGACGTGGCGATTTCGCCGCCACGCCGGTCATACGCCCACCTCTATGACGCGGGTACGCAGCCCGCGATCACTCCACAGCACCTAGGGGCCGATCAATGCCTCAACCGCCGATTCATGCCTAGATGTGAGATTCAGCTTTACCTTGCGGCCCCGGCTCGTGGCGGTTGCCTGCGGCGGGGTCATGGCGGATGCGTGCCCGAAGCCAGGCGTCGCGGCTGGCTCCGGCCCTCAGGAAGGGCGCCTTCCCTGCCTCGATGGCCCTGGACAGAGTGTGGACCGCGGAGCTCTGTGGTTCCAGCGCGCACGCCACCACATCGGGGAGCGACTCGCTGCCCTTGTCCGTGGCCCAGATCCACAGCGCCGGAAACGCGTCACCGTCCCATTCCAGCTCGATGCCGGTCCGCAGCTCGTCGGACCAGATGCCGCATCGATGCTGAGGCAGGCGATCGGCGAACAGCATCATGCTGAACGGCCGGCCCGGGAACCTGGTGAGGTCGACGGTGCCGCCGTCCCGGCCGGGCAGTGCATCGACCGTGCCCCGCGCGCCGGGGGCGTAGGGCGCCGACGGGTTGTCTCGGGGCTCGGCGGAGAACTCGGCGTCGGGCACGTCGATCCGGCAGCCCGGGCCCATCATCACCGCTCCGAACGTGACGTGGTGCCCCCACGAGTAGTGCAGCCCCCGGTCGGACAGGTTCGTGATCGTCTCGCTGATGCGCACATCGCCGTCCCCGGCCAGCTCGACGGTCCGGCGGATCGCGAACGGCAGATCGTGGCTTCGCGCGGCGAACTCGACCACGATCCGTTCCGGACCGGACGCGCGGACCGTCCACGACCACGGCCGGTGCTGGATGTCACCGTGCCAGCTGAGGCTGCTCCCGTCCACGACGCAGGGGCTGCCGGCGTTGGGGAACAGCTCGTACCAGCCGCCCACCCGGTAGTGACGTGAGCCGTCCGGATCCTCGTACAGGAGGTTCGTCCCGCTGCGGAGGTCGGCGAGCTCGAAGATGTGCGCGCCATGGTCGACGTTGATCGACATCCGGATCTCGCCGTCCTCGACGACCAGGACTCGGTCGCCGTCGAGGCCGACTTCCCGCAGGGAGCATGCCGCGGCGGTCATCGCGGCGCCCAGGCGGTGTCCGGTTCGAACGGGAACATCGGCTTGCGGCGGAGGCGGTAGCCGAGCGTGGCCAGGTCGGCGCTCGTGGCGCCGGGCGTGTTGACCCAGATCAGCCGGCTGGCGATCGGCTCGAACCCAGCTCTCGGGGAGTGAACCCCTTTGGCTGCGATGATCCTCACCTCTCGTGGCTCGATACCGGCGATGCGGAACTGTACCTGACTGTGGGTCGCGGCCGGACGGGCATGCACAGCGAGCAGGAGGCCGTCGTCGGTATGGATACCGGCGGTGGGCCCGAGATCGAAGAACCTGGCTCCGCCATGGGTCGGCGTCGAGTCCTCGAACCGGCCGTCGGACAGCGCGATCACCTCCCCGGTGACGGGGAGGGGCGTTCCGTGCCGGTCGTCAGTCCGCCCGCCGACGGCCACCCCGACCCGGCCGCCGACGCCGGCCGCATGGCAGGCGGCGACCGCGACCTCGTCGTAGAGCGACACGGCGACGCCGGTGATCCCCAACCGCCGGGCGGCGTGAAGGAGATGCGTGGAGTCGCCGGGGCTGCCGCCACCGACGTTGTCTCCCATGTCGAGCAGCACGACGGGCCCGCCGGGCTCGGCAGCCGCCTGACGCAGCGCGTCGTCGATACCGAGGGCGTCACCGACCATGTCTCCTCGCGACGCCCACGCCGCACCAGCGACGTCCGCGGCGATCTCGGCGGCCAGGTCAGGCTGATTGTCCGTGACCGCCACGACGCTCACGCCCATCTCGGGCACATCGGCATACGGGAACCCCTCCACGACGCTGACGGACAAGACACCCCGCCGTCGCTCCGCCTGCCGGGCGAGCGCGAGAAGTCCGGCCATTGGCTCCTCGGCGGTGCCCTGCGCAATGATGTTGATCGCCAACGGCGGGGCGGCCAATGCGATCGCCGGGCTGATCTCGCCCCGGGCGGTACGTCCGATCAGCCGGGCGCACGCCAGACCCTGCGCGGCGGCGTCGACGTGCGGGTTCGTCTGATACACGGTGATGACGTCGGCATGGGCGACCATGAGGTCCGAGACGTTCGCGTGCAGGTCGAGCGTCATCCCGATCGGCACCTGCGGACCCACGGCGGCGCGGACGCGGCGGACGAACTCGCCGTCGGCGTCCGGGAACCCGTCCGCGACGGCAGCACCGTGCTGGGGCAGGAGCACGCCGTCCCACGGCCCACCTGCCCGCAGTGCGCCGATCATCCGGCCGGTCAGGTGCTCGAACGCCTCCGCCGTGCTGGCACCTGTGGGGGTGATCCACGCGTACACCAGTGGCACGACCTCGACGCCGGGCTGCTCCGCCTCGTACGCGAAGAACCCGGACGGGATCGATTCGGCCGTACGGTGCCGCGCTCTGATCTCGGCGCCTTCCAGGATGCCCTCGGCCCGCCAGGCGTTCAGGGTCGCCCGCGCCGGCGCGAACGAGTTCGCCTCGTGGCCGAACCCAACAGCGGCCAGCCGCATCAGGACGCGACCCTCACAACCATTTCGATCTCGACGGACGCGCCCAGCGGAAGGCTCGCGACACCCACGGCCGACCGCGCGTGGCGCCCCCGCTCCCCCAGGACGTGCAGCAGCACGCGGCTGCCACCGTCGGCGACCTCCGGCTGCTCGGTCAGTGACTCCGTCGCGTTGACGAACACCGTCAGCTTCAGCACCCGCTCGACCCGGTCCAACGACCCCAGCGCCGCGATCAGCCGGTACAGGGCGTTCGCCACGGCTTGCCCGGCCTCGGCGGACGCCTCCTCGACCGTGAGGTCGGCACCGACCTTCCCCGTCCGGGGTCCGTCGGCGCCGTTGAACGCGACGACACCGGACACGTACGCGACCCCGTCGTCGACGACCACGCCCTCGATGAGCGCCGCCGCGTCCACCGGCGCCGGCCGAGTCGGCAGAATCTCGGCAAGGCGACGCTCAGCGGGCATCATGAGACCTCTCTTGGAAGGCCCGGCGCCGGCCAGCCCGATCGCGATAGACGCGAGCGGCAACAAGGTGGGCGCGCGGGGCGCCGTTGGTGGCTGTCATGGTGATCCTGAGTCGGTCAGTCGTGACCGGACGATCGAGGCCGTGGACGCGATGGCGACGGCGGTTGCCCATGACGGACACGATCTCGGTCCAGGTGCCGTCGACGGTGGCCTCGACGCGATAGTCGCGAATGAGGCCGGGAAGGACCTCGAAGGGCGTCCGGAAAGCATGAAGGTTGATGAGGTCTTCGTGAACCTCGTCATCCAAGACGAGGGCGATCTCCGCGAACGTGACCGGCTCCGGCCAGGTGAGTTCGACCCACGGGTTCTCATCCCATGCAAGCCACTCCGACACCCACATCTGCGGCCCGCCGAACGGCCGCGCGTATCCGCCGACAATGAGCTCGGCGGCGTACGCATTCGTCCGCGGCCCCACCCGGTAGCAGATGCCCTGCCGATGGAGCGCATACTTCCACTCTCGCCATTGCTCCAGGTACTCCTCATCCGCCGGCGGGTCGCGGTGCAAGAAGAAGATCGTCCCGGGCTCGGCATAGGACGCCTGGTGCAATGCCACTCGCGGGTTCTTCCGGATCATCAGAAATGCGTTCCGCGGAATTTCTGGTGCCCAGGGGAGATCAAACCTCACCCACTGCTTCTGACCCGCTGCCACTGGCGCTCGAGCCGAGATCTCCAGATCGCGGGGGAGGTAGCACTGCGGTTTCCCCGTGTTGTACAGCTCTACAGTCAGCTCTGTTTCCGCAGTCGCGTCGACCAGCAGCTCGACGTAGTCGACCGAGGGATTCACCGGAAAGACCATCCCGAGATCGGCCTCGAGCGGCATGGCGCCCATCGAGTCCTCCACGGCCAAGGCGCGGAGGGTGGAAGAGCCGGTCACTGTCGCCGTCCGGGCCAGGTCGTCCGGGTCGGTATTGGCCACGCCCAGGATGGAGGCGTCTGCACGCACCATCGTGTTGCGCACTGTCGTCAGGTGCGAGGCGACGAGTTCTCGCGGGGTCGTCCGGGTCTGGAGCGCGAGCGCCGCGCCGGTACCCGCAGCCTCCCCGGCAACTCCGCAGGTGAGCATCACCCGGGTACTCCCGAAGGCAACGTGGCTGCAGCTCATGTTGCGCCCGGCCATCCACATATTGCGGACGTTCTGCGAATAGAGGCTCCGCAGTGGGATCTCATAACAGCCGTCGGGATGCCAGTGCCGCGAACCCTTCTCCGTCGCGTACATGCCACCCGGAGGGTGTAGGTCGATCGGCCAGCCCCCGAAACCGACGTTGTCCGGCTGCGACGGCTGTTCCAGGATGTCATGCTGTGTCATCGTGTAATCGCCGATGAAACGTCTGTACTCGCGCTTCCCGGGCACCGATCCCACCCATTCCAACGTCAGGTTGTCAGCGTCGAATGTGCCCGAGTTCTTGATGTAGTCCCAGATTCCGTAGATCGCCGCTTGCAGTTCGTCGCGGATCTCCTCGTTGTCGTGCACGACGTCCTTCTCGCCACCCCACTCGATCCACCAGTAAGAGCACCCGTTGAGGTCCTCCCGGATGACGCGCCGCTCCGGTATGGATGTGGCGGTGATGTCTCTGGCGAAGCTGGGTGGCACGTACTTCACGGGATGGCCGACGTCCTTGGAGTAGAACAGGATCGTGCTGCCCAGTGTGTTGTCATTGGCGACGTCCACGGCCCAGGACTCGCCGTACTCGTCCGCGCCCTCACATCCGGTGCGGTAGCGTGCCCCGGCCAGATGACCCACCAGCCCGTCACCGCTGCAATCGATGAACGACGACGCGCGAAACTTGATCTCCCGCTCTGAACCCACCATCCAGCCGGTGACCGAACGGATGAACCTGTCGTCATCGGGTCCCACGGCATCGACGGTCCGCACATCGGTGTTGAGAAATAGTGTGAGATTGGGTTCGGCCCGGACGGCTTCCAAGACGACGAGGTCCCAGTAATACGGATTCCCATCGATGTTGCGGAACTGGTTCTCGACCAGCATTTCACCGACGATCCCAGTTTCGCGCGCATGGTGCTGATTTCCGTGCGCGGTCGCACCACAGGCCCAAACTCGCACCTCGCTCGACGAGTTGCCGCCGAGCACCGGCCGGTTCTGGACCAAGGCAACGGTCGCGCCCTGGCGAGCCGCAGCGATGGCCGCACAGCATCCCGCCAGCCCACCGCCGACGACCACGATGTCCGAAGTGAACTCTTCGTATCGCATGAGATGAGACAGACTCCTGGTTCACGGTTCGGTCACCCGCGAGGTGGGCCGTCAACCCCGGGCGGCCCACGTCGCGAGATCGGACTCCTCGACGGGTTTGGCGCTAGTCGCTGATCGTGACGCCCTTTGTGGTGAAGACTGTCGCGTAGTACCAGGGCTTGAGGCTCTGGATCCTGGGCTTGACCAAGAGGTTGTAACCGCCCCAGAGCACCGGGATGAGGGCGTAGGTCTCGTTCCAGGCCGTAGCCGCTTGAACTGCCAGGTCGTTCTGGGCGTCGAGGTCGGTCTCGGCCAAGGCGGCCCGGACGAGATCGACGCACGCCTGAAGCTCAGGGGGACGGTTCTGGTCGATGATCGCGAACTGGTCGGCCGGAGACGCCCCACCCTCCGCCGCGGCGAGCACGTCCTCCGCGATATCGGCGGGTATGAGGTTCGTGTTGTTGATGACGGGCGCCGCAGGAATGATCTGCTGGGCCGTGGCCAGTAGGGTGGGCGGGTTGATCGCGCCGTTCTGCACGTAGAACCCGGTGTAGTCCTCGCCGTGCACCTGGTTCCGCTTCTCCGCGTAGACACCCACCTCCACGATATCCAGCTCGGCCTCGATGCCGAGGTTGTCCCGCCACATCTGGGCGATGGCCTCGACCCAGGGGCTGTTCTGGAAGTCGAGCAAGGTGATGGTGGGCATGCCCTCGCCATCGGGGTAGCCGGCGGCATTGAGCAGATCCTTGGCCTGCTGGACGTCGAACTCAATACCGGGAACTCCCTCGTGCCCCGTCACGGCGGTGGGAACGAGAGAGTTGCCGGCCACGGCCGGCGCGGCGACGCCGGCGAGTGCCTCGCGGTCGATGGCCAAGGCGAGTGCATGGCGAACGCGGACGTCGTGCAAGGCTGGATGGTGGCTGTTCATGACGATCAACCGGCGGACCTGGTTGGTGGGCGACGTCAGGAGTTGGTCGGCGACGTCGGACGTGGTGACGGCTTCGAGGTCGTCCTCGATACGGCCGGTGATGTCGATCTCGCCCTGTTGGTAGGCCAGCAGGTCCGCAGTGGTGCCACCGTCGTTGAAGGTCACCTCCCACCGGTCGATGAAGTAGCTCTCGGCGTCCCAGTACTCCTCGTTCGGGATCAGTACGGCACCCTGGTTCACTCTGAAGTCGTCCAGGACGTACGCGCCGTTGCTGACCCAACCCGCCGGGTCCAGCCACGCATCACCGAGCTCCTCCACCGTGGGCGGATGCAGCGGCAGCGCCCAGAAGCCGGCCAGGTGAATGAGCAGATCGGCGTTGGGCCGCTCGAGGGTGAGCTCGAAGGTGCCGTCGTCGACGGCCTTGGCACCGACGGTGGCGAAATCGTCGCTCTCACCCGCCATATAGGCAGCCGCGCCCGCCACCTGAACGACGCCCGGGTTGTAGGACGGTGCGTTCTCCCCGGCGATCCCTGGAGTGAGGATCCGCTTCCAGTTCCACTCGAAGTCCGCCGCGGTCACCGGGTCCCCGTTGGACCAGGTGGCTTCCGGGCGGAGGTGGAACGTGTACACCAGGCCGTCGTCGGACACATCCCACGACTGCGCCGCACCGGGGAGGACCTGACTGGGATCGTCGGCGTCGATGACCACCAGCCCCTCCCACAGGCCGATCATGATGATCTGCCCGAACGAGGAGTTCCCGTTGATGGCGGGGTCGAGTTGGGTGACTGGCAGCATCGACTGCCGCAACGTGCCGCCACGCTGGCCCCCGCCGCCTTCCTCGTCGCCGCTCTCCTCGGTGCCGTCGTCGCCGCCGCCGGAGAAGCCACAACCGGTGGCCACTCCCGCGGCGGTCGCGAGCGTCGCGGCGAGGAAGGTACGCCGCCGCATGAGTTGCGGCGCTTCGTCGATGATGGTGCGGGTAGTGCGCGTCATCGGTGGACTCCTTGACCTGACGTTGCCGGAGCGGCTGTTGGCTGCCGTTGGTTGGAGGTGCGGACCCAATGACCAGGACTGACTTCGACCAAGTCTCCAGTCGTGTCCGTGGCGGCGCGGTCGGTGAGCCCCACGGTGGTGGGTGCACCGGGCCGTCCGTGGATGGGCAAGACCGCGGCCAGCATCGCCTGGGTATAGGGGTGCTGGGGGGCGGTGAACAGATCGGCGGTGGGAGCGGCTTCCATGATCCGCCCGCTCGCCATCACGACGATTCGATTACACAGGCGTTGTGCGACAGCGAGGTTGTGGGTGATGAACAGCATCGACAGGCCCAGCTCGCCCTGGAGGCGCTGGAGCAGCTCAAGGATCTGCGCCTGGATGGAGACATCGAGGGCCGAGGTGGGCTCGTCGCACACCAGAAGGTCGGGTTCCAGGGCCAGAGCACGGGCGATCGCGATGCGTTGCTGTTGCCCGCCGGAGAACTGCCGGGGGTAGTGATCAATCCGAGACCGCGGAATGCCGACCAGGTCCAGGAGTTCGATCGCGCGAGCGCGGCGCGTCGCCTGCGTGCCCACCCGGTGCACGCGGAGGGGTTCCAGGACGTTCGCGGCCACGGTCAGGTGTGGCAGTAATGACGCGTAGGGGTTCTGGAACACCATTTGGACCCGGCGGCGCCATGTTTTCAGCTCAGGACCGGTCAAGCTGAGCACGTCGGCGCCGTCGAACGTCACCGTGCCGGAGGACGGCTCGATCAAACGGGTGATCAGCCGGGCGAGCGTGGACTTGCCCGAGCCGGACTCCCCGACGATGCCGACGTTCTCACCCGCTGCAACGGTCAGTTCCACGTTGCTGACCGCGGCGACGTCACCTCCCCGGCCGTGAAAGACCTTGACGAGGTCGCAGACCGTCATGAGGTCGCGAACGCCACGATCATGGGGCGGGGTCGCAGGCGTGGCATCCGCTGTGGCCGACGCGCCATCGGCCTCGCCGCCGTGCTCCGGCGTCGTGACGTCGAGCGCGGCGTTCAGAAGCTGTTGCGAATACTCGTGCCGCGGGTTCGTGATGAACGCGCCCATGGCCGCGGTCTCGACCACCTGACCGTGGCGCATGACGACGATGTCGTCGCAGAGGTACCGGGCGACGCCGAGGTCATGTGTGATCATGACGAGCGCGAGTCCGTCACGGCGCAGGTCCCGGAGCAGGTCGAGCACCTGACGTTGGACGGTGACGTCCAGTGCCGTAGTGGGTTCGTCGGCGATCAGTAGCTCCGGCTGCGCGACGATGGCCATCGCGATCATCGCGCGCTGGCGCTGACCACCGGAAAGCTGGAACGGGTACATCCGCAGCCGCTTGGCCGGTTCGGGGATGCCGACCCGGTCGAGCGCCTCGACCGCCCGGCGAACGGCCTCCTTGCGGCTGGTGATGCCGTGCCAGCGCAGGTGCTCGGTGAGCTGAACCTTCAGCGTGCGCGTCGGGTTGAGCGCTGACATGGCGTTCTGGAAGACCATCCCGATCCGTGCACCGCGAATGGCTCGCAGCTCGGCGTCCGGCAGGGAGATCAGCTCCCGTTCACCGAGCATGGCGCGGCCGGTGACATGTGCGGTCTCGGGAAGCACGCGGAGCAGTGCACGCATGGACACGGTCTTGCCCGATCCGGACTCGCCGACGATGGCGAGCGACCCACCGTGCCGCACGTCGAGGTTCAGTCCGTCGACGACCGTCGACGAGTCACCACCGCGAGGATGCATGAACGTCACCCGGAGGTCGCGCACGGATAGCAGGGGCCGGGCGAGCCCCGGCTCTGTGGCAGGGCTCGGGAACGCTGTGTCGTCACGGGCGGCGGCCGTCATGCGTGGTCCTCCTCACTGGAGTCGAACGCGTCACGCAGGCCGTCACCCATCCAGGTGAACGCGAGCATGGTCAGGCTGAACAAGACGAGGGGTGCGGCGATCAGGAACGGGTGGGCGAGGACGTAGGTATAGCCCTCGACGATCATCCCGCCCCACGACGGCGTGGGTGGCGCGACACCGAGACCCATCAGAGCGAGGCCGGACTCGGCGATGATCGCTCCCGGGATCCCGAAACTGGTGGTCACCAGCAGCGGACCGACAGCGTTCGGGAGGATGTGCCGGACAGTGATGGCGAACCCACCGGTGCCGATCGATCGGGCCGCCTCGACGTACTCGAACGTCTTGATCTTCAGCACCTGAGCGCGGACCAGACGGGCCTGGGTGACCCACCCGGCGATCCCGATCGCGAGGATGATCGCGAACACCGACCGGCCCATGACCACGACGAGCAGGACAGAGAACAGGTAGCTCGGGAACGCGTACATCACGTCGGTGAACGACATCAGCAGTGACTCGGCCCTCCCGCCGCGCCATCCGGCCCACAACCCGATCGCCAGCGCGACCAGCAGCGCGACCAGTTCGGCAGCGAAACCGATCATCAATGCGGTTCGCAACGAGAACAGCAACCGCGACAGGACATCACGGCCCAGCTGGTCGGTGCCGAGCAGGTGCCCGTCACTGAGCGGCGACAGCAGACGCTGAGTGAGGTCCTGCTCGGTGTAGGAGTACGGCGCCAACCAGGGCGCCGCCACCGCCACCACCACGAGGACACCGACGAAGACCAGGCTGCCCAACGCCAGCCTGTTTCGTCTGAACCGCGCCCAACCCCGCCCCAACTCGCTCTGCGCTCTGGCCGGAGTGGCAGGCGTGCCGATCGGAGAATTCTGGTTCGGCGTGGCCGTTGCCGCGCTCATGCCGACACCCCCACATTCGACGCACCTCGGTCACCGTAAGAACCGGCCCCACCGCCCGGATCGTCATCGCGGCCACGCATAGGCCGGAGTCCGCGCGCGCCTCCCAGCAGCCCCGGGCGACGCGACCGCCGCCAGCCGCCACCCTTGCGCTGTTCGTGCGCGATCCGAGGGTCCAACAGACCGTAGGTGACATCGACGATCAGGTTGATCAACATCAGGATCAACGCGAAGAACAACGTCGTCCCCATCAGCAACGGCATGTCCCGTGTCCGCGCCGCGAGCGTGAACAGCCGGCCGAGCCCAGGGATGCCCAGCAGGACCTCCACGAACACGGTCCCGGTTGCCAGGGCCGCGAACAGCGGTCCGACGACGGTCACCAACGGAATCAAGGAGTTTCGCAGTACGTGGCACACCAGAACGGTCCGCTTCGTTCCGCCCTTCGCCATGGCAGCGACCACGTAGTCGTCGCGGAGCGCCTCCAACATCGACGAGCGCACGTACCTTGCGAGCATCGCCGTCGGCTGCACCGCCAACGCCACGACCGGAACGATCAGGTACTCCGGCCCGGCCCAGCCCCGAACCGGCAACCACCCCAGCCCCACTGAGAAGACCAGTACCAGCATCAACGCGAACAGGTATCCAGGCAGCGCCTGGATCGTGGTGAGGGTGAAGATCGAACCGTAGTCGGCCAGCTTGTCCTTCTTGACCGCTGCCAGCATCCCGATCGGAATCGCCACCATCAGCGTGAGCAGCGTGGCGGGCACAGCCAGCGACAGCGAGACCGGGAACGCCTCAGCTATCAGTCCCTCCACCGACGATTGCGGGTATTTGAACGTCGGCCCCATATCCCAGGTCGCAACGCCCTGCATGAATTGCAGGTACTGCTGCCATGCCGGCACATCGTCGCCGTAGCGACCTGCCAGACCCGTCCCGCTGTCCGCCGAGTCGCCCAGCGCAGTCGACCCCACGTCGGCCAGCT
This sequence comes from Jiangella gansuensis DSM 44835, assembly GCF_000515395.1. Taxonomy (NCBI): domain Bacteria; kingdom Bacillati; phylum Actinomycetota; class Actinomycetes; order Jiangellales; family Jiangellaceae; genus Jiangella; species Jiangella gansuensis. The sequence goes on along the minus strand of NZ_KI911782.1, from coordinate 4,292,671 downwards.
CCGAGAACGAACCCGGAACCAACTGCAGCAGGCCGAACGTGATGATCGAAACCACGACCAACGACACCACCAGCCGAACCAGCCGACGACCCACGAATCCCAACACGGTTCACCCACCATCCGCGCCGGCTCGGTGATCACGAGCGGCCATCGGTGTACACGACAAGGCACGAGTCCACGGTGGAGGTACAGGCGCTACGTTCAAACTCGGAACCTCCTGGCTTCAACAGGCAGGGAAGACGCATCGGTAGCGTTCCGGCGCCTCGGGGTGACCCACATCATGGCCGAACTGAGGTCCTAGGTCAAGACTCTTCGTCGGCGGCCGAACCATTCAGACACCTGACGACGCCCGGACTTAGAACGCCGGCGCCTGATACGCGACGATGTCGTCGATGTACAAGAATCCGGGGTCGTCCTGAAAGCCGTCGATGACGAGGACGTACTGGACCGCCTTGACCGCCCGCCCGTCGATATCCTCCGGAACGACATCGATGCTGTCGACGGTGAACCATGCTCCGGCTCGCGGCGCCACGGGCATGATGGGTCCGCGGAACTGGCCGATCTGCGTGCCGGCTTCGTCCCGCAGATTCATCGTGACGCCCACCGTGCCTCGCCACTCGGTACCGCTAGGGGCGAGCACGTGTGCCCGGGTGGCGAGGAGGCCGGGCACGACTTGGATCACCTGGTTCGGGCCGCCGCGGCCGATGGCTCGCGCGTTCACGCTGGCAGTGCCGGTGTGTGCTACCCCCGCCTGCGCACTGAACCGGGCGTTCGCGCCGAGCCGAGCAATCCAGAGGCTCCAGCCGGGCGGTTGCCCGAGCCCGTCTTCAAACGACCAGTTCTGCGTGAGCGTAGACAACGTCCCCGCCCGCAGACCCAACAACAGCTGCGCGAACTGCGTGAACTGACTGGCCCCTTCCGACCCGGCGCGAGCTTCCAGCCAGCTTGTTGCTGCCCCACCCGACGGCTCGTGATCGCGCAGGTAGTCGGCGAGCCCCCAGAACTCCGACTTGTTCCAGCCTCCCCATAGCAGGCCGACGGCCGACGGCTTCCACACGTGTGCCAGCACGGGGTCGCTGTCGTACTCGTCGATCAGGTCCAACCGGCGCTCAGCCAGCTGTTGGCGCTCCTCCCAGGTGTCCTCGATGGTCTCGAGCAAGGTCACCGCGGCCGCCGAGTCGGCCGGCGCGGGGACGGCGCGTGGGTATGTCCGCGCGCTGAGGTCGTAGTACTCGTGGGCTCGGGCGAGCTTCTCCGCACGTGTGCGCTGCGGCGCGGTGACCGCTCGTGTGACGACCTCGTCGATGAGACGACGGCTCTCGGCGATGTCGGCATCGGTGACCGCCTCGAGGTAGGAGGCGTCACCGAACGCCTGAAAGGTGGCACTGGGGTTGAACCACGCGGTGGCCACCGCCCGCTCGGTCCAAAAGCTCTCCCAGTTCGCGTAATACTCCCGAAGATGTGGCGCGGCTTCGGCTCCCACCGCCCGGATACACCACTCGTCAAGCAGGGCGTCGACGTCCTGCGCAGGGTTCCACAGCAGCTTCGCCCGCAGCCACGGCTTCGGGCCTTCTCCCCAGTTCGGATAGAGCTCGGCGTAGTGAGCGATGACGCCGATCTCCTTCGCATAGGTGTAGACCTCCTGACCGAGGTGGGGAGTGACCCGCGGTACGACGTATGGGCATCCGTAGAGGTAGTCGTAGAACCCGAGCTGGGACGTGATCCCAGCCCACACATCCAACTTGGCCTGGGCGTCGGCCTTCGCCGTCGCGTCGGCCCAGACCAGTCGGTCCTGGGTGAAGAACGGAACGACGCGCGGGTGCAGGGCGAACGGCGGCGGCTCCTCCAGCTGCACGTACGCCAGCAGGCCGAACCATTTGTCCGGGAACTCTGCCGTCACCTGCGTCACGACCTCGTTCACCCAGCTGTAGTAGGGCTCCACAGGATCTACCTCGGCGAATCCGCCGCTGTCGTTGACCCCCAAGGAGAACGAGGCGGACGCCGGATTGTCCCGAAAGTGCTGCTTGATCTTCTCGACCGCGACCGGAATCGTCCCGGGCTCGGAGAACACGGGTTGCCACCCCGCATGACTTCCGGGCGGAGGCGGCTTTCCGTTCGGGTAGAACTCGGGATGGGTTTCGCCGAACTCGTCGACCGGGAACAAGCTGTAGAGGTTGTGATGGAAGGCGATGAAGTAATCAGGACGCCCATCGCCGACACTAGCCTGCAACCCGTTTCTTCGCGCCCACAGATACTGCTCGGTATATGGCCCATCGTCTCTGCTCAGCGGACTGAACACGCGCTGCGCGAAGGCCGGCTCGTCGTGGACCGGCCGCAACGACACCACCACGCTGTCCCGCTCGGGGACATCGTCGCCCACCTCCGTGGGCATCAGCCAAGCCACGTCCAGGTACCGCGCCAAGAACGCCCTGACCCCGTTGCGAGTGCCGAGGTCAGGTGAGTCGCTCGATCCGAGAATGGTGATCGAATCGTCGGCGGGAAGAATGCAGAAGCCGTCATGACGAATTCGCTCAGGCAGTCTCCGGCCCAACGGATGTGCGCCCGGAGCGGTGAAGCCCACGTAGATCTTGACCATACCCTCCGGGACCGGCTCGTCCGGGTAGCGAACAGCCGGCAATGTCACGCCCGTCGACTTCTCGACGTATGACACCAACTCCGCGGCTGCCTCCTGAACCTCTGCGGAGGCGCCACTGTGCACCACCACGACTGCGTACGCCAGCCCGCCGTCGACGATGGTGAGCGCGGCGGCACTCCGGCTCGAGTCGCGTACCGCTCCGAATGCCTCACCCGCCAACAGGCCACTTGCGGCCAGGCCGACGCCTCCGGCTACCAGGACGCTTCTGCGCGATGGTCGACTTCTGCCCTGAGCGTCGGCTTCCATCCCAACCTCCCACGATCGATCCGAGGCACGTTGGTACGTGCCGATCCCCGAGTATGTGGGCGAGCTCTAGATACGTCAAGGGTCCTAGGTCCTCGACCAGGCGCCACTCTCAGTGTGCTTGCGCTCTATTTTGGCGGAGCCATCCGCTAACATAGGACCTACCTTTTGTCCGTTCAGACATGGCGCAGTCATCTGCCAACCGAAGTGGAGCCTTCGATGTCTAATGAACTCACCGCCTATCGCCGGCCGCCGGAGTCGAGCTTGCCGACCGGCCCGCTGCGGGCGGTGATCGTCGGTGCCGGGCACAGAGGCTTGCATTACGCCACGTACGCCACGACTGCGCCCGACGACCTCGCGATCGTCGGAGTAGTCGATCCCAACCCCCTCCGGCAGAGCGAGGCCGCCAGACGCTTCGGCGTGCCGGCCGCCCACCGGTTCGACTCGGTGGACGAACTCATCGCGCACGGCAAGATCGCCGACGTCGCGATCAACGCCACGATGGACGATCTTCATCTCGCGACCGCCGTTCCCTTACTGAAGGGCGGCTACGACCTCTTGCTCGAGAAGCCCATCAGCACGTCCGCCGAAAACGTCATGGCCCTCCAGCGCGAAGCCACCCGATACGGCCGAACAGTGCTCATCTGCCACGTCCTGCGCTACGCCCCCTTCTATGTGCGGATCAAGGAGCGACTCGCCGCCGGTGAGATCGGCGACATCATCAACATGCAGCTGGCCGAGCATGTGAGCTACCACCACATGGCCGTGGGCTTCGTCCGTGGCAAGTGGGGCAACGCGGAGGTCAGCGGATCGTCCCTGCTGATGGCGAAGTCATGCCATGACCTGGACCTCTTGGTCTGGATGAAGAGCGGGATCCCGCCGCGACGGGTCACCAGCTTCGGTGACCGGTCGTACTTCCGAGCCGAGCGGGCGCCTGCCGGCGCGGGGACCCGCTGCCTGGTCGACTGCTCCATAGAGTCCGCTTGTCCCTACTCGGCGCGCAAGAACTACATCGACCAGGACCTGTGGGGCGTCTACGCCTGGCAACCGATCGAACGCCCGGACGGCAAACCCTCCTACGAGGACAAGCTGGCGTCTCTGCGCAACGACAGTCCTTTCGGCCGCTGCGTGTGGCATGCGGACAACACGGTCGTCGACCATCAATCGGTCATGGTGGAGTTCACCGACGGGGCAACCGCCACCCTCAACGTCGTCGGCAACACCGCCAAGCCGTGCCGGACCATCAAGATCGTCGGCACCAAAGGCGAGATCGAGGGCGTTCTCGAGGATGGGCATTTCGTCGTGCGCACCTTCGACGCCAGGCCCGGTCATGAGTACGCGGAGGAGCACGTCCGCTTCGACATCAAGGGCGAGATGCATGGCGGCGGCGATATGCGGCTCGTCGAGGACTTCGTCGACATCGTCCGGCACAAAGATCCGTCGATCTCCGCCACCACACTCGACGATTCCGTCGCCGGGCATCTGCTCGGATTCGCCGCGGACCGGTCGATGCGGGAACAACGCTGGATCGAACTGAGCGACCACGTGACCGCCTGATCGTCCGCACGCCCCGTGTGGGGCGGAGATCGGCGCGACAGGTCACATGGCCTGGAAGGTCTGCCGCACCCGCTCGAGGTGGGCGCGCATGGCCTGCTCGGCCAGGAAACTGTCTCGAGCCTCCAGCGCCCGCAGAATCGACCGGTGCTCGCGGTCGCTGATCTCGTGGGTGCCGCCGGCGTGCTCGGTCAGCTCCTGGCCGCGCCGCCGCTCCTCGGTGAGCGTGGCGGTGAGCACTTCGAGGATCGCGTCGAAGAACCGGTTGCCGGAATGCCGGACGATGGACCGGTGAAAGGCGAGGTCGAGATCGACTCGCGACGAGGACGTCACGTCCTCGGCCTCGGCCTGGTCGAGAATTTCGGACAGTTTGGCGAGATCCTCGGCGCTCAGGCGCGGCGCAGCGCTCCCGGCCGCTCGGGTCTCGATGGCCTGACGGAGCTCCAGCAGTTCGTGGATCGCCTCCGAGTCACCAGCCACCGCATGCTGAAAGTAGCCGAGAACTCCGACCGGGCGCAGGCTACTGACCACCGCGCGCTTGCCCTGGCGGGTCCAGATCACGCCCTGCTGACTCAGCAGCCGCAGCGCGTCCCGGACGACCCGCTGACTGACGCCGTACTCGTCGGCGAGGCGGGACTCGGAGGGCAGCGGATCACCCTCGACGAGCGACTCTCGGCGGATATACTCGGTGATCTTGTCCGCGACGCTAGAGCCCATGAGGACTCGCTCGCCGCGGCCTCGAGCTTCCTCCGCGTCGACACTCGCCGCACCAGCCCTCTGCGCTACCACGCACATCACCCTTCACCCGGAGATCTCAGCCATCCTATCGCAAGGTGAGACTTAGGGCTCTAGTCTCCAGGTGGTCCTGCCGGCGCCGCCGTCACCCACTCATTCCCAGTTCGGGAGCGCGAGATCCATGTCCCACACCGGCGCACGCTGTAGCCGCTGGTGGATCTGGTCGAACTCCACCGAGTGGTTGTCGTCGCGCAGGGTCAACGTCGCATGCCGCGGCTGCACCGGCATGTTCCGGTCGTCCCGGCAGTCCCGCCATAGCTGGAGCATGTCCGCGTAGTACCGCCGCCGGCCGTCGCCGATGTCGAACTCCAGGATCCGCCGTGGCGTGGCCGGCACCTCGGAGGTGTCGACGCGGTACCTCTCGAGCGCGTCGTCGTCGACGGCGACCCCGAGCCCGGGCATTTCAGGGGTCCGTGCCAGGCCGTTGCGGATCTCGATCGGCTCGACGATCAGATCGTCGGCCACGGTGTTCATCCCGGTGACCATGGGCCAGGTCGCATGGCTCAGCACGGCACCCAGATGCAGCGTGAAGGCCGTGGTCAACCCGGTCCCGACCACCTGGAGCCAGAAACTCTTGTTGAAGCTCGCCGCGAGATGGCCCTGCCGCATCATGCCGCTGACCCCTGCCCCGAACACCACGAAGGCATCCAGCGAGTCGTCTCGCATCCAGACCGGAAAGAGGTCCTTGCGGAAGTGCTCGGCCAGCGGCCGCGGCGACTGAGCATGCAGACGGGCATGGCCGATGACGTCGTCCTGCCGGATCGGGCTCTCGAACAGACCGATCCGCGACCACTGGTCCAGCTCACGCAGCACGGGCAGTGCCTCTCCCGGACTGCGCAGCATGCCGTTCCAGTCGATGTCGATCAGATAGTTCTCGGGGGCGACGTCGCTGATCGCGGCGACCTGTTCGCGCACGTCGAACCACGGCCTTGCCTTGATCTTGTGGGCCAGGTAGCCCTCGGCGACCGCATCCCGCGCTTCGAGGGCGAGCAGTCCGGGCGGCATCTTGGTGTTCCACCACGATATCGGGCACCAGTCGCGGATCTTAGGGTCGCCGAGGAGCCGGTACATCGGCACCTCCAGCGCCTGGCCGACGACGTCGTACAGGGCCATCTGCAGTCCTGCGCCCAATGAGTCGTCAGCCAGGTGCTCGGCCGGGTTCGTGCCGACCACGCGGTTCACATCCGCGTCGGTCACCTGCTCCCAGGTGTAATGCACCAAGGTCTCGCCGTATCCGACAATGCCCCTCGAACTGGTCGTGACCTTGACGATCTCGATCACGCCCCACTTCGCCACCAACAGCTCGTTCCACGGCCTGACCCGCTCCCGAAACGGCACGTTGACGACAAAACGTTCGACACCGGTCACTCGTAACGTCATCCCCGACTCCTTGCACTCGACCCGACCGTGGCGGCCGTCAGCCGGGCCAGCTTCTCCAGCTCCGCCAGTTGGTCGGCGTCGAGGTCGCGCAGTGGTGGTCGACAGTAGCCGGCCGGACGCCCCCAGATGCGCAGCAGGCCACGGTAGATGGCGAGGTCGCTGGCGTCCGGGAACGGTGGATCGACCAGCAGCCTCCGGTATGGCCACAACCGGGCCCACTCGGCTCGCGCGTCTTCGACGTCGCCGCGGCCCATCGCGTCCCATATCCGTACTGCCTCGGCGGGAATGACATTGAGCAGGCCGCTCACCCAGCCGTGCGCGCCGCCGGCCAGTGCCTCCACCGGGGCCGTGGCACCGCCGTAGAGGACCCGGAACCCGTCGTCGAGCGTCGTGCGCAGCTCGTTGACCAGGTGTATCGCCGGCCCGGTGCTCTTCACGCCACGGACGACGCCCTCGCGGTACAACATTGCCAGGTCCGGAACCGACACCGCGGCCGTCGCGGCATTGGCTGGAATGTTGTACACGAGGAGCGGGATCTCCCCGGCGGCCGCGGCGATCGCCCGGTAGTGGTCCAGGACCTCCGGCCGAGCGGGACGCTGGAAGTACGGAAGCACCACCAGCGCGCCGGCCGCACCGGTGTCCGCGGCGTGCCGGGTCGCCTCGATGGTGGCCGCCGTCGAATAGTGGCCCGTGCCGGCCAGGACCGGCACCCGGCCGGCGCTGACCGTGATCGCGATCTCGAGCAGCCGGCGCCGCTCCGCATCGGTCAGCGCGATGAACTCGGCGCTGGTGCCGTTGACGACCAGCCCGTGCACACCAGCAGTGACGAGCCAGTCGAAGTGCGCCGCCATGGCCTCCTCGTCCAGCCGGCCGTCGAGGTCGAACATCGTCAGCGGAGCCGGCCAGATGCCGGTGAAGGGCGAGCTCACCGCGTGCCGCCGCGGTCGTACTCCGGCTTGAACGGGTGCTTCAGGATGTCGTCGACGCGCAATCGTGGCCCGAGCCCCGGCTCGTCGGTGACGAGCCACTCTCCCCCGGAGACCTGCGGTGCCCCGTCGGTGTACCGATCCCAATAGACCATCTGTTGTGGCGTGATCATGGACTCGGAGATGAGGAAGTTCGGCAGCGTCGCCGCCAGCTGCCAGGTCGCCGCGCTGGCGAGGGGTCCGAACGGATTGTGGAAAGCGATGGACACGCCATGCGTCTCCGCGAGTGTCGCGATGCGCTTCGCCGCGGTGATGCCTCCGCAGAAGACGACATCGGGCTGGGCGACCGACACCGCCGGCTGCTCCAGGAACGGCGACGCGCCATAGTGGCTCGCCCAACGCTCACCGGCGGCGATCGGCGTGGACGACCGGCGCGCGACCTCGACCAGCCACTCCGGGCGCTCCGGCGGCGTCGGCTCCTCGATGAACGTAAGCCTGTACGGCGCGAGCGTCTCGGCCAGCCGGATCGAGTTCGCGACGTTCAGCCGGCCGTGGCAGTCCAGCATCAGATGCACGTCCGGACCCGTCACCTCCCGGGCCGCCTCGAAGTACTCGGCGATCAGCGGCCAGATCGAGTTCGGCAAGAGCTCGGTCTCGGTCTGCCGGGCGGGGATGGCCGCCGGCGTGTCGTGGTGCACGCTCGACACCTTCGTGTAAAAGCCGGGCAGCGTCGTCTTGATCGCGGTGAACCCGCTCTCCAGCCGATCCGCGATCTCCTTGGCGAACAGCTCCGGCGTCTCGGTGGCCCGGGCGTGCGTGTACACCGGTACCCGGTCGCGGAACTTCCCGCCTAGCATGCGATGCACCGGAACGCCCAGCGCGCGCGCATTCAGATCCCACAGGGCGATGTCGAGCGCCGAGATGCCGATCGTCAGCAGGGTGCCGCCCAGGAACGAGTCGCGATACATCCGCTCGAAATGTTGCTCGATCCGGGTCGCGTCCTTCCCCACTAGGTACTCGCCCAGCTCGTCGATGAGGGCAGCGACCGTGCGGGTCCGCCGGCGCATCGCCACCTCGGACTCCCCCACAACACCCTCGTCCGTCTCGATCCGGACATAGATCGCGTTGTAGTACCCGAACTCCGCAACCCACTTCCGGACTGCAGTGACACGCATACGGGGCCTTTCTCGAAGACATTGAGAGGTTGTCACCATATCAGACCTAGGTCTCAAGTTGGTTCCTAGCCCGCCAGCTGCCGGCGGCCCCAGCAGCCACAGATGCTCAGGATGTCGACGATCAGTGCCACGCTCCTGACGAGCGGCCCAGCACAGCGCACCGGACCCGGCTTGCTGCCCATCCCTCAGCGTTGCCACCGGTTGCAATCCGTTGCCGCGCAGGCCTTGACGGCCGTGGATCCGCCCAATAGCGTCCTGGGCCTATCAGTCCTAGGTCTTATGTCTACCACGACCTTCTAGGTGCGGACGGCACGAGTCCCACCACCACGACGCCACATCGTCAACAGACCCATGGCCGCTAGACCACCGGAGGTACTCGATGTCGCTCGATCCACGATCCGGCCCCCGCCTCTTCTCCCGCCGGCAGGCCCTCGCCATCGGCGGAGCAGGGGCCGCGGCAGCTGCGAGCGGACTCGTGTTCGCTACCACCACGTCCGCTGCCGCGACCTCCGCCGTTGACCTGCTTGTCGTGGACGGCGGTGAGGCTCGAGCGGTGGTCGTCACCGAAGACGACGCGACCGATGCGGTGCGGCACGCCGCTGACGAGCTCGTCACCTTCATCGCCAAGTCGACCGGCGTCACTCTGCCGACCGCCAGCCTGCCGTCCGACGCGCTGCCGGGTGGCCTCACCGCCATCTACGTCGGCTTCGCCGGGCCGAGTTCGCATTCAGCGCTATCAGGGCTCCTGAGGAGGTCCGTCGACGACGAGTACGTCATCGCGCCGTGCGACGGAACCATCACCATCAGGGGAGCCAACGAATGGGGAACGCTCAACGGCGTCTACAACTTCTTGGAGCGCTATGTCGGCGTCGCCTGGCTCATGCCGACGGCCATCGGGGAGGACGTACCCCAGAGATCGACCATCTCGGTCTCACCTCGTATCGTGCGTTCCCGGCCAGCCTTCTCCCAGCGTATGTTCAGCCCGCTCTTGGCCGAGCCCGGGACTGGTGGCCCGTACCCGGCACAGTACGAGTGGGCGCAACGCAATCGGCTCCAGGGCAACTACAACAAGCCGGTCGAGTTCCATCACAACCTGCACACGTTCTTCCCCGTGTCACGCTACGGCGACCGGCCGGATCTGTACGCGAACGGCATCGTTCCCGCGTCTGGTGTCGTCACCGGCTGGCAGCCTGCGTTCAGCAACCCTGAAACCGTTGACATCGTCGTCGACGACATCCTCGCCATGAAAGCTGCGGACCCGGCGCTCAGATCGGTGTCGCTGGGAGTCAACGACGGCGCCTACACGAGCTACGAGATCGGCAAGCCGATACCGGAGACCTACTACGGATGGGTGAACGAGGTCACGTCACGGGTCACCGCACAGCACCCGGACCTGAAGTTCGGCCTGCTCGCCTACCACGAGCTGGAAGTGCCGCCGCCTTTCGACCTCCACCCGTCGGTGATCCCGTTCCTCACCGAGGATCGCTATGCCTGGGTCGACCCCGTGACGCGCCAGTATCGGGAGGACCAGCTGCTCGCGTGGTCGCAACGTGCCACCGAGCTCGGCACCTACGACTACCTCTACGGATCGCCGTACGCGGTGCCTCGCATGTACCTGTCGCTGCTGGGTGAGGTCTACACGACAAGCCACGACGTCGGCGTGCGGTATCACTACAGCGAGCTGTACCCCAACTGGGGTGAGGGCCCGAAGCCATGGGTCGTTTCGCGACTGCTCTGGGAGCCCGGGGCCGACGTCACCGCGCTGGTCGACGAATGGTGCAGCCGGGCAGTTGGCGATCAAGCCGCCGCGTCGCTGAGCGCGTACTACCGGCTCTGGGAAGACGTCTGGATGACGCAGATCTCGCAGAGCCCATGGTTCATCAGGCGCCGGACCTATCAGCCCTTCGACTCGCCCAGCTACCTCTCCAGCGTCGACATCGCGACCCTGGATCAAGCCGCGTCTCTGATGGACGACGTGGTCGCCACAGCCGAAACGGCGCCGCCGGCCCAACGACAGCGCGCAACGACGCTCGCAAGGGCCCACGAGTACTACGACATCACGGCACGCCTGTATCCCCGGCCGGTACCCGTCCCCGGGGACACAGCCGCCGCGCTCGAACTCGCCCAATCCGTCCGCGACGAGCTTCCCGTCCGTGAGGCACTTGTCACCCGCCGCGCGGATTGGCTGGCCGAGGCAAGAACCGACCCCGTGCTGGTCCAACCGCTCGATCCCACCCGCGGTGGACTCACCGGCCTCTCGGCGTACAACCACTATTCGGTGTGGGCGCTGATCACCTTCATGCGAACACACGAACCATCTGGGGGCGAGGTCACCCAATGGCTCTCCGCCCACAGCGACGATCATCCGTCTTTCACACGACTGGTCAACGTGATCACGGCGGCCCTTTCGCCGGATGCCAACATCTTCACGAACCCCGGCTTCGAAGCCGACTTCGCCGGCTGGGCGACCTGGGTCACCGATACAGGCGAGTTCAGCATCTCCACCACACAATCCCGCTCCGGGAACAAGTCGTTGCAGTCGGTATCCGTAGGGCGTGGCGGACCGATTCAGCCGCTCGCCGTCGGGACGGGGATCCTGGCATCGCAGTTCTGGGTGAAGGCCGATCCGGGCATGGGCGAGGCGAGCGTCCAGTTCGCCCTGAACCTCTTCAACAGCGCAAACCAGCGTGTCGGAACGGTGCGCGGAGAATCCTTGGCGCTGAGAACGCTTGAGGGCACCTGGCGGCCGGTCACGAGTGTGGAGGAGTTCGCCCCACCCACCGACCCAGCGCGGGCCGTGGCGACCGCTCAGTTCGTCCCCGTCCTGACCGGAGTCCCCGAGGGCGCCAACGTCTGGTTCGACGACGCTGAAGCGATCTTCGTGGCCTCCTGAGGGCCGGTTCAGCCGCCGTCGAGGACTACGCGCAACCGGCCGAGAATTGACCGGGCCAGCTGAACGTATCCGTCGGGGCCGGGGTGCAGGCCGTCATGGAGTAGATGCGCCTGGTCCGGCCCGAACGCCTCGAGCCCGCGGATCAGGTGGAGGCCGTCGTCGTGCTCCGCCAGTAGGGCGACGGCCTCCTCGACATATGACCTCAGCTCCGCCAAGGTCATGCCGGTGGGTCCGGCCACGGCTTCGCGATCCGGACTGACGATCGGTGAGATCACAACGATCGGCGTACCGGGATGGCCGTCTCGGACGGTGCTCAGGAAACCCAGCACGGCCGGGAGGAACGACCGCTCGGTGAACGTGCCGGAACCGTAGACGTTGATCCCCAGGCAGGTGACGACGAGGTCGGCCGGCCGGTCCCGGATGAGGCGAGCGATCATCGGATCCACGTGGCATTCGCTGCCGAAACCCAGACAGGTCAGGTCCATGCCCAGGTCTGCTGCCACGAGCGCCGGCCACGTTCTCGACGGCGACGCCGCGGCCCGGCACTGCGTGATGGAGCTGCCGTACGTCACCAACCGGGGACGGTCTGTGTCGGGACTCCGCCGGACGTCCGCACCGGCGTTCACCGCCAGGCTCGTGAGCCGGACGTCTCCGTACTGCGGCAACCACAGCTCCACCTCTTTCATGACGGGGGCCAGTCCCGTGAAGGTGAAGGAGCCGTCACCGAGGACGGGAGCCGACGCCAGATACGTGCCTTTGACGACCAGATCGACGATCGTCGCGTCGGCCTCGTCCATGACGGTCGCCGAGCCACTGATCACTGTCGCGTCGGTACTGAATTCCAGCCGGACGCCGGCCTGCATCGCCGCCCGGCTGCGCAGCCCATCACCGGGGAAGAGCTCGATCCGGCTGAGCGGCAGTCGCCAGCCCCGCGACCACCCTGGCCCGTGTTCCACCTCGATCGTCCCGCCCCACGTCACACGGTCGTCCCGGAGGTCGATTGTCTCTGCTGGGCGCCCCGTCGTGTCGTTCAGCTGCATCAATCGTTGCCCTTCTCGGCGTGGCTTTGATCCGGAATCTGCCCTGGCGGCGAAGTCCATCGGCTACATAGGTCTTAGGTTAAGCCATGCGCACTCTCGCTGCCGCGAACGAAAGGGCACCACGGCTCTCCGAGACCGGCGCCGGTGACCACGTCCTGCCACGTGGACTTCAGCCGTCGACTTCAGCCGAGGTCGCTCACTGACAGGCCATTCCGGAACGAACAGAACAATACGTGGCCAGGTCCTAGGTCCTTCCTCTAGGATGTGGATCGTAGCTCCGTCCGCGTCGAACGGTTCGAAGCGGCGTTCTTGAACGGCCACAGCAACGTGGAGGGCGCGTAGTGAGCACGAGCACGTTCCGGATCGGCTGGATCGGGACCGGCCTCATGGGCATGCCCATGGTGCGCCACGTCGTCGCCGGTGGTCACGACGTCAGGGCCTTCGTACGCACGGCGGGCCGGTCCGACGCTCTGGCGGCGGCCGGCGCCAAGCCCGCGGGCACCGTCGCCGATACCGTCCGCGACGCCGACGTCGTCGTTACGATCGTCTCGGCGCCCGCTGATGTCGAGCAGGTCTACCTGAGCGAGGACGGCGTGCTGGCGAACGCGGCGGCCGGGACGGTGGTGATCGACATGACCACATCGGCCCCGGCGTTGGCACGCCGGCTCGCTGAAGCAGGTGCCGAACGCGGCGTGACCGTGTTGGACGCGCCCGTCAGCGGCGGCCCGGCGGGCGCCCAGGCGGGCACGCTCTCGGTCATGGTGGGTGGCGACGCCGATGGCCTGCGGCGAGTTCGACCGGTGCTCGACATATTCGCCGGCACTGTCGTCCACCAGGGCCCGGCCGGGTCCGGGCAGTTGGCGAAGCTGGTCAACCAGACACTCGTCGCGGGTGTGACCCTCGCGGCCTGCGAGGCGTTCGTGCTGGCGAGCAGCGGCGGGCTGGACCTGGAGCGAGTCTCGGAGTCCGTCCGCCCGGGCGTGGCCGGATCGCCGCTGTTCGACTTCGTCTGGTCTCGCCTCCGTGCGGGCGACCTCGAACCGGGATTCAAACTCGATCACCTCCGCAAGGACCTCGGCCTGGTGATCGAGGCCGCGGGCGACACCGAGCTCCCCGGCACCACACTCGTCACCGAGCTGGTCGACACGGTGCGCCAGCAGCGTGGCGGCGACCGCGGCACCCAGGCACTGGCCACGGCTATCACGGAGTGGCCAGCGTGATCATCGATTCTCATGTCCACGTGGGGCCGTGGAAGTATCCGCCGGTCGAGGACTACGTGCCGGCCATGGCTGGTGCCGGTGTGACACACGCGGTGCTGGTGCAGTTCGTGGGCAACCCGGACAACAGCTACCTCACCAGGTGCGTCACCGGCGCGCCGGACCGGTTCGCCGCGGTCGCCATGGTCGAGCAGGACACACCGGGTGCGGTAGAGCAGGTGGGCCGGCTCGCGCGCACGGGCGCCTTCGTCGGAGTCCGGCTGTGGGCGTCGACGAGGTCGCCCGGTGCCGACCCGCTGGCGGTGTGGCGGGCGATCGCAACCCACGGTCTGGTGGCGAGCGTTCGTGGCCCGCTGTCCGACATCGCGCGTCCGGCCTTCGTCGAGCTCGTCGACGAGCTCCCCCACCTGAGGATCCGGCTGGAGCATGTTGGGTTCACCCAGTATCCCGACGCGGCGGCCGACAGAGCGGACTTCGACCGGTTCCTCGGTCTCGCCGACCGCGCGCACGTGTACACGATGTGGTCCGGCTTCTACGCCAATAGCGGCGCCACCTATCCGTATCCGGATGCTGATCCGTTTCTCCGCGATGTCGTGTCCGCGTTCGGTGCTCGCCGGATCACCTGGGGCGGCGACTGGAACCAGCCCGATCCCGCGCCGGGCCACTACGCCGCCGCGGTCCGGCACGTGACCGAGCGGCCGTACCTGACCGCCGCGGACAGAACGTGGATCCTCGGCGGGGCGGCACGGGAGCTCTTCGGCTGGCCCAGGACCACGCCATGAGGACCAGAATCGGCATCGTCGGCGCCGGCGCGATGGCCGAACAGCATGCCATCGCCATGCGCGACGCCGGCGCGGAGATCGTCGGCGTCGCGGATCCCGACCACGGGCGCGCCGCCGCGCTCGCGGACACCGCCGGCGCTGGTGCTGGCACCGCGACGGCATACGGCAGCGCCCAGGAATTGTATGCACACCCCGGTATCGACGCCGTCGTCGTCGCCTCGCCCAACGAAACGCACGCCGCCCAGACGATCGCCGCGCTGAACGCGGGCCTGCACGTGCTGACCGAGATCCCGGTCGGCATGAGCCTGGCGGAAGCAGAGGCCGTCGCCGACGCGGCCGTGCGCTCCGGCCTGCAGGTCGCGGTCGCCCACACATTGCGGTACTGCTCGCCGTACCGGCAGGTTCGTGAACTCGTCGACGCGGGCCGGCTCGAAATCCGGCACATCGTCGCCCGCACCCTGATGCTGCGCCAAGAGAACACCGGCGTTGCTGGCCGGCGCCGGACCTGGACCGACGACGTCCGCTGGCATCACGGGGCACACACGGTCGACGCTGCTCTGTGGTTGCTGGCGGCCGACGACGCCACGGTCACCGGGCAGCTGGGCCCGGCCTGGCCACGTAGCGGCCGGCCGATGGACGCCGGCATCGTGCTGTGCGCCCCGGGCGGCGGTGTCGCCACCATCGCCTTGTCGTATCACTCGCGGGTCGCCGCCCGCGACCTGACGATCATCGCCGAGGGCATCACGCTGCGGATCGACGGCCCGCGCCTGCTCTCACCCGACGGCGTCATCGCCGACTGCGGCAGCGCGGCGGCGATGGAACGGGCCGGGTTGACCCGTCAGGACGAGGACTTTCTCACCGCCATCGTCCACGGCCGCCGCCCAGAGTGCACCGTCCAGGACGTGTTGCCGACGATGCGCGCGCTCGATCGACTCAGCACCACGACGGAGGCATGACATGCGGCTCCTCGTCATCGGAGGATCAGGGGACGTCGGCCGCCTGGTCGTGCCGGCGCTGGCCGAGCGGCACGAGTTGCTCCTGTTCGACATCGTCCCGCCACCGGAGCCGGTGCTCGGTGAGTACGTACCGGGCAGTGTGACTGACCCCGACGCGCTGCGCGCCGCCGTACGCCAGCGGGACGCGATCGTCTATCTGGCCATGGGGTCCAAACAGGGCTGGGGCACCACCGCCGCGTGGGCGGCGTCGAACTTCGACGTCAACGTCACGGGCGTCCACCTGACCCTCTGGGCGGCCGCGGAGGCCGGCATCACGCAGATCGTCCATACGAGCTCGGCCTCGGTGTTCGCCGACTACACGGCCCTTGACCACGCTGCGGGTCCCGAGCCCGACGCTGACGACACCTACGGCCTGTCCAAACGGCTCGGCGAGCAGGTGTGCGCCGCAGCCGCCCGCAGGAACGGCATGTCGATCACCGCCCTGCGCCTGGTCGGTCCGATGCCCGACGACGAGTGGCAGGCCGACGATACCCCCCTCCGCGACGTCGTCACCGCCGGCAGCGACGTCGCCAGTGCCTACCTCGCAGCGCTCGAGCATCCGCGGCCCGGCTTCCACACGTACCTCGTGACCGGTGACGCCGACGGACGCACGCTGGATTGGTCCGCCACCGAGGCGGACCTGGGCTGGCGGCCTCGGGCCCGGCGTTCCTCCGACGCGGGAAGGACGGGCAACGCGTGAGCACCGTCCTGTTGGAGCACCTGACCCGTGACGACCTCGCCGCGATGGCGGCGGACACGACGGTGGTAGTCCCCCTCGGGTCGACCGAACAGCATGGGCCACACCTACCGGTCTGCACCGACACCGCCATCGTGTCCGAGATCGCCCAGCGAGCGGCGACCGAAGCGGCAGCCGCCGCGTCCGCCGTCGTCGCCCCCACACTGCCGTTCGGCTTCGCCCACCATCACTTGCCGTTCGGCGGAACTGTCAGCCTCGGGATGGTCACCTACCTCGAGGTTCTCACCGACATCGGCGCCAGCTTGCACGCATCGGGATTCCGGCGGGTGCTGTTCCTCAACGGCCACGGCGGCAACGACGCCGCCGTCCGGGCAGTCGGAGACCGGCTCCTGTACGAACGCGGCCTCGATCTGCACGTCGCGGGCACGTCGTACTGGACCTGCGCCGCCGACGAGCTCGCCGCCCTGGACCTCGCGGTCGATGGCCCCGTCCCGGGACATGCCGGTGGCTTCGAGACGTCCTGCCTGCTCGCCATCGCGCCCGGCCAGGTGCGGTTGGAGCGGCGACCGCCACCTGAGGGCGCCCCACGACCCCTAGCCGAGCTCGCGACTACCACGGCGACCATCCGCCGGCCGGATATCTGGCACGCCAGCGCCGGCTGCTCGGACGACTCCGCGGACGCCGACCCCGAGGTGGGCGCCGTCGCCCTGCAGGCCATCAGCAGCGCCGTCGCGCGGCTCATCGTCGGCTTCCACCACTCCAGCACGTCGCCCACGCCCACCCGACACGGACGGAACGGATCATGACTCTCACGACCTCGACCGATCTCCTCGACCGCGCCGAGAGCTCGACGCCTGGTGGCGTGCATTCCAACGTCCGCCTGGCCGGTCCGCGCACATTCATCGCCCGGGCCGCGGGGGCGCGCCTCTGGGACGTGGACGGCAAGGACTACGTCGACCACCTTCTCGGCCAGGGCCCGAACTTCCTCGGTCATGCCCCGGCGCCGGTGCTGGACGCCGTCGATCGGGCCAGCCGCGACGGCATCATCTTCGGCGGTCAGCACCGCCTGGAACTGGAAGCCGCCGAGACACTGCTCTCGACGATCGGCTGGGCCGACATGGTCCGCTTCACGGTCACCGGCACCGAAGCCGTCCAAGCCGCAATCCGCCTCGCCCGTGCCCACACCGGCCGCAGCCGAATCCTGCGGTTCGAGGGCCAGTACCACGGATGGCTGGACAACGTTCTCCTCGCACCCACCAACGGCCGCTGGGGCCCGGCATCGGCCGGACAGCTCCGCGGTGACCTGGACCACACCATCGTCATCCCCTGGAACGACACCAGCGCCGTCGACGCCGCCTTCAAGCTCTACGGCGACGACATCGCCGCGATTATCACCGAACCGGCGATGATCAATGCCGGCGCGATCCCGCCCCAGCCCGGCTACCTCGAACACCTCCGACGGACCACTACCGACCACGACGCCCTCCTCATCTTCGACGAGGTCATCACGGGGTTCCGGCTTGCCCTCGGCGGCGGCGCCGAAGCCTTCCAGATCACTCCCGACCTGGCCACGTACGGAAAGGCCATGGCCGGTGGAGTTCCGGTGGCAGCATTCGCCGGACGCGGCGACATCATGGAGCGCATCGTCACCAGCGGCGTCAACCACTCCGGCACCCTGAACGGCAACGCCATCGGTTCCGCAGCCGTCATCGCCACTCTCGCCCAGCTGCGCGACAACCCTCCCTATGAACGAATCCACGACCACGGCACGACACTCATGCGGCAACTCCCCCGCATCGCCGCCGACCACGGCTACACCCTCAACGTCCACGGCTTTCCCGCCGCGTTCCACCTCTCCTTCGGCGCCGCGGCAGTCTCCGACTGGAGATCGTTGCAGCAGCTCGACCTCGCCCAGTACGACCGATTCTCCCACCACCTCGTCGACCACGGCATCTGGGTCACAGGCCGCGGCATCTGGTACACATCCGCCGCCCACGGCCCGCAGGAACTCGCCGACGCACTCGAACGCTTCGAGACAGCCATCGCCACCTGGACAGCGGCAACCTCGTGATCCGGCGACAAACGGCAGGATGATGCACGCATTCGTCGGCGGCACATGCAGGTCCATCTGGTTCGGCTTCCGCGACAGGGCCGCGACGGGCGTCCCCGCCGGGAACTTCGCGGCGCCGACCCGGAACCAGTCATGCCACTGCCCGTTCCACCACGCGCTGTACTGAAGCGCCCAGATTCTTTGCCGGGTGTGTCTGATTAACGGTGGATCCGGTCTTGGCATCGGCTAGTTTCCGGTTGGTGTGATGCGGCCTTCGAACGTGATCGCGAACGCGTTGAGGGCCGGTTTCCACCTCATGGCCCATCGTGCCCGGCCTCGGCCGGTCGGGTCCAGCGACCGGGTCACCAGGTAGAGGCACTTCAGGGCGGCCTGTTCGGTGGGGAAGTGTCCGCGGGCGCGGATCGCGCGTCGGTAGCGGGCGTTGATCGACTCGATCGCGTTGGTCGAGCAGATCACCCGCCGGATCTCCTGGTCGTAGTCCAGGAACGGCACAAACTCCGACCAGGCGTTCTCCCACAACCGCACGATGGCCGGGTACTGCTGCCCCCAGCTGGCGGCGAACTCGTTCCAGCGTTCTTTGGCCGCGGCCTCCGAAGGTGCGGTGTAGACCGGTTTGAGCTCGCGTGACATCTGGTCCCAGTACCGGCGGGAGGCGTACCGGAACGTGTTGCGCAGCAGGTGGATGATGCAGGTCTGCACGATCGCGAGCTCCCACACGGTGGTGATCGCCTCGGGAAGCCCCTTCAAGCCGTCGCACACCACGATGCACACGTCCTGGGTGCCGCGGTTCTTGATCTCGGTCAGCACCTGCAGCCAGAACTTCGCGCCTTCACCGCCGTCGCCGGCCCACAGCCCGAGGATGTCCCGCTCGCCGGTCACGGTGACGCCGATGGCGACGTAGATCGGGCGGCTGGTGACCTGACCATCGCGGATCTTCACGTGAATGGCGTCGATGAACATCACCGGATATACGCGTTCCAGTGGCCGGGCGCACCACTCGGTCATCTCGCCGACGACCTTGTCGGTGATCCTGGAGATCGTGTCCTTGGACACCTTCGCGCCGTAGACCTCGTCGAAGTGCGCGGCGACCTCACCGGTGGTCAGGCCTTTGGCAGTCAGCGACAACACGATCTCATCGATCCCGTTCAGGCGGCGCTGCCGCTTCTTCACGATCTGCGGTTCGAACGAGGACTCGGTGTCGCGGGGGACCTCGATCTCGACCGGCCCGATCTCAGTCAGCACCGTCTTCGTGCGGGTCCCGTTGCGCGAGTTCCCGCTGTCCCGCCCGGCCCGGTCGTGCTTCTCATAGCCCAAGTGCTCGCTCATCTCCGCCTCCAGAGCGGTCTCGAGCACGTTCTTCGTCAACTGGTTGAGCAGCCCGTTCGGACCCACCAGATCGACGCCCTGCTCCTTGGCCTGCGCCAGCAACTGCTCGGCCAGCGCTTGCTGATCCACCTCGTCCGCCACGGGCTCCAGTGTCTCGGTCAAGATCAATCCTTTCCGCCAAGCACCCCTGCTCGGCGTGTCAGACCAAGACCAAGATCCACCGTTTTTCAGACAGTCCCGACAGTCCCTCTTTGCCGCTCTCATGCGGTTGCGGCTTTGGTAGAGAGCAGCGTAGTGGGCGTGCTCGTCCGCGACTCTCCGTCGGCCAGGGCCTTGTACGGTTCGTCGTGGAAGACCATGGTGCGGATGCACTCGACCTTGTAGAGGAGGTTGATGGTCTCCATCAGAGCATTGTCGTAGACGTCACCGACGCTGCCGATCGACGGCCGGATCTGTTCGAGGTCCGTCGTAGGAAAACCGGCCTGTGTCAGCACGGCCAACTGTTCGTGGTAGACCTCGGCGGAGTGCGCCAGCCGAGTGTCTTGCGTGGTCTGACGTTCAGGACCGCGGCGACGACGGCGAGGTCGTCCTCGCTCCAGCGGGACAGGTCGGTGCCCTTGGGGAAGTACTGGCGCAGCAGGCCGTTGGTGTTCTCGTTGCTGGGGCGCTGCCACGGGGAGTGAGGGTCGCAGAAGTAGACCTCGACCCCCCGTGTCGATCTTGAGCTGGGCGTGTTGAGCCATCTCGGCTCCTTGGTCCCAGGTCAGCGACCGGCGAAGCTGCTCGGGCAGCGTGGCGATCTGGGTGGCGATCGCGTCACGGACGGCTTTGGCCCCGTGGCCGGCCAGGGGCGGCCCGTTCTTCACGTACGGGGTGGCGCCGAAGCCATCCATCCGGGGCAGGTGCAGCGGCATGGTGTATCTGCTGGACCGTTGATCCTCGGGTGGTCGCTTCTTGTTCAGTTCAAGCGAACTGCCAGACCTCGTAGTCATCGAGGTAGATGTCAGCGGAGGTGACGACCATCGCTCGGGTGACGATCTGGGTCACATTCTCTGGCAGCATTTCGTACCACTCGAGATCGATCCAGCCATCGGTGAGTCCCGAGACTGGCAGTGGTTGCGAGCGTCGGGTCAGTGCGGGCGCGTTCTTGAGGTAGACGGTGTTCCAGAGCTGGACCTGCCATCCGCCGGTAGGGAAGGTGGCTGGTGTCCCTGGCGCAGTCCGCACTTTCACCCGTACTCGTACGGGTCCGCTTTTGAGGATGACGGTCCTGTAGACCAGGCTGAGGGATCCGGCCGGGATGAGGAAGCTTCGTGATCCGGACGAAGCCGTCTCGGTGGTCAGGCCCGGCGTGCGAACGGTCTGATCAAACGCGGTGAGCCGCCAGACCTGAGGTGCGTAGCGGATGTCTTCCATGTCGCTGAAGTTCGACAGTTGACGATTCTTTTCAGGATCGGCGGCCGCCAGCACATAGGACGCCAACGTTGCCGTGGTGGGTTGAGCGGAGTCGACGTCGGTCCGCACGGCATCCAGGAACGCCGGCCCAGCAGGGTCTTCTCTTGCCCAATCACCCAGCGCATACACGTCTTGGAGCTGCCAACCGGTCCAGTCAATTCCGAGGGCGAGTGGCGCGTTCCACTGCTTGAGGGCCGGATCGGCGTCGAACTCTGCGATGAGTTGCCGGCGGGCGTCCGCTTGTGCAATGGCGGCCGGCTGGCGATCCTTCAGAGTCGTCCAAACCTGGTCAGCGCTCTGTCGGCTGGACACCACCGGCGGTTGGCCAGCGTAGCTGTCGACCGTGGCTGCGACCAGGTCGAAGCCACGTTGGATCATTCGCGCTCTGCGTCCGTGGACTTTGTCTGGCGACCGGGTTGCGCGCTCAACGATGCGTTTCATCAACTGCCGGCTCTTCGCTATCAGCTCAGGGCTGACCAGGTCAAGGTACGACGGGGCGTTGAAGGTGAAGTAGATCCGCCCCGTTGAGAACCAGCCGCCATCGCTTGGAACCGTCTTGAGCCAAAAGTCTTCCCATAGTGAATAGTAGTAACGCAGCAATCCGGCCGCGCTCGGCCCGACCATCCGGCGGCACCAGTCGTTGATCTCGGCGTCTAGGTCGAGGTCGACGTCCCACATCATGCGCGGAAGGAGGAAGGACTGGGGACCGGCGGAAAAGTTCGGGTACAGCTCGGTGTACAGGTAGCGGACGCCGACCGACTTGGCCCACCGATATGCCTCGAGTGTGACCCGCGACGTCGGCCGCGGCACCTGGTAGGCCGAATCCTCGAGGTAGTCGTACCAGCCGAGACTCTCGGTCCTGGTCAACCACCTCCGGGTGAGGTCTTGATCCATTCGACGGTACTCGTCATCGATCCATCCGTATCGCTCTTGGCAGAGAAACACCACGATGCTGGGATGCAGCTGGAAGGACGGCGGTTCGAGTACATGCTGATAGGCGATGGCGCCGAACTTGACGTCTGGGAACTCGGGCGCCAGACGTGCCACGAGTTCATTCAGGAATCCGTAGTAGAGCTCTGACATGTCGGGGTAGCCGAGAATGTTGCGCCGCGACGGATCGACCTCGTCGTCCGACCAACGCCCCGAGTCGTTCATGCCGAGCCCGAAGGTCTTCGCGTCCGGGTTCGCCAGCAAACGGGCGCGGGTCTCCGCGACGGCGACGTCAAGGAAGCCATCTGCGCTCAACCGTGGCTCCCACGACGTCTTGCCACCCACGGCCGGGATGACCCGGGTACCTTGCAGGATCGGGTAGAAGTCCGGCCGATAGGTCGGCAGGTTCGGATTGCCGTACTTCTCCACCGGAGCCATCGCCCACAGGCCGTGGCTCTGATCGATCAGCCAGTTGGCACGGCACTGCAGGGCCCACACCTCGCCAGGGTTCTGCGGGTCAAACCCTTCTCGCCGGTTGAACGGTGACATACACCGTTGGTCAAAGCTGGGTTTGTGCGTCCACCTACCCACGGGAACGCTGGGAACCGGACTCCTCGGCACGTCCAATCCATCAGGGCCAGGGAACAGTCTCCTGGCTCCGAGGAGCTGTTCGCAGAACATGGAAACCCCGTTGGCGGTCCCCTCATCGCTGGCCCCGACTATCGTGATGACATCCGGCTGGACAGTGATGACGGCTCCGCTTGTGCCGAGGTCCTCGATCTTCGGCGATTGCTCGCCCTGGCTGGATCCGATGCGAATCGTGAGGCCTGTGCGCGGCGCGGCGTTCTCGAGTGGCAGCTCAATTCCCGACATGGCAGCGACTACCTCAATGAGGTCCTTTGCAGCGGCGACGAGCCGAGCTGAACCTCTTGACACGACCACCGTTGCCAGAGGTCGGCCTGCCTGAACAAGGGCGATTCTCCGCCCTTGAGCTTCAGCGGTGCCGGTGCCGATCATTGCTACAGCAGCTAGGCCAGCTGAGGCACCCAGCAGATGCCTCCGCGATAGATCTCCCATGATCAACCTCCGCTTTGACACAAACACGACCCAGAGGGCTAGTTGGTTGACAGTCCGGCCTGAAAATCGTTGGTGACAGCCGCACCATCCTCCCCTGACATAGGTCCTATGTCAAGGTGGACCTTGGTTCCCGACCCCGCATCTTGTCGTCAGCCGCAGAGCCCTACTCGGCGCGAGCGGCAGCCCTGGTCACAGCAAGCATTCGACCTGCCGGCGCGACAAACAGCGCCACCGATCACAGCGACAGGGCCTAGGCCAGCCGAGACACCCAACCGATGTCTCCGCGATAGATCTCCCATGATCGCCTCCACTTCGACACAAACACGGCCCAGAGGGCTAGTTGGTCGACAGTCTGTCCAGAAAATCGTTGGTGACAGCCGCACCATCCTCCCCTAACATAGGTCCTATGTCGCCGTCGACTCCTGGATCGTCGAACCCGCATCTTGTCGTCAGCCGCAGAGCCCTGCTCGCCGCTAGCGTGGCGGCCCTGGTCACAGCAAGCACTCGACCTGCCGGCGCGACGACGCCGCTGTCGGTCGTTGACGACGGCTCGCCAGCCGCCGTCATCGTCGTGCCACCCACGCCAGCGGCGCTGGTCACCCAGGCCGCCAACGAACTCCGCAAGTACATCTCCGCAGCCTCCGGCGCAACGCTGCCGATCCTGACCGAGGCCGACCTCGCCGCTTCAGGAACCCAGTACGACGGGCAGACACGCATTTACGTCGGCTTAGTCGGATCCCTCAGCGACCCAGCCATCCCCAACGACCTGCTCAACATCGACGCAGACGGCTACATCATCCGCACCTGGGGTAACAGCGTCACACTCATGGGACCTAGCCCCTATGGCACCCGGTTCGCCGCGTCAGCGTTCCTGGAACGGTTCTTGAACGTTCGATGGCTGATGCCGACGCCAGTGGGCGAAGACGTGCCGATCATGGCAACGATCAACATGCCAGCCACGAACATCACTGCAGTCCCCTCGTTCACATCACGCCAGTTCAGCGGCGTCGATGTGGGCCCATCTGCGTCGGACAAGCGGACATGGATGACGAGGAACAGGGCGCACGGGCGTGTCGCGTTTCACCACAACCTGCACAACATGTTCCCACCAAGCGTGTACGCGGCCACTCATCCCGAGTACTACCCGATCATTAACGGGGTTCGCTACATCCCACCCGCCGACGCAACGACCGGTTATCGCCGTACAGGATGGCAGCCATCCTTCAGCGAACCCGGCACGATCGATGTCGCCGCCACGTACTTGATCAACTTCTTCGTAGCCAATCCGGGCATCAGCAGCGTGTCCCTGGGAGTTAACGATGACGGCGGGTTCTCGGAGACCGATCCCGTCGACAGCGGCGGCCCAAACTCCGTCGGACTGCCCGGCAAGTCCGAGACCTACTACGCCTGGGTCAACGCAGTCGTCGCACAGGTGGTCGCTGCCGGCCACTCCGACAAGACCTTCGGCCTACTGGCATACAAAAACGTCTCCGATCCTCCGACATTCACCCTCGACAGCCGAGTCCATCCGTTCCTGACCCGCGACAGGTATGGCTGGGTGGACAGCACGCTCGGACTACAGGACAAGGCGCTCCTGGACTCGTGGACAACAAAGGCCAGCCAACTCGGTTGGTACGACTACAACTACGGCGTCCCGTACGTCGCACCTCGGATCTACACAGCCACCATGGCCGAAACCATGGGCCACGGGGCCACGCACGGAGTCACCGCCCTGTACTCCGAGATGTACCCGAACTGGGGCGAGGGGCCCAAGCCATGGATCCTTACAAAACTGGCCTGGGACTCCACCCTGGACGAGACCAGCCTCACTCAGGAATGGTGCGATCGCGCCGTCGGGCCCCTCGCTGGGGACGACCTGGCTGCCTACTATTCAGCGTGGGAGAACTACTGGACCACAGTGGTGCCCAGCTCCGAATGGTTCGCGAGCGGCCGCGGCTCCACCTACTTCCCCCTGAACGACCCCTCGTACCTGGCTGTGGTGCCCACCACGCTGATCGATACGACAGACACCCTGATGGCTGCGGTGCAGACGAAGTCCTCCTCCGCCACACCGAAACAACAACAGCGGGCCGCGACACTTGCCCAGATGCACTCCTTCTACCGATCCTGCGTCCTGAGCTACCCGCGGCCGACCCCGGTCCCTGCGACTGCAACCGAAGCGACCGCGGTACTAGACGGCCTGGCCGAAGCCTGTGCCGCCGATGAGACCCGTAAGCAACTCCGCACCGCCTTCGCCACCGATCCCCTCCTCTACCAGCTCTCACAACCCGCCGATTGGGCGCCCCTACACCCCGACCAGCTCTGGGGAATCGTCAGCTACTGCCAGGCACACGAGCCGGAAGGAGGCGCCATCCGGGACCGTCTCACGACCGACTCGACCAGCGCCCCCAACGCCGAGGTAAGGAACTTCTCGGCTCTGGCGCTCCAGCTGACCGCTGGCTCAGCGACCCAGCGGCTGGCCAACAGTTCGTACGAAACCGTCACCTCCGGAGGAGTCGCGAACTGGAGCCTATGGGTCAAAACCACCGGAACACTGACACGCACGACCTCCCATGCACACACAGGTGCAGCAGCCCTCAAGGTTGGGCAACTGGCTCGCGGCGGACCCGTACAGGTCGTCCCCGCTCAAGCAGGTCTCCTCGTCACTCGGCTCAATCTCCAAGCGCCAGCGGGTATCTGGCGTGGCACCGTTACATTCAGTCTGAACCTCCAAGACGCGTCCGGCATCCAGATCGGCACACTCAACAACCCGCCGTTCAACGTCGCGCCGGACCCGGATTGGCAGACACTTGACGCCATCTTCATCGTCCCAGCCACCGCCGGTGGAAAGACAGTCGCCAAAGCACAAGTCATGGCCATACTCAACGGCTTCGAGGCTGATCCCGACCTTTACATCGATGACTTCATCGCCTACCAGTAGCGGCCAACCCCTTGTGCTTCAAGGCTCAGGGCACCCTCTGGGCCACGAGCCAGCGGGCATCAGCGTCGTCGCGGTCTGGCTGCTCACCCCCCGGCCGAACCCCGCGCCACCGTCACACATGCGGCGGTCAACCCTGGGGAGCGACAGGGCAGCATGACGAATCCGGTCATCCATAGCCGTCACCGTATCCGGATGGCAGCCCGGTCATTAGCGGGCTTTGTCGGGTGCCGTGCGCCGGGCTTGCTCCGCCGGCGACCCGCAACGTTCGACGGCCGGCAGAGAACTGCTCAGGGCCGCACGCGCTCAGGGTCCGAAGGTACGTCCGCCGGACCGGCCACCTTTGGGAGCTGGCTGCGCGCGGCTTCCCGGCTGAGCGGGAGACGGCGGACGATCACAGCGGACCCGAGGCGACTTGCTGGCGGCCGAGGTCGCGAGAGGTCCTGCGACGAGCACCCGACATTCTCGCGGCCAACCTCGGGCATGCCGCAGACACCGCGGTCGCCCGCGATGTCGCCGAACGCACCGATCCGCAGGT
Source organism: Jiangella gansuensis DSM 44835 (assembly GCF_000515395.1). Lineage (NCBI taxonomy): Bacteria > Bacillati > Actinomycetota > Actinomycetes > Jiangellales > Jiangellaceae > Jiangella > Jiangella gansuensis. Next base: position 4,265,983 of record NZ_KI911782.1, on the reverse strand, counting down.
CGCGATACCTCATCCCGGGGACCCGGGGGAACACCGCGCTACGCGGGGCGAGCCGCCCAGGCCCACCTGCGCCTCGAGCCAGGCGTATAACCGGCCCGGAGCAGTAGGACGCCTCCGGCACGGTCGTGGTCGCCGGCACGCCGAGTTTCCGACACGGCTGGTCCCGGCCGCATCCCCCGCCGTCAGCCAGGCCCGTCCCTCTCAGGGCACCCGGTATACCTGCAGATGGATGGGTCACCGAACGGCGTGGGCTGCCGGGACCCAGCATCATGCGCTGAGCTGGCTCAGGCGGAGGTTCCGGCGCGAGCCTGGTGCCAGGCCGGTAGATGCGCCTCGTCGCGGGAACAGCCGGTGGTCCTTGAGCATCAGCGCGTCGTCGGCGTCGCCTCCCGCGTCGGGATCGTCGTCGTCGACCATGCCGCCCAGGGGCGGGTTGTCGTAGTCGTAGACGGCTCTGACCACTTTACTGTGCCGTTCGCGTCGAGTACCTCATCTGGCAAGGCCTCATCTGGTCCGTCAACCGCGACGACGAAGGCTGGCGCCCCCACGACGGCGGCGGCATGCACGACCCCAGCCCCCACCGGCGGCCACTACGACCACCTGCACATCACGCTGAGCTAGAGGTAAAGCGGCAGGTCGTGCCTGCTCGGCGTCAGTCAGCGACGCGGAGTGACGCCTGATCGATGACCTACTTCAATGAGCCCATCGTGCTGACGGAGGGCACCCCGGCGGTCCTTGCGTGCGATGGCGTTGAGGTGGTGGAAAATGTCGATGTTCATGACTCCCTCGGTTCCTCTCGGCTGGCGTTCGGGGTGGGGTTGGTTTCTGACGCTGCGGCTTGCTTGATGCGGCGCTCCCGCTTGCCGCGGGCGAGTTCGGTGGCCAGGGCGTCCAGGCGCTGGTTCCAGAGCCCGCGGAACTGTTCCAGCCACACATCGACCTCCTGTAGAGCTTCGGGCTCGACGACGCACAGCCTTTAGCGCCCTCGGCACGGGACTGTCGCAAACCCGCTCTCGCGCAGCACGCGCAGATGCTAGAGACCCACGGCTGTGAGATCCCGAACGCTGCATGGGTGATCGCGGACACCGACACCGCACCCGGCAGCCCGCTCGCCGTCGCCCAACAGCTCCAAGGATGCGGCGACGGACCGGGTCACCCAGGACGTCGAACGCGTGCATGCCCCATCATGCAAGTTTAAACTTATATAAGTCAACGGCGTATATTGAGGGGTCGATGTAGCTACAGGGTTCAGGGCTGACCCAGTGATGCCCTGCACACGAGGCGACTCCATAGGGTCGAGCCGAATCCCCGCCGATCACGACAGGAGGCAGAATGACCGGCACGAGCCTGGCCGAGGTGATGGGCGAGCTCCGTGAGCTCGAAGACCCGCAGACCCGCGCGGTGAACGAGAAGCACGGCGACGATCACGCCGTGAATCTCAGCAAACTGCGGGCGTTCGCCAAGCGGCTGGGAACCCGACAGGAGCTCGCGGGTGAACTCTGGGACACAGCCGACAGCGCGGCGAGACTGCTCGCGATCCTGATCTGCCGGCCGCGGTCCTTCGAACGCGGCGACTTGGACACCATGGTGCGTCAGGCGGGAACCCCCAAGGTCCGGGACTGGCTGGTGAACTACGTCGTGAAGAAGAGCCCACACTGTGAGACGCTGCGCGTGGCCTGGCTTGCCGATCCGGACCCCGTGGTCGCGAGCGCCGGCTGGATGCTCACCACGGCACGTGTGGTGAAGAGGCCTGAGGGCCTTGACCTCGCCGGCCTCCTCGGCGTCATCGAAGCGGAGATGAAACGTGCGCCCGAGCGTCTGCAATGGGCGATGAACGAATGTCTGGGGAACATCGGAATCGAGCACGCCGAGCATCGCGACCGGGTGATCGACATTGGAGAGCGCCTGGAAGTGCTCAAGGACTATCCGACGCCGCCAAAATGCACGTCCCCGTTCGTGCCCATCTGGATCACCGAGGTCGTGAGCCGAGAGAAGCGCAAGTAGCTCGAAGCATGGGGCGACTTGCGGCGAGAGGGCACCATCGCAAGCTGTGTCGCTAACTCGGCGCGTCGCTGCGCGACGTCGTGGGTGCGGGGATGACGTTCGGTCTCGTCCTGTCCGTGTTGGCGTTGATCATCGCGGCGGTGGTGTGGGGGTTCGGCGCGAACTCGTCGAACCCGCACCTGGCGGGGCGGGGGAAGTCCGGCGTGCTGGTCGCCTGCGGCGCCGCGGTGCTGTGTGGCGCCGCGGTGACGCTGGTGAACTTCTTCTGGGACGTCGGCCAGGGCATCTCGTGAGAGTGCGAGGTCGGCGATGAGTATCTGCGACGTGCCGGTCATCGCCGAGGTCTGCAATCTTGGCGGTGACGTCGCCGGCGTCATGGTGGCCGCGCCGTTCGAGTGGCTCGCCTCCGCTGTCGGCCATGCCGCCGCGATGATGTTCGAGAACGTGTGGGCGGTCTTCGACACCACGACGCTGGTGGACCTCACGTCCGAGCAGTACATCGCGGTCTACAACATCGTGTTCGGGATCGCGATCGTCGTGATGCTGGTGTTCTTCTTCCTCCAGCTCGGCACCGGGCTCATCCGTCGTGACGCCGGCGCCCTGCAGCGCGCGGTCCTGGGGTTGGCCAAATCGGTGCTCGGGTCGTTCCTCGTCGTGACATCGACGGCAACATTGCTGGAAATCGTCGACCAGCTGTGCATCGGGATCGTCGAGCCCACCGGAACGACGATGGAGCAGATGGGCGATCGGATCGCCGCGCTCGCACTCGGCCTGACCGCGATCACCTTCGCCACCCCCGGGGGTCGGGGCGATCATCGTTCTCATCCTGGGCGGGATGGCGGTCCTCGGCGCGGCGACGGTGTGGGGCACCCTGCTGATCCGCAAGACGCTGCTGCTGGTCGCGATCGTCATCGCGCCGCTGGCGTTCTCCGCAGCGTCCTGGGATGCCGTGCTGCGTGAGAAGCTCGCCGTCCTCGAGGGCAAGATCACGAACCTCGTCGCGGCGATCGAAGGCGCCAACGCCGCACCCGAGGTGCTGCTCCAACAGTTGTCGACACGGACGCACGAGGGCGACATGCTCAGGGGTGAACTCACCAGGCTGACCGCACGGCAGGCCATCGCCGCCGACGAAGTGGAAGAGCTGATCGGACTACGTCGGAGGGCTGGCGTCCGCACTCAGAGACGCGACAGACGAGGAGAAGGCCGATCTCTACCAGGAACTTGACCTACGACCCCCTGGCACATCAGCTCCGAGCGGAGCTGGTGCCAGGGGTCATCCAAATGGGCGTGTCCGAGGGGGGACTTGAACCCCCACCCCCTTGACGGGGACTAGCACCTCAAGCTAGCGCGTCTGCCTATTCCGCCACCCGGACCTGCGGCACTTCACTGAGCGCCAGCGGCCGGGTAACCATACCAAACCAGCGGGGTCCTCTGTCCAACCAGGGCCGCCTGCCGGGCCGGGCCGTGTCGGACGTCATCCGCGCAGGGCCAGGTACCGGTCTCGCGCCTCGAAGACGTCGCGCATCTCGGTGGTGACGCCGGCCATGAACTCGTCGCGGTAGGTGGAGTCGGTGAGGATCGAGATGGCGTAGTAGAGGCCGGTGAACGCGGCCATGCCGCCGGCGACGCGCAGCAGCGTCTCGGTGAGCTGGACCTCGTGGCCGAACAGCTCGAAGGGGTACTGCCATGCGCCTCCGGTGCCGGCCCAGGCCTCGCCGACGGACGGGGTGACGGCCAGCATGCCGAAGGCGACGAAGAAGGCGCCGACGCCGGCGCTCACGACCAGCACCTGCAGGGCTTGGCTGATCACCAGGGTGAGTCCGACGTTGAGGCGCTGCCGGCGCGTCAGCGGCCTGGACGCGGTGTTGAGGTCACGTTCGAGCTGGCGCACCAGTCCGGGTGCGCGCACCGCCAGGAACACCAGGCCGAGCCCCAGCAGCAGCGCCATCACGATCAGCACGAACGGCCGCGGCATCGACCCGTACATCTGCCACATCTCGGCGTTGACGAACAGCACCAGCGAGAAGATCAGCAGCAGCGGCAGCGCTCGCACGAGTCGCCCGAGCGACGCGGCCAATTCGTCGGCCATGCGTGTGAACGCCCAGAACACCGTGGCCAGCAGGCCGTAGCCGACCACCAGGTACACCAGAACGAGCAGCAGGAGGTTGCCGATCACCAGCCCGGCGACCTGCCGCCACTGGCCGCCGAAGATGAGCGGCAGCAGGGCCGGCAGCAGGACGAACGCGGCCAGCTCGGGCCGGCCCACCTCACGAGGAAGAGACCGGAACGGCCGCCCTCGCATGTGGTTGACCAGGCCGAACGCAGTGACCAGGATGGCCAGGCCACCGAGCGCCGCGGCCACGTTGACCAGCAGCGGCCATTCCAGCTCGGTAGCACCCAGCATCTCCCCCACGAACACCAGGGCCAGGAACGGCGCGGCGCGGGTGAAGATGTCCTCGCTGGCGGAATAGTCCTCGATGAACAGCGGTAGCCCGCTGCGCCGGAACCACCGCTCGTACTCGGCCAGTTCGTCCCGTTCAGCCACGTGCCGGACTCTACCGACCTCGGCGCCCGACACCCCGCGGTCCGGCACCCGGCGGCCTCGGCGCTCTGTGACCCATGGCTACGAACCGGGACAATGGGTACACACGATCTCACCGAGGAGGACGAGCGTGAGCGAGCAGCGCTACGAGCGTGACGAGGACGAAGCCAGCCGGTTCGACCGGCACTGGAACGAACTCCTCCAGGAGCTGCGCATCGCGCAGACGGGTGTCCAGATCCTCTTCGCTTTCCTGCTCACCATCGCGTTCACCACTCCGTTCCGCGAGTCCGACGAGTTCGTCCACGACGTCTTCGCGGTCACGATCGTGCTCGCGGCGATGGCGATGGCGTTGCTGATCGCACCGGTCTCTTTTCACCGGATGGTGTATCAGCGGCGGTTGCGCGACAGAATGATCCCGATGGCTGCGAAGATGACCACCGCTGGATTGTTCCTCCTCATGCTGGCCGCCTGTGGCGGGCTGCTCATCGCGCTCGACGTCGTGCTGAGCCGTGAGCTCGCCATCGGTGTCTCCGCCGGTGCGCTCGCGTGGTTCGCCGTCCACTGGTACGTGATTCCGGCTGCGGTCAGGCAGCGGCACACGTGACTCTCCTTCACCACCGGCACGACGGCGACGGTTGGGTCGACTGCGCCTGCGGGCAGCGGCACTGGGGTGTGTTCGGCTCCGCCGGACTGCTGCTCGTCGACCCCGAGCGGGGTGTGCTGTTGCAGCATCGCGCCCACTGGAGCCATCACGGCGGCACGTGGGGTGTGCCCGGCGGCGCTCGGGCGTCGTCGGAGACCCCACTCGAGGCTGCGCTACGCGAGGCCTCCGAGGAGGCCGACATCCCGCCGGAGGCGGTGCTGCCCAGCCATGCCTGGGTCGAGGACCACGGCACGTGGTCGTACACCACCGTCGTCGCGACGGCCGACCGCAAGGTCCGCGCCCGCGCCAGCGACCCGGAGAGCCTGGACATCGTCTGGACGCCCGTCGGCGACGTCAGCCACCTCCCCCTGCTGCCGGCATTCGGGGCGATGTGGCCGCAGCTCCTCGATCAGGCGTTCCGCCGGCTGGTCCTGGTGGTCGACGCCGCCAACGTCGTTGGCTCGCGCCCGGACGGCTGGTGGCGCGACCGTGCGGGTGCGACGGAGCGGCTGCGCGACGACCTCACCGGCCTCGGCCCGGTCCCGGCCGCACCGCTGGGGCTGCCGGCGGCCCTGTGGTGGCCGTCGGTCGTGCTCGTCACCGAGGGCCGGGCCCGCGGCGTACCGTCGGCGGACGGCGTCCGGGTGGTCGAGGCGGACGGCAGCGGCGACGACGCCGTCGTCGATGTCGTCGCCGAGGCACTGCGAGATCGGCCGGGCGACCACGTGCTCGCCGTGACGGCAGATCGGGAACTCCGCGCCCGCGTCGAGGCCGCCGGCGGCCGCCCCGTGGGCCCGTCGGCGCTGTTCGAACTCACCCGGCCGCCTCGTTGATCTTGGAGAAAGCGCAGAAAAGCGGCCCGATATGTCCAAGAGATTCCGCGGTTACTCCAAGATCAACGAGGGTCGGCCGGACGCGCCGGCCTGGCGGACCCCTACGCGGACTTGCGCTTCGCCGCGGTCTTCTTCGCCGCCTTCTTGGCGGGCTTCTTCGCCGGCGCGGCCTCGGACTTCTCCGCCCGTCCTTGTTTGGCTTCCTCGACGCTGCGCCGTAGCGCCTCCATCAGGTCGACGACCTTCCCCTCGGCAGGCTCGGCCTCGGGCGGCGTCACGACCTCCTGGCCCTCGGCCTTGGCGTTGACGACCTCGAGCAGGGCCTCGCGGTACTCGTCGTGGTACTCCTCGGGGTCGAAGTCGCCGGCGAGGGTGTCGATGTACGACTCGGCCATCGCCATCTCCTGCTTGCGGACCTCGACGTCCTCGTCCAGGAAGTCGAACTCGGGCTTGCGGATCTCGTCCGGCCACAGCATGGTCTGCACGATCAGCACACCCTCGAAGGAGCGCAGCACCGCCAGCCGCTCCTTGTTGCGCAGCGCGACCTTCACCACACCGACCCGGCCGGAGCGTTCCAGCGAGTCGCGCAGCAGCGCGTACGGCTTGGTGTCGCCGGTGGGCTCGGCGTAGTACGCGCGGTTCAGCGCGGTGGGATCGATCTGCGCGAACGGCACGAAGCCCAGCACCTCGACCGACCGCGACGACGTTATGGGCAGGTCGTCGAAGTCCTCGTCGGTGAGCACGACCATCTGGCCACCGGGCAGCTCGTAGCCCTTGGCGATGTCGGCATAGGCGACCTCGTGCCCGCCGGCCTCGCACACCCGCTTGTAGCGGATGCGGCCACCGTCAGCCGCATGCACCTGCCGGAAGCTGACGTCCTTCTCCTGCGTGGCCGACACCAGCCGCACCGGAATGGACACCAGGCCGAAGGAGATGGACCCCTTCCAGACCGTCTGCTTGACCATGACAACTCCGTCCGCCGGCAACCCTGTCGGTCCCGCCCACAGCCTATTGTGGCCCCACCCGGTCTCGGCGCGCCTACACGTCCTGGTCGGACACTCGTGTCACGCTCGGTTCATGAGGGAGACAACCACGACGGGCGCGGCCGCGCCCGAGCTGGCCATCGGGTCTCTCACGGCCTGGTGCGGCGAATGCGACGACGAGACGGAGTTCGACCGGGTGCCGGGCGGCCTCGGGGTGGAGTACGCCTGCCGTGAGTGCTCGGCGGCGGTCTTCACCGGCGAGCTGCCGTACATCGAGTCGATCCTGCAGCCGGTCGCGGTCTGACGGCTGGATGCCCGGCCGGGCGCCACGCCTTCGTCGACGACGGCACCGGTGATGGCGACGGCGCCGCTCGCCGTCACTGTCCCAGGACGTAGCAGGCCACGGCCGTAGCGGCGGCGACGTTGAGGGAGTCGACGCCGGCGCGCATCGGGATGCGCACGCGCCGGTCGGCCGCCGCCATCCACCGGGCGGACAGCCCATGCCCCTCCCCGCCGACCAGCAACGCGATCCGCTCGCCCGGGTCGACCGACGCGAGGTCGACGGCGTCCGGTGCCGGGGTGAGCGCAAGCGTCTCGAAACCGGCCGCCCGCAGCGCCTCCGGTGCCTCGTACCACTGCTCGACCCGGGTGTACGGCACGGAGAACACCGAGCCCATCGAGACCTTCACCGCCCGCCGGTACAGCGGGTCGGCGCAGCGCGGACCGAGCAGGACCGCGTCCCAGCCCAGCGCCGCGGCGCAGCGGAAGATCGCTCCCACGTTGGTGTGGTCGACCAGGTCCTCCAGGACGACGACGCGCGCGGCCGCGGCCAGCAGGTCGGCCGGCGCCGGCAGCGGACGGCGGTGCAACGAGGTCAGCGCGCCGCGGTGCACGTGGAAACCGGTGACGCTCTCGATCAGCGACTCCGGCGCGACGAAGCAGGGCACGTCGTCGCCGGCCGCGGACAGCACGTCGGACAGCGCGTCGACCCAGCGCGGCGCCATCAGGAACGAGCGCGGCCGGTATCCCGCGCCGACCGCCCGGCGGACCACCTTCTCGCCCTCGGCGAGGAAGAGCCCGTGCTCCACCTCCAGGGACGTGCGCAGTTGCACGTCGCGCAGCGACACGTAGTCCGCGAGACGAGGGTCGTCGACGTCGTCGACGGGCACGACGATGGCCACCAGCGAGTGCCTCCTTCGTCAGCCGGTCAGCAGGTAGACGACGGCCGCGACGCCCACCACCACGATCACGATGCGCAGCCCGAGCGGCGGGAGCCGCCGCCCGATCCGGGCCCCGACCAATCCTCCGGCGGCCGAGCCGACGGCGATCGACCCGGCCACCGCCCAGTCGACCTCCGCGACCACCATGAAGACGAGCCCGGCCACCAGGTTGACCAGGCCTGCCTGCACGTTCTTGAACGCGTTGAGCCGCTGCAGGGTGTCCTGCAACGCCAGGCCCAGGACGGCCAGCAACAGCACCCCTTGCGCGGCGCCGAAGTACCCGCCGTAGACCGCGGCGGCCAGCACCAACAGCCACACGACGGGCCCACCGTGCTCACGCCGGTTCGGCCGCTCCTTCAACCGGGCGGCGATCCATGGCTGCGCGGCCACCAGGACACACGCGAGCACGATGAGCACCGGCACCACCGCCTCGAAGGCGCCCGGCGGCAGGGCCAGCAGCAGTACCGCTCCCCCGGCACCCCCGACGACCGCCGCCACCGCGAACCGAAGCACCCGGGCCCGCTGGCCGCGCAGCTCCGCCCGGTAGCCCCAGGCACCCACCACCGACCCGGGCACCAGGCCGACGGTGTTGGACACGTTCGCCACCACCGGTGGGTACCCGAGCGCGAGCAGCGTCGGGAAGGTGATCATGGTCCCGGAGCCGACGACGACGTTGATGGCACCAGCCGCGAAGCCGGCCGCGATGATCGCGACGGCCTCGGCGGGGCTCACTCAGCCGGCGGCGCCGGCGGGGTCGGCGGCAGCGGTGGCTGGCCGGCCGGGCCGGTCGAACCCGGCGCGTCGGTGTCGCCCGGGCGGCTCGCGGCCGCCGGGCCGGAGCCCTCTGCCGACGACGGACCCGTCGAGCCGGGACCGCCCAAGCCGGAACCCGGACCCGTCAGCCCGGCACCCGACGAGCCGGCCGGAGGTTCGGTCGAAGCCGCCTGAGCGGCCTGCAGGGCCCGGCGGACCTCGTCCTCGGCGGCGGAGACCGCGGTCTCACCCTCCGCGGCCGCCTCTTCGGCGGCCGTTTCGACCTCCGACGCCACGGCGCTGTCTTCGGGAATGGAACCGGGTGCGAAGCCCTGGCCGAACCGGCCGACGGCGTCGCCCAGCCCTTCCAGGGCCTTGCCGAACTCGCTGGGCACGATCCAGACCTTGTTGGAGTCGCCCTTGGCGATCTCCGGCATCATCTGCAGGTATTGGTAGGCCAGCAGCTTCTGGTCCGGGTTGCCGCGGTGGATGGCGTTGAAGACCGCGCCGATGGCCTTGGCCTCACCGTCGGCGCGCAGGATCTGTGCCTGCTTCTCCGCCTCCGCACGCAGGATCTGCGACTGCTTGTCGCCCTCGGCGGTGAGGATGGCCGACTGCTTCTGGCCCTCGGCGGTGAGGATCTGCGACTGGCGGACACCCTCGGCGTTCAGGATCGCGGCGCGCTTGTCGCGGTCGGCGCGCATCTGCTTCTCCATGGAGTCCTGGATGGACGGCGGCGGGTCGATGGCCTTCAGCTCGACCCGGTTCACCCGGATGCCCCACTTGCCGGTGGCGTCGTCGAGGACGCCGCGCAGCGCGTTGTTGATCTCTTCACGGCTGGTCAGCGTGCGCTCGAGGTCCATGCCACCGATGACGTTACGCAGCGTGGTGACGGTGAGCTGCTCGATGCCCTGGATGTAGTTGGCGATCTCGTACGTGGCGGCCTTGGGGTCGTTGACCTGGTAGTAGATGACGGTGTCGATGGACACCACCAGGTTGTCCTGGGTGATCACCGGCTGCGGCGGGAACGACACGACCTGCTCACGCAGGTCGAGCAGCGGCAGCACCCGGTCGATGAACGGCACGACCACTGTCAGCCCGGGGTCGAGGGTGCGCTGGTACCGGCCGAGACGCTCGACGATGCCGGCCCGCGCCTGCGGCACGATGCGCACCGATTTGGCCAGGGTGACCAGGACGAAGATCGCCAGCAGTATGACGACGAGAAGAACGAATACCTGACCGGCTTCCATGAATGACCTTCCGCAGCTCGGGGCGCCTCACACCCGCACGATCGAGTCGTGCGGATCAACCTATCAGCCGGCTGACCGGCCCGAGCCGGACTGCCGGATCAGCGTGGATCGGCGTCGAACACCAGCGCCGTGGCGCCCTGTATTTCGATGACATCGACGTCGCGGCCCGCCTCGATGACCGACGTGCCGTCGTAACTGCGCGCCGTCCAGATCTCCCCCGCGAGCTTGATCAGGCCGCGCTCGGCGTCGACGGTTTCGACGACCACACCCTTGCGCCCGACCAGCGCCGCGACTCCGGTACGGGCGCTGCCGCTGGTGCGCATGTGCCGCTTCGCGACCGGCCGGACGAACCCCAGCAGCGCGACGCTGACGGCAGCGGCCACGACCATCTGCAGCCACAACGCGTCGACGCCGACCAGTGCGGCGAGGGCCCCGCCCAGCGCGCCGCCGGCCAGCATGAGGAAGATCAGGTCGAGCGTCGCGGTCTCCACGATGCCCAGCACGAAGGCGAGGCCCAGCCAGGCGACCCACTCGTGGTCGGTCAGCCAGTCCCAGAAGGCCTCCATGGCACCAGCTTATTCGGTCCCGGCCACATCCGGCTCAATTCGTGACCCCACGGACTCCGTTGGCCACGGCCCGAGCTCCCCACCGTCCGTCGTCGTGGGTCACCCGCAGCGGCAGACCGAAGCAGGAGCTCAGGTTCGCGTCGGTCAACGTGTCACCGATCGGCCCCGCCGCCACCACCTGGCCCGAGGCCAGCAGCATCGCGTGGGTGAACCCGGGTGGGATCTCCTCGACGTGGTGCGTCACCAGCACGGTCGCCGGCGAGGCGGGGTCGGCTGCGATCTCGCCCATGGTGGCGACCAGCGTCTCGCGGCCGCCCAGGTCGAGGCCGGCGGTGGGCTCGTCCAGCAGCAGCAGCTCCGGGTCGGCCATCAGCGCGCGGGCCAGCTGGGTGCGCTTGCGCTCACCCTCCGACAGGGTGCCGAACGTCCGGCTGGACAGGTGCGCGATGCCCATGCGCTCCAGCAGCCAGCGGGCGCGCTCGTCGTCGACGTCGTCGTAGGCCTCGCGCCACCGGCCGACGACGGCGTACGCGGCGGTCCGCACCACGTCGAGCACCGACTCGTCGCGCGGGATGCGCTCGGCCAGCGCCGCGCTGGTGAGCCCGATGCGCGGCCGCAGCTCGAACACGTCCACCCCGCCCAGCAGCTCACCCAGGACCGCGGTGTACCCGCTGGTGGGGTGCATCTGCGCGGCGGCGATCTGCAGCAGGGTCGTCTTGCCGGCGCCGTTGGGCCCGAGGATCACCCACCGGTCGCCATCGGCGACCGACCAGGTGATCTGGTCGAGCAACCGGCTCCCCGAGCGCACGAGTGTGACGTCGGCAAGTTCGAGCACGTCGGACATGGCTGAGACCGGCTCCCTCGCAGAACGGATACGGGGCGGCAGGCTGCGCTCGCCGCGAAACCCCCGCACGACTCTAGCGGGCGGGTCGTAGGCTCTTGGGCCATGGTCACCCTGCCTCGATCCGCGCGCCTCGCGGCCTGGTCGGCTGCCTGGCTGCGCGGCGACGCCAGCATCGACGACGTCGTGGACCGGGTGCACGGCGACGACGAGCCGCACGACGCCGTCGACATCCCCGGCACCACCGGCGCCGTCGGGCTGAGCGAGGCGCTGCGTGCGCTGCGCGACGCCGGCGCCCGGTCGCTGCGGGTCGCGCTGCCGGCCCCCGGCGATCCCACCGGCCTGGGCGGCCCGGCCGATTTCAACGGCTACGCCATCGACGCCGGCGAGGCCGTCATCGCCGACGGTGCTCCGTACGCGCTGGTCCCCGACGTGCGGGCGTTCGGCCCGCCCGGCGACCAAGGCCATTTCGTCACCTGGATGTGCCGGCCGGCCGAACCGCCGCCCGCCGGGCCGCCGCTGGCCGAGGCCGACCGCGAACTGACGTCGGCGCTGCTGGCAGCTGGTTCCACCCTCACCGACCTGGACGTGCCGTCATGGCGGCCGGAGGTCGAGGCGCTACTCGGCGACGTCCGGGCCAACCGTGAGTCCGAGCCGCTGCCGCGCGGCTTCCCCGCCCAGGCGCAGGCCGTGGCCGCACGCAGCGTCCGGCTGCTCGCCGTCGTCCGGTTCGCCCTCGACGACGACGGCGGCGCGGTCACCGCCGTCGACGCGGCGTCGCGCCGTTCCGCGTTGACTCCGCTGGAGCGGACGTCCCGAGCCGCGCTGGCCGCCGCCTGCAACGCGCTGGCATGACGGCTCCCACGTCACGATAGCGTTGGGCCCTGCGATGAGCCTTCCACCAGAACCCCCTCCCCGCACGCTGCTGGTCACGCTCACCGGCCGCGACCGCCCGGGTCTGACCGCGCAGCTGTTCGCGGCCCTCTCCGCCCACGACGTCGAGGTGCTGGACGTCGAGCAGGTGACCGTCCGCGGCCGGCTCGTGCTGGCCATCCTGCTCGACGAGCCGTCCGGAGACGTGCCGCTGCGCCGTTCCCTGGCCGACCTGAGCACCCGGCTCGGCGTCGACATCGAGGTCACGGCCGGGCACGGCGACCATCGCCGGCCGCCGGGACGCGCGCACGTCACCGTTCTGGGCTTCCCCCTGCGTCCGGGCGCGTTGGGCGCGCTGGCCGGCGTCGTCGCGGCCGCCGGCGCCAACATCGACCGCATCGTGCGGTTGGCGTCGTATCCGGTCACCTCCATCGAGTTCGAGGTGTCCGGCGCCGACCCCGACCGGCTCAAGGCCGACCTCGCCGCCGTCGCGCTCGCTGAGGGCGTCGACGTCGCCGTCCAGCCGTCCGGGCTGATCCGCCGGGCCAAGCGGCTGGTCGTCATGGACGTCGACTCCACGCTGGTGCAGGGCGAGGTCATCGAGATGCTCGCCGAACACGCCGGCGTGCTGGACCAAGTGGCCGAGGTGACGTCGCGGGCGATGGCGGGCGAGCTGGACTTCGCGGCGTCATTGCGCGAGCGGGTGCGGCTGCTGGCCGGGCTGCCGGCGTCGGCCGTGGCCGAGGTGCGCGCCGCGGTTCAGCTGACACCGGGCGCGCGGACACTGATCCGCACCCTGAAGCGGCTGGACTACCGCTGCGCCATCGTCAGCGGCGGGTTCACGCAGATCACCGGCGAGCTGGCCGTCGAGCTGGGCATCGACTACGCCGCCGCCAACACCCTGGAGATCGTCGATGGGGTCCTCACCGGGCGGGTGGTGGGGCCGGTGCTCGACCGGGCCGGGAAGGCCGACGCGCTGGCCCGGTTCGCCGCCGCCGAAGGCATCCCGCTGTCGCAGACGGTGGCGGTCGGCGACGGCGCCAACGACCTCGACATGATCGCCGCGGCCGGCCTCGGCATCGCGTTCAACGCCAAGCCGGTGGTCCGCAGCGCCGCCGACACCGCGGTCAACGTCCCGTACCTCGACGCGATCCTCTACCTGCTGGGCATCAGCCGCGACGACATCGAGGCCGCCGACGCCGCCGACGGCAGTCCCACGCCCGCCCCACCCGTCCGCTGACCCCGTTCCCCGGGCTCCCGTTGGTGGTCCGGAAATGATCACGTCCACCATGGGTCTTCCCGCACCCACAGGAATGCTTGCCTGGTGAGGCGGTAGCACCCATGATGGACGTCTGATCTCTGTCAGCCGCGGGCGACGGTGAACGCGACCAGTCGCGCCGCACCGGGGTCGAGCGCCGCCCAGTCGCCGTCGACGGAGAACACCGCCACCGACGACGTCGGGAACCCGCCGCGCGGCCGGTCACTGGCCGGAACCGTCGACGCGCCATCGTCCAAGGCGCCCGCGAGCATCCCGATGCCGGGGTTGTGCGCCACGATCATCGCGCTGGACGCGTCGCCCGGCAGCGCGCGGACCATCTCGAGCAGGTCACCGGCTCCGGCGTAGTAGACGTCGTCGGTGACGACCGGTTCCGGCGGGTCGGGCAGCTCGGCGGCCATCAGCTCGAACGTCTGCCGCGTACGCAGCGCCGCGGACACCATCGCGACCTGCGGCGAGACCCCTTGGGCCCGCAGCCAGCGGCCGACCGCGGGCGCGTCGCGGCGGCCCTCCTCGGTCAGCGGGCGTTCGTGATCGGGCACCCCGTTAGGGGATGCCGCCTTGGAGTGCCGGATCAGTACCAGGGTCCTCGCCACATCCGCCAGCCTAAGGGCGTCCCATGGGGCACTCCAGTAACCTGCGGCAGGATGGTGTGCACACGCCGATTGCCGGCGTTGCCCCCATGGCCACGATCGTCCCGATCTGGTAAGGATTCGCTGTGGAGATCACCGTGCCCGACGCCGCCGCGTCAGACGTCCCGCCCCCGCCGCCGGAGACGGAGTCCGCGCCCGCGCCACCTCCGGCGAGTTCCCGCGCCGACCTGCGTCACCGGCTCAACACGGCGACCTCCGGTTTCGAGGCCCCGCTCGCCGCCATCGACATGGACGCCTGGGACGTCAACGCCGCCGATCTGGTGCGCCGGGCCGCGGGCAAACCGATCCGGGTGGCCAGTAAGTCGGTGCGCAGCCGGTCGCTGCTGCGTGACGTGCTCGGCCGCGACGGGTACCACGGTGTGCTCGCACTGACTCTGGCCGAGGCCCTGTGGCTGGCGGGCACCGAGCTGTCGCGCGACGTCGTCGTCGGCTACCCGAGCGCCGACCGGCGCGGGCTGGCCCGGCTGGCCGGCGACGAGGAGCTCGCCGACGCCGTCACGCTCATGGTCGACGACGTCGCCCAGCTCGACCTGGTGGACGCTGTCGCGCCCGCGGACGGCCGGGCCGACGTGCGGGTCGCCCTCGAACTCGACCTGTCGTGGCGGCCGGCGGGCGGCCGGGTCCGGGTCGGGGCGAAACGCTCGCCGCTGCACAGCGTCGACGACATCGTGCGGCTGGCCCAGGTGGTGCAGTCGCGGCCGGGCTTCCGGCTGGTCGGGCTGATGGGGTACGAGTCGCAGATCGCCGGCGTCCAGGACGACCCGCCCGGCCGGGCATGGCGGGGGCGGCTGATCCGGTCGGTGCAACGCCGGTCCTGGGCCGAGCTGACCGAGCGGCGCATCGCCGCGGTCGAGGCGGTCCGCAAGTTCGCCGACCTCGAGTTCGTCAACGGCGGCGGCAGCGGCTCGGTCGAACGCACCGTCTCGGACCTGTCCATCACCGAGGTCACCGCCGGCTCCGCGCTGCTGGCTCCGCGCCTGTTCGACGGCTACACCAGCTTCTCACCGCGACCGGCGGCGTTCTTCGCGGTGCCGGTGGTGCGCCGCCCCGGGCCGGGCATCGTCACCGTCGCCGGGGGCGGCTACATCGCCAGCGGCGCGGCCGGCGAGGACCGGCTGCCGGTGCCGTGGCTGCCGGAAGGTCTGGCGCTGGACCGGTCCGAGGGCGCCGGTGAGGCACAGACGCCGCTGCTCGGTTCCCCCGCCGACGACCTCGCCATCGGCGACCGCGTCTGGTTCCGGCACGGCAAGGCCGGCGAGCTGGCCGAGCGGTTCGACTCCTACTACCTGGTGCGCGGCGAGCGGCTGGTCGACACCGTCGCCACCTACCGCGGCGACGGCAAGACGTTCCTCTAGCCGTTCCCTTGATCATGTGAGTTCTGTCGCGCCGAAGAACTCACATGATCAGCGGGGCGTACGCTCGAGCCGTGCGTGTGCTGACGCTGGACGCTCTGGCGAGTCGCATCCGGGCGATCCCGCCGCGACGCGGGCCGACGACGGTGGTGGCCCTTGACGGGCCGGCCGGCTCGGGCAAGACGACGCTGGCCGCGCAGCTGTCGGCCCGGCTCGACGACGCGCCGGTCGTGCACATGGACGATCTCTATCCCGGCTGGGACGGCCTGGCCGCGGCGGCCCGCACCGTCGCCGACGAGGTCCTGCTACCGCTGGCGGCGGGCCGGCAGGCGAGGTACCGCCGCTGGGACTGGTACGCGGACGCGTACGCGGAATGGGTGGACGTCCCTCCCGCGCCGACGTTGCTCGTCGAGGGCTGCGGCAGCGGCTCCACCCCGGGCGCCGCCGCCCTGGCCATGATCATCTGGCTGGACGCCCCACACGACGTGCGGCAGGCTCGCGGCTTCGCCCGCGACGGCGACGGCTTCCGGCCACACTGGGAACGCTGGGCGCGCCAGGAGGACGCGCTGTTCGCCGCCGAACGCACCCGCGAGCGGGCCGACCTGCGGATCGCCACCGCCTCCCCGGTGCCGCACGACCCCCAGCGTGAGGTGGTGGCCGAGACGGCACCCGGGCTCGACGCCGCATTCGGTTAGTTTGGGCGGGTGCGTGTCGCCGGACTCAACCTCTCCCCCGTCAAATCGACCCGGCTCCGACCGGTCGACGAGGCCGCCGTCGAACCGTGGGGGCTGCGGCACGACCGGCGCTGGATGGTGGTCGACGTCGACGGCTTCGTGGTCACCGCCCGTGTCGTGCCGGCACTGCTGACCGTGACGGCGACGGCGCTCGGTGTCGGCCGGGTGAGGTTGTCCGGCCCGCACGCCGGTGACGTGGACGTGGACGCGGCCGGCTGCGACGACCTGCTGCCGGTGCAGGTGTGGCGGTCGAAGCTGGACGCCGTACATCCCGGCGGCGACGCCGATGACTGGTTGAGCGAACTGCTCGGTCAGAACGTCCGGCTGGTCTGGCTCGACGACCCCGACCGCCGCCCGGTCGACCCGCAGTACGGTCGCGCCACCGACCGGGTCAGCTTCGCCGACGCCTACCCGCTGATGGTCACCACGACGGCGTCGCTGCGGCAACTCGAGGACTGGGTCGTCGAAGAGGCGTTGCTGCGCGGCGAGACACCGCCGAGCGAGCCGCTACCGATGCGCCGGTTCCGGCCCAACGTCGTCGTCGACGGGTCGTCCGCGTTCGAGGAGGACACCTGGCACCGGATCCGCATCGGCGGCGTGCCGTTCCGGGCGGTGAAGCTGTGCGACCGGTGCGTCCTGACGACCATCGACCCCGACACCCTGAGCAGGGGCAAGGAGCCGCTGCGCACCCTGGCGCGGCACCGGCGCTGGGACGGCAAGGTCTGGTTCGGCCTCAACCTCGTGCCCGACGGCGCCGGTGTGGTCCGCGTCGGCGACGAGGTCGAGATCCTGGCCGGCTGAGCTACATCTCGTCCGGCAACGGAAACGGCTCGTCGCCCAGGAACGGCACCGCCTGCATCGCCGCCACGTTGGCCCGGTTGACCGCGGCCTCCAGCTCTGGGCTCGCCGCATCGGTGCGGACCACCAGCGTGCCTCGCTGGCCCAGCGTGCCGCTCGCGGCCTGTCCGGCGGCCGGGTCCCCCGTGCCGAAGGCGTGGACTGCGCCGGGGAACAGCGAGCATTCGCCGTACCGCTCGATGCACATCGGCTCATAGAGCCGGTCCTTCTGCGCCACGGCGACGTCGACTCGCACCCCGTCGGCCGTCTCGTAGGTAGCCGACACCAGGCCGGTCTGGACGTCCACGCCGCCGGCCGAGGCCCGCACCTCGCCGTCGACGGGCTCGACGACGGTCAGCTGGCCGAACGCCTCTTCGAGGGCCGCCTCGATCTGTGCCCATGCAGCGCCGGACGTCGCCTCCAGGTCCACACCGCTGACCAGCTCGGCCGGTGTGTGCCGCGCGCCGACCGACCAGACGGCATCGGCGACCCGGTCCGCCTCGGCCTCGGTCAGCGCGGTCTTGGTCTCCAGCGGCATCCCTTGATCGTCGACCTCGGCGCCGTCGTAGTTGACGCCCCAACGCAGCGCGACCGCGGCGGGTTCGCCGTCGAGGATGAGAAAGGTGTCCCGGCCGTCGTCGCTGCCCACCACGCGCCAGCGGCCGTCGTCGTCCGCGCCTTGCTCACAATCCGACCACAGGCTGGACTCGCCCATCAGTGGCTCCGGCTCCGTGCACGGCCGGTAGTCGGCGAGGTCCGGCCGCGAGTTCTGCAGCCACACGCTGAGGCTGAACCTGACGTCGCCCCGCTCCAGGCTCAGATACAGGCCAGGCCCCGGCGTGTCGCCATAGACGTACGAATCCTCCACCAGGCGCACGTCACTTGGGAGCGCGTCGTCGACGGCCTCCCACATCTCCAGCTTCACGGGGTCGTCGGCCACCGCGGGCGACAGGACGGCGTCGGCCCGTACGCCGCCGGTGGTCGGTGCCTGCGCCACTTCCGCGTCCACGACCGACACGGGCGACGACGGCAGAGCCAAGCCGGCCGCCGCGGCGGTGATCACCAGCACGCCCGCACCGGCGCGACGGCGCAACCGACGCGCCCGCCGAGCCCGGCCGCGGGCGACGACCGCGTCAGCCGACACGCCCCGTGCCGGTTCACCCGCCAGCGCTGACTCCAACAACTCCTTCAATGCCGGGCTGCTCATAGTTGCTCCTCCATGGTCGCGAGCATCTGCGGGCCGAGCACCTGACGCAGCCGCTCGAGGCCACGCGAAGTCTGGCTCTTGACGTTGCCGGAGCTGCAGGCGAGCAGCTCGGCGACCTGGTCGACGGAGAGGTCCTCCCAGAACCGCAGGATCAACACCGCCCGCTGCCGCGCCGGAACCGCCGCCAAGGCAGTGAGCAGCCGGTCCCGCGTGGTGGGATCGGCGCTGTCGCCGGGATCGCCGGTTCCGATCCGGTCCGGGACCACCTCGACGACGTGTTCGCGTCGCCACGGCCGTCGGGTGGTGTCGATGTACGTGTTGACGAGCACCTTGCGGGCATACGCATCCAGCTCGTCCCGCCGTGTCACCCGCCGCCACACGACGTAGATCTTCGTCAGTGTCTCCTGCACCAAGTCCTCGGCCAGTTGCCAGTCACCCGTCAGCAGGAACGCAGTGCGCAGCAGAGGACGGCTGCGCGCGTCGACGAACGCGCGGAACGACGCCTCGTCGATCGCCAGCATGGTCGCCTCCGTCGTCCTCCAGGGTTACACCCCGTCCACGGAGCACCGACCCGGCGCGGTTGCACGGCCGGCCGTGCGGCCCTGGGCGTATCGACGACCAGCAAGAAGCCCCGGCGTGGAGTCGCAGCAGCACACGCCGGGGCTCAGCTGGGATCACTGGTGTAGACGCACCTAACCCAACCACCACCAAGCCTACGTTGACGGGCGCTAGGCCGGATGTCTCGATGATCGACCAACTACGTCAGGGATCCGCCCGGCGTAGAGGCTGACGTCGAGCCGCAGGGAGCGAACGGGGATCGGTGTTGAGCCGATCCCCGTCGTGCGTCAGTCGGTGTTCGACGCCGGGGTCGCGGTCACCCCGCGCCGCGGGATGGCGTTCTTGAGCGCCGCTCCGACGTCACGGTCGGTGTCGACCGGCGCACCGGCACCGATCCTCACGAAGTAGCTGCCGAGGCCTGCGAATCCACCCGCGGCCAGAGCGACGTCGGCGTCGTCGAGCTCCTGGAAGTAGGTCTCGCTGCCGAACCACGATTCGCACGCTCCTGACGCGTCGGCGGTGCAGAGGTTCTCGTAGAAGCGGTCGTCCTGCCACACCACCAGGTCGACCTCGACGTCGTCGGCCGTGCGGTAGCGGGCCACGATGGTCGACGGGTCGCCGTCGTCGAACGACGTCCGGGTCAGCTCACCCAACCCGAGCCCGGTTTCGAACGCCTCCTCGATCTGCGGCCACGTGTCCCGGGCCAATTCCATGTCCCACCCGGTGACGAGCTCTCCCACGTCGTACTCCGACCCCGCCGACCAGGCGGCCTCGACCACCGCGTTGGCCTCTTCGAAGGTGAGCGTCTCGGCGAAGTCGCCGACGGTGTCGGTCGCGGTGCCGACATCGTGGATCGTCGAGCTCCACTCGACCATCGCGGCGACGCTGCCGCCCTCGGCGACCGCGACGCCTGTGTCGTCACCGGCTTGGCCGACGATGCGCCACCGGCTGTCGTCGTCGTAACCCTGCTCGCACGGCGCCCAGGTGGCGACGCCGTCGGGAACCTCCGCAGGCTCGCGGCACGGCTGGAACTCCGGCAGGTCGGGCCGTGCTTCCTGGAGCCGGATGTCGACCGTGAACGTCGTACCCCCGCGAACGGCGGAGAACAGCAGGCCGGGACCACTCCCAGGCTGCTCTCGTACGACGGGACCACTGGCCAGCGCGAGGTCCGCGGGCAGTGCGCTGCTCACAGCCGTCCAGAGGTCGAGCTGGCTTCCCGGCATCGACACCACGCCTTCGGGCGAGACCTCGGCGAAGATCGTCGACGCGTGGGAACGCGTCGACTCGCTCAGCCCCGCCCCGGACTGGGGGCCAAGGCCGTGGAGTTCGAAAGCGTCGTCCCGGGCGGGCACGCTCGCCGGGGTGTCGTAGGGCCAGACCTGGTTGCTGGGGTCGGATGCCGCGGGCGCGCCGTCGCCGTCGGGGACGAGCACGGGCGCGACGACCACGCCCGCGCCCACGACGGCGAGCACCGCCACGCCGCCGCCGATGCGGGTGCGCCGGCGCCGGGAGCGCAGGGCACGGCCGCGGGCGATGTCGTCGTCCACGGGTATCTGCCCGCGGGGTTCCCCGGCCAGGGCCTGTTCGAACAGTTCCTTCAGCTTCGCGTCGGTCATACCGCATCCCTCAATGCCACGAGCTCGTCGGCGCCCAGCAGTTCGCGCAACCGTTCCAGGCCGCGCGCCGTTTGGCTCTTGACGTTGCCGGAGCTGCAGTCGAGCAGTTCGGCGACCTGCTCGACGGAGAGGTCCTCCCAGAAGCGCAGCACCAGCACCGCCCGCTGCCGGGCCGGTACTCGTGCCAGCGCGGCCATGAGCCGGTCGCGGGTGTCGGGGGCGCCCAGGTCGGCGGGGTCACCGTGGCCGACGCGGTCAGGGACCGTGTCGACGGCGTGTTCGCGCCGCCAGGGCCGGCGGGTGCTGTCGATGTAGGCGTTGAGCAGGGTCCGGCGGGCGTATCCGACCGCGTCCTCGCGGCGGCGCACCTTCCGCCACGACACGTACACCTTGGCGAGAGTCTCCTGGACGACGTCCTCGGCGGCGTGCCAGTCGCCGGTGAGCAGGAACGCTGTCCGCAACAGGGTGCGGCGGCGCGCGCCGACGAACTCGCGATACGACGCCTCGTCGACTCCCGCCATGAACCCGCCTCCCCGCCCGTCCTCACCATGGTGACGGATGACGAGCGATTCCGGGTTGCATGCACCCTTCGCCCGTGATCATGTTCCCTCGCGGGCCGTCAGCGACCGCAAGGGAACATGATCACGGGACGTGGCTCAGATGCGGCAGGCGAGGATGTCGGTGACGAGGATGGCCCGGGCACCGATGGCCCACAGATCGTCCATGACTCGCTGGGCATCCGCGCGCGGCACCATGGCCCGGACGGCGACCCACCCCTCGCGGTGCAGCGGCGACACCGTCGGGGACTCCAGCCCCGGGGTGAGCGCGTTCGCCTCCTCCACCCGCTCGGCGCGGATGTCGTAGTCCATCATCACGTACCCGCGGGCCACCAGGACGCCGTTGAGCCGGCGCAGCAGCAGGTCAACGGCCGGCGGGCGGGCGCCGTCGGAGCGAGCCACCAGGACCGCCTCGGACTTCAGGATCGGCTCGCCGACGATCTCGAGACCAGCCTGCCGCAGCGTGGTGCCGGTCTCGACGACGTCGGCGATGACGTCGGCGACGCCGAGCTGAACGGCGGTCTCGACCGCGCCGTCCAGGCGGATCACCGACGCGTCGACACCGCGGTCGGCGAGGTAGGTCTCCAGCAACCCGGCGTAGGAGGTGGCCACCCGCAGGCCGGCGAAGTCGGAGACCTTCTCCGCGGTACCGGGCCGGGCGGCGAAGTGGAACGTGGACCCGCCGAACCCGAGCGCCAGCACCTCCTCGGCGGCCGAACCGGAGTCCAGCAGCAGGTCGCGGCCGGTGACGCCGACGTCGACGGTGCCGGAACCGACGTAGACGGCGATGTCGCGCGGACGCAGGTAGAAGAACTCGACGTTGTTGTCGGGGTCGCGCAGCACGAGGTCGCGGGCGCCGTTGGAGCGCTGGCGGTAGCCCGCCTCGCGCAGCATCTCGGCGGCCGGGCCGGCGAGAGAGCCCTTGTTGGGCACGGCGATGCGCAGGGTCGTGGACATGGAAGGAACGCCTTTCAGAGCTTCTCGTACACGTCGTCGAGAGTGACGCCGCGTGCCAACATCAGGACCTGGACGTGGTAGAGCAGCTGGGAGATCTCTTCGGCCGCCCGCTCGGTGCTCTCGTGCTCGGCCGCCATCCAGGCTTCGGCGGCTTCCTCCACGACCTTCTTCCCGACGTGATGGACGCCATGGCGGACCGCCTCGACCGTGCCGGAGCCGGGCTCACCGGACTCCACCTTGGCGGACAGCTCGACCCACAGGTCCTCGAAACTCTTCACGTCGCACAAGGGTACGGAAACGCGGCGGCCCCGCGCCCGCAAGGTTCACGGGCCGGACACCGCGGCCAGGGCGCCGCGCCCCGCGCACCATTCAGGCGTAGCAGTCGCGCAGCGCCACCACCGTGGCCAGCGCGGCCTGCGTGGCCTCGTAGCCCTTGTCCTCCTTCGACCCCTGCAGGCCGGCGCGGTCCAACGCCTGCTGCTCGTCGTCGCAGGTCAGCACGCCGAAGCCGACCGGGACCCCGGTGTCGACGGCTACCCTGGTCAAACCGTCGGTGGCGGCCTGGCAGACGTAGTCGAAGTGCGGCGTCTCGCCACGCACGACGACGCCAAGCGCGACGACGGCGTCGTACCCGGCGCGCGCCAGCCGGGCCGCCGCGACCGGCAGCTCGAACGATCCAGGCACCCGCAGCACCAACGCGTCGCGCACCTCGGCTTCCTCCAAGGCCCGGTGGGCGCCGGCGAGCAGCCCGTCCATGACGGTCTGGTGCCACAGCGCGGCCACCACCGCGACCCGGAGGTCGCTCACCTTCTCCACGCGCAACTCCGGCGCGCCCTCACCGCTCATGCCAGGTTCCCTTCCGCTTGTCCGATCTAGGGTGTGTCGGCGTCGGCCGGCGACGAGCCTTGCAGATCGCCGAGGTCGTGGCCCATCCGATCCCGCTTCGTGGTCAGGTAGCGCAGGTTCTCCGGGTTGGCCGACGGCGGCAGCGCCACCCGCTCGGCCAGCTTGAGCCCGTAACCCTCGACCCCCGTCAGCTTGGCCGGGTTGTTCGTCATCAGCGCGATGGTGCGCACGCCGAGGTCGGCGAGGATCTGCGCACCCGTGCCGTAGTCGCGGGCGTCGGCCGGCAGCCCCAGCTCGACATTGGCGTCGACGGTGTCCAGCCCGCCGTCCTGCAGCTGGTAGGCCTGCAGCTTGTGCACCAGGCCGATGCCGCGGCCCTCGTGCCCGCGCAGGTAGACGACGACGCCACGGCCGGCCTCCGCCACCAGGTCGAGCGCGACGCGCAGCTGTGGTCCGCAGTCGCAGCGCAGCGAGCCGAGGGCGTCGCCGGTCAGGCATTCGGAGTGCAGCCGCACCAGGACCGCGTCGTCGCCCACGTCGTCGGCACCGACGTCCCCCATCACCAGCGCCACGTGCTCGCTGCCGTCGAGCACGTCGCGGTAGGCGTGCGCGGTGAACGTGCCGTGGGCGGTGGGCAGCCGGGTGGTGGCGACCCGCTCGACCTGCCGCTCGGTGCGCCGCCGATACCGGATGAGGTCGGCGATGGAGATCATGGCCAGGCCGTGCCGGTCGGCGAACTCCCGCAGGGCGGGCGCACGCATCATCGACCCGTCGTCGTGGACGATCTCGCACAGCACGCCGGCCGGTGACAGCCCGGCCAGCCGGGCGAGATCGACCGCGGCCTCGGTGTGGCCGGGCCGGCGCAGCACGCCGCCCTCCATCGCGCGCAGCGGGAAGACGTGGCCGGGCCGGCTCAGCTCGTACGGCTCGGTGGCGGAGTCGGCCAGGACCCGCGCGGTGTGCGCCCGCTCTGTGGCGGAGATGCCGGTGGTGACGCCGTGCCGCGCGTCGACGGAGATGGCGAATGCCGTGCCCTTGCGGTCCTCGTTCACCGCGGTCATGGGCGGCAGCTTCAGCCGGTCCAGCTCGCTGCCCAGCATCGGCACGCAGACGACACCGGAGGTGTGCCGGATGGTGAATCCCATGAGCTCGGGCGTGGCCCGGGATGCGGCGAAGATGAGGTCGCCTTCGTTCTCGCGGTCCTCGTCGTCGACGACCACCACGGCTTTGCCGGCCGCGATGTCGGCGATGGCCCGTTCGACGGTGTCCAGGTCGACGGTCATCGGTCCACCTCCGTCAGCCGCTCCACGTACTTGGCGACGACGTCGACCTCCAGGTTGACCTGGTCGCCCGGTTGCCGCCGGCCCAACGTCGTGAGCTGGAGCGTCGTTGGGATGAGGCTCACCTCGAACCAACCCGGGCCGAGACCGGACACCGTCAGTGACACCCCGTCGACGGCGATGGAACCCTTCTCGGCGATGTAGCGCATCAATCCGGCCGGCGCCTCGACCCGCACGACGTCCCACCGCTGGCCCGGCGTGCGGGACACGACCGTGCCGACGCCGTCGACGTGGCCCTGGACGATGTGGCCGCCCAGACGGTCGGACGCCCGTACTGCCCGCTCAAGGTTCACGACGTCGCCGGGCGTCAGCTTGGCGAGGGTGGAGCGGTCGAACGTCTCCCGCATGACGTCGACGGTG
Source organism: Jiangella gansuensis DSM 44835 (assembly GCF_000515395.1). Taxonomy (NCBI): domain Bacteria; kingdom Bacillati; phylum Actinomycetota; class Actinomycetes; order Jiangellales; family Jiangellaceae; genus Jiangella; species Jiangella gansuensis. The sequence goes on along the minus strand of NZ_KI911782.1, from coordinate 4,241,182 downwards.
AACCGGTCACCGTCGACGTCGACGACGGTGAGGCACACGCCGTCGACCGCGATGGACGCTCCGTGCACGGCGTCGCTGACGACCTTCGGGCCGCGGACGGTGAGCGTGCCGTCGTCGGCGTCGCCGCCGATGGCGACCAGTTCTCCCAGTTCTTCGACGATCCCGGTGAACATGCCTCACGCCTTCCTGAGCTCTTGCGGGGTTCCGGTGATCCTGATGTCGCCGCCGACGACCGCGACGTCGCTGACGTCGAGCCGGATGGCGGCGCCGATGGTGGTGACGCCGGCGTCGGCCAGGGCGGCCGGTCCGGCGCCGAGCAGCGCGGGTGCGACATAGCCGACGACGCGGTCGACCAGGCCGACCCGCCAGAACGCGCCGGCCAGAGTGGGCCCGCCTTCGAGCAGGACGTAGCGCTGGCCGCGCTCGTGGAGGCGGTGCAGCAGCTTGGCGAGATCGACCCGGCCGTCGGGGGCCGCGCCCACGTCCTCGGCCGTCGCGATCCAGGTGGGCGCCTCGTCGTCACGAACCCGTGCGGTGGCGGGGGTTCGCCCGGAGGTGTCGACGACGACGCGTAGCGGCTGGCGGACTGTGTGGTCGGTGCCGGGCCGGGCGGTGAGCTGCGGATCGTCGGCGAGGACGGTCCCGACACCGGCGACGACGGTGTCGACCGCGGCCCGCAGCCGGTGCACGTCCGCGCGAGCGTCCGGGCCGGTGATCCAGCGGCTGGTGCCGTCGGCGGCGGCGCTGCGGCCGTCGAGCGTGGCGGCGAACTTCCACACCACGAACGGCCGGCCGGTGCGGAACGGGGTGAGCCATCGCGCGTTGGCCCGAGCAGCGGCGTCGGCCAGGACGCCGGTTTCGACGTCGACGCCGTGCGCCCGCAGCGTGGCAGTGCCGCCGGCGGCGACCGGATTCGGGTCGGCCACGGCGACGACGACCCGGCGGACGCCGGCCTCGATCAGCGCCCGGGTGCACGGACCGGTGCGCCCGGTGTGGTCGCACGGCTCGAGGGTGACCACCGCGGTGCCGCCGCGGGCACGGTCACCGGCCCGCGTCAGGGCCTCGATCTCGGCATGAGGGCCGCCCGGGCGCTCGTGCCAGCCCTCACCGACGGGACGGCCCGCGGGGTCGAGGACCACGCAGCCGACCTCAGGGTTGGGGGGCGTCGTGAGCTCGCCGCGCGCGGCGAGCTCGATGGCTCGGCGCATCGCCGCCAGCTCCGCCTCCGTGGCCACCGGGCCCTCCTCGCTCTTGTCGAGCGGGCTCCGGGGCAAGTGCGGTCAGTGCCGCGTACGGCCGAGCGGACTGGACGCGCGGCAGAGCGCGACCAGCCACGACGGCCGCGCGTGCTTCCTCCCATCCGGACTTTAACCGTCGGTCCCGGAGTTCCACCGGGTCAACCGTCCGCCGTCCTGGTGGGGACGAGCGGCCGGGTCGCGGACTGTCACCGCCGGTTCGGACTTTCACCGACCCCGGAGCACGCGTGGTGTCTCGTCCAGAATAACCGGTCACCACCGCGGCGCATTCCCAGTGGGTGGCGTCAGGCCTGTTTCAGCAACGCCGCCCAGCGATCGACCAGCGCAGGTACATCGACGGTGACCGGCCACGGGTGGTCGGTGCTGAACGCCTCGGACGTGTACGGCGTGCGGTAGGCGTACTCACCGGTCGCTTCGTCCAGGCGCAGCTCGGCGATGCGGATGTCGGCGGGGTCCCGCTCCGGCACGACGATCCAGTACGCCGGAACCCCCGCCCGGGCGTAGAGTGCCCGCTTCGTCGCCGTGTCGCGGAGCACCGAGGTCGGCGAGACGACCTCGACGGCCAGCGACAGCTTGTCGACCGGGAACGGGGTGATGTCCAACACCGACACGTGGGCGACCACCACGTCCGGCCGTGGCTCGTTGTGGTCGCCCACCGTGACGGACTGTCGGCACTGGCGACGTACCCCTGCTGCGGATTGGCATGGTCGAGCACGTTCACCAGCCAGTAGGCGATGAGGTTGTGGCTCAACGTGGCCCATGGCGACACGATGATGCTCCCGTCGATCAGCTCGTACCGCGGACCGTTGTCCGGCAGTGCATGCAGATCGGCCACCGTGTAACCCATCGTCGACCTGGGACTGCGGCTCAGCAGCTGTGCAGCGCTCACAGCGCCTCCCGATTCGGTCTCCTCGGCCATACGGCCAAGGTACGCGGGCAATCCGCGACGCGCAGGACGCTAACCGCGTGCGCCGGTCGCTGTCGCTGGGCCACGTTGGCCCGACGACTTGCCCGTTTCCGGGCTAACGCGCAGGGCTAACGGCGTGCGTCCAGGCTTACGCTCAGCCGGTGGCGTTGCCCGCGAGGCGGCGCAGGTCGTCGATGGCCTTCGCGGCGTCGTCGGCGCCGTACACGGCGGATCCGGCCACGAACACGTCGGCGCCGGCGCCGGCACACCGCTCGATCGTCTCGCCGGACACTCCCCCGTCGACCTGGACCCACACGTCGAGGCCGGACCGCGACACCATCTCCCGCGCCCGGCGGATCTTCGGCAGGCATACGTCGAGGAAGCTCTGGCCGCCGAAGCCCGGTTCGACGGTCATGACCAGCAGCATGTCGATCTCCGGCAGCAGCGCCTCGAAGGGCTCGACCGGGGTGGCCGGTTTGAGCGCGACCCCGGCCCGCGCCCCATGCCGGCGGATCTCACGGGCCAGGCGGACCGGCGCGGCCGCGGCCTCGACGTGGAAGGTGACGTTGTGGGCACCGGCCTCGGCGTACCCGGGCGCCCATCGGTCGGGGTCGTCGATCATCAGGTGGCAGTCGACCGGCAGCGTCGTGCGAGCCAGGATCGCCTCGACGACCGGCAGGCCGAGGGTCAGGTTGGGCACGAAGTGGTTGTCCATGACGTCGACGTGCACCAGGTCCGCGTCGCCGATGCGGGCGATCTCGGACTCGAGGTTCGCGAAATCGGCGGACAGGATGCTCGGCGCGATCTGGATACCCACGACCGCCCAGGTTACCGGTATGACGCTCAGCGACAGGTCGTGGTGCCGATACTGCCGAGGGGCAGGTCGCTCGGCGACGTGGCCGCCTCCGGGGCGGTCGTGGGCCTTCGGTTGAGTTCCGCAGGCAGCGTCGTGATCGTGCCAGACTCTCGCTCATGAGATACGCCCTGTTGATCTGCAATGACGAGTCGATCTCACCGAGCATGGAAGAACTGAATGCCGATCCGGTACACCAGGCTTGGTCTGCAGACCTGGACCGGCGCCGCGCCGAGTTGTACGGCGCCCGACTGCGGCCGGTCGCCAACGCAACGACGGTCCGGGTGCGCAACGGTGAAACCCTGGTCTCCGACGGCCCATTCGCGGAGACCAAGGACTTCGTCGGCGGCGTCGTATTCATCGAGTGCGCCGATCTTGACGAGGCGATCGAGATCGCCAGAGGTCACCCGTATGCCCTGCACGGGAGCGTCGAGATCCGCCCGGTCTGGGAATGACCGCCTCCGACGACGCCGCGACTCCTCCCGACGATGCGGTACGAGCCGCGGTCGACGCGGCGTATCGCGACGAATGGGGTCAGGTGGTCGCGACCCTGATCGGCATGACCCGCGATTGGGATCTGGCCGAAGATTGTGCCCAGGAGGCGTTCGCGGCCGCGCTGTCGACCTGGCGGCGGGACGGCATACCGAGCCGGCCGGGCGCCTGGCTCACTACGGCCGCACGGAACCGCGCGACCGACCGGCTACGGCGCGACATGGCCGGCAAGGCAAAGCTTCGCGAGCTGGCCGTGTTGGCCCGCGATGCTCCGGATGAGCCGAATCTGGAAGAGATTCCGGACGAGCGGCTACGGTTGATCTTCACCTGCTGCCACCCGGCGCTGCCGTTCGAGGCCAGGATCGCGCTCACGCTGCGCACCCTCGCCGGGTTGACCACTCCGGAGATCGCGAAGGCGTTCCTCACCTCCGAAACCACGATGGCGCAACGGCTGGTCCGAGCCAAACGCAAGATCGCCGACGCCGGTATCCCGTACCGCGTTCCACCCGCCGAGCTGCTCCCCGAGCGACTAGCCGCGGTGCTGGCCGTACTCTATTTGATCTACAACGAGGGCTACGACCAGCAGGACGGTCGCCGGGCGCTCACGGCCGAGGCGATCCACCTCGCCAGGGTGCTCGTCGGCCTGATGCCCAACGAACCCGAGCCGCGTGGCCTGTTGGCATTGATGCTGCTCAACGAGGCGCGCCGAGCGACACGCACCAGGGACGGCATGTTGGTCCCGCTCGAAGATCAGGATCGGGCCAGGTGGGATCGTTCCATGATCGAGGAGGGGACCGCGGTCCTCGATCAGACGCTGACCATGCAGGGAACTGGGCCGTATCAGGTGCAGGCAGCCATCGCCGCCTGCCACACGACCGCACCAGACATGGGAAGCACCGACTGGCCTCAGATCGCGGCACTCTACGGCGAGCTGGGCCGCCTGGCGCCGTCCCCGGTGGTCGAGCTCAACCGCGCCGTGGCGATCGCGATGGCCGACGGCATTCCTGCCGGACTCGCGCTGGTGGATGAGCTTGCCGAGTCCGGCCGTCTCGACGGATATCACCTGCTGCCCGCGACCCGCGCCGACCTGCTCCGGCGGGACGGCCGGATGGCCGAGGCCAAGCTGGCATACGAGGAGGCGCTCAGCCTGGCACCGACCGAGGCCGAGCGCCGTTACCTGACGGGCCGCCTGCACGATTCTTGAGAGTTTCTCGGCGTGATGTCGATTCCGACTCGTCTCCTTCGTCGGTGGGTCAAAACCGGCGAGACGAGGAACGGACCGATGGCACAGGTAGCGACTCAACCCAGGATCATCACCGCGGCCGAACCGGCACAGCGGATCAGACGAGGCCTCGTGTTGGCCATGGCCTGTGCGGCCATGGCGATGGCAGGCCTCGACATGGCGATCGTGAACGTCGCGCTGCCATCGATGCAGCGCGAGTTCGGGGTCGAACACAGCACCCTGCAGTGGGTCGTCGTCGCGTACGGCCTGCTGCTCGGCGGTTTCCTCCTCCTCGGCGGAAGAATGGCCGACCGGCTGGGCCGCCGGCGCATCTTCATCGCCGGATTGGCGGTCTTCACCGGCGCGTCGTTTCTGGCCGGAGCAGCGCAGCAGGCCAGCGTGTTGATCGCGGCCCGTGCCGTGCAGGGTTTCGGCGCGGCGCTGATCGTCCCGGCGGCCCTGTCGTTGATCGCCGTGACGTTCGCGGAGGGACCGGAGCGTGACCGCGCCTTGGGCTTCTTCGGCGCCGTCGGCGGCATTGCCGCGTCGGTGGGCGTGGTCGCCAGCGGATTGCTGACCGCAGGACCGGGTTGGCGCTGGGCCTTCTACATCAACCTTCCGGCCGGACTGCTGTTGATCGGACTCGCGGTGGTTTTCGCTCCCGAACGGGCCGGCGACCGTAACGCGCGACTCGACATCGCCGGCGCGATCACGGTGACGGGAGGTCTGCTGCTGTGCGTCTACGCGCTGCACCATGCCGCCAGCGATGGCTGGGTTGCCGGGTCAACACTGGCGCTGTTCGCAGCGGCTGCCGTACTGCTGTCGGCGTTGGTGCGGATCGAAGCACGCACCGCGGCCCCGCTCATTCCGCCCGCCGCGCTGCGGAATCGGTCGCTCGTCGCCGCCAACCTCACCGCGTTCCTGGCGAGCTGCGCGTTCCTGGCGTTCATCTTCATCGGCTCACTGCTGATGCAGCAGGCGCTGGGCTATTCGCCGATCCTGACCGGTCTGGCATGGCTGGCCACGACGGCCACCATCTTCCCGGTCGCCATGACCGGCGGCCGGCTCGCCGCCAAGGTGGGCGTGCGTCGGCTCCTGATCACAGGGCTTTCGCTGTTTGCGGTCGCAGCGCTGTGGCTGGCCCGGATCCCGGGCGACGCTGGCTACGTCACCGATGTGTTGCCCGCTTTCCTGCTCGCCGGCATCGGCTTCGGACTGGTCGAGCCAGCGCTTCAGATCGGCGCCCTGACCGGCGTCTCTCAATCGGACTCGGGCCTGGCGTCCGGCCTGATCGAGACCACGCGCGAGGTCGGCGGCGCCGCCGGAGTCGCCGGGGTATCCACCGCGCTGGTCGCAGGATCCGGCATCCACGGTTTCCACACGGCCTTCGCCATCATCGCCGTCCTCGCCGCCCTCGGCATGGCGACCGCCATCGCCGGGTTCGCCCGCGGCAAACAGCGCGAGGAAGTCTGAACCACTTCCCTGCCGATGTCGATTCCCGGCCGCTCCCTTCGTCGGTAGGTACCACGATGGAACGAGAAGGAGACACGTCATGACGAACGAACCTGCCAACCTCGGCCAGCCGGTGACCGTCGACCGGGCAACCTTCCAGGCTGAACTGGAGCAGCTGCGGACTCGTGAGAAGGCGCACAGCCGGGAAGGCGACGCCATCGCCGCGGCCCGCCGGCGGCTACCGATGGTCGAGGTCGACGCGGGCAGCGCGCTGGTCGGACCGAACGGGCCGACCACTCTGCTGGATGCCTTCGACGGGCGTCGCCAGCTCATCGCGTACTACTTCATGTGGCACGAGGGCGCCACGACCGCCGAGGTGTGCGAGGGCTGCACGTTCTACACCGGCCAGGTTCGCGAGCTGTCCATCCTGCATTCGCGCGATACGACCTTCGCCGTGCTCTGCCAAGGGCCGTACCAGGAGAGCGTCCGCTATCGGGACTTCATGGGTTGGGATGTGCCCTGGTACTCGGCGCAGGAATCGGTGGGGGAACTCCTGGCCGGACGTCAAGTCGGCATGTTCTACCTGGTCTGCTACCTGCGGAGCGGTGACCGAGTGTTCGAGACGTACTCCACCAGCGGTCGAGGCGTCGAGGCGATGGACAACAGCTACCGGCTGCTGGACCTGACCGTCTATGGCCGCCAGGAACTCTGGCAGGACTCCCCGGCCGGCTGGCCGCAACCGTGGTCGAATCCGAACCTGGAGGAGAGCAAGGGCGGGCACCCGCACCCGTACCGTCTGCACGGGCGGCCGATCGCCCAATGGGCACGACTCGAAGCCGGGCGATCGGATGACGCATCCTGAGCTGTCGCCGCTTTCATCGGCTACGTGCGGAGTCGGCCGGCAAGGGGGCCGCCGCTCGACGCGATCATTCAGATCATTCGGACGGGGCGCGGCGCAGCACCACGAGGGCCTGGACGGCGGCCGCGGCCACGACGACGGCGCCGATGATGCTGGTGACGTGCACGGCTGTGGTGAACGCCGACTCCGCGGCCGCCAGGAGCGCCGGCCCAGACGATTGGTCGAGCCTCGCGGCGATGTCGACCGCGCCGCCCAGGGTGTCCCGGGCGCGGCCCATCGTCTCCGCGTCCACCCCGCTGACCGACCCGAGGCCGGCCGCGTAGACGGCGGTCAGCACGCTGCCGAGGACGGCCGTGCCCATGCCGCCGCCCACCTCGTACGCGGTCTCGGACACCGCCGCCGCGGCACCGGCCCGGTTCGGGTCGACCGAGCTCATGATGATGTTGTTCGTGATGGTCTGCACCAACCCGACACCACCACCGACCAGCACGAACGCGACCGCGATGAGCCCGGCTCCGGCGTCTGCGCCGGCCTGGGTCATCAGCAGGTAACCGGCGGCCACCGTCGACAGCGACACGAACAGCAGCCACGGTGTCGGCAGCCGCCGCATCAGCGGGACGGCGGCCAGGCCGGTCAGGATGGCCAGCGCGAGGCCGGGCACCAGAACCAGGCCCGCCCGCAGCGGACTCAGATCGAGCACCAGTTGCAGGTACTGGGTCATGAAGAACAGCGCGCCGATCATCGCGAACGTCGTCATCAGGTTGGTGACGACGGAGGCGCTGAACGCCGGGCGCGCGAACAGCGCCAGGTCCAGCAGTGGCGATTCCAGCTGGCGCTGCCGGCGCACGAACGCCACTCCGACCGCGAGGCCGGCGAGCAGTGCCAGCGCGTAGGTCCACGACAGCCCGTGAACCGCGAGCCCCTTGAGCCCGTAGACGATCAGCAGCATGGCGGCCAGCGACATCGCGGCGCTGGCGAGGTCGTACCGGCCCGGGTGCGGGTTGCGCGACTCCGGCACGAGGAACGGGCCGAGGATCAGCAGCAGCGCCATGACCGGCAGCGCGACCAGGAACACCGAACCCCACCAGAAGTGCTCCAGCATCCAGCCGCCGACGATCGGGCCGAGCGCGGCCCCGGCGGAGAACATGGTCGCCCAGATGGCGATGGCCAGGGTGCGCTGGCGGACGTCGTGGAACATGTTGCGGATCAGAGACAGCGTGGACGGCATAAGAGTGGCGCCGGCGATGCCGAGCAGCGCCCGAGCCCCGATCAGCATGGCCGGGTCGGTGGCGTAGGCGGCCAGCGCGGATGCCGCGCCGAACGCCGTCGCCCCTATGAGCAGCAGCTTGCGCCGGCCGATGCGGTCGCCGAGGGTGCCCATGGTCACCAGTAGCCCGGCGATCATGAAGCCGTAGACGTCGACGATCCACAGCAGCTGGGTGCCGCTGGGCGCGAGGTCCTCGCTCAGGTGCGGCACGGCGAAGCTCAGCACGGTCATGTCGATGGAGATCAGCAGCACCGGCAGGATGAGCACCACCAGCGCCGCCCACTCCCGCGGCCCGGCCAGCACCCGCTCCTGCTCCATCGTGGTCATCGTGCACTCTCCCGCGCTAAAATAAACCGTCCGGACGGTACAGTAACAGGCCCCGACACTAAGGTTGTTCCCCGTGCCACGCCCCTCTTCGCGCGACCGCATCCTCGACGCGCTCGAACGCATCCTCGTCGACACCGGCCTGCACGCGGTCACGCTCGAACACGTCGCCGAGGTGGCGGGGGTCTCGAAAGGTGGCCTGCTCTACCACTTCCCCAGCAAGGAAGCACTGATCACCGCGCTGGCGCGGCGGCTGGCGGAATCCGCCGAGGCGGAGTTCCAGCAGGCCGTCGAGTCCGACGACGTCATCGGCTTCTTCCTGCGCACGTCAGTGCCCGCCTCGGCCGAGGGCGCACTGTACTGGTCGCTACTGGCGGCGCTGCGCACCAACGACATCGCCAGCGCCGAAGCCCGTGACCACGTCATCTACTGCTTCGTGCGGTGGGCGCAGATCCTGCGCGAGCACATCGCCGACCCGGTGACCGCCGAGATGGTGCGGCTGGTCGGCGACGGGCTCTACCTCAGCGCACTGGCCGGGCTGCCGATGCCCGACCCGGCTCTACTCGACGAATTGCGCAACCGGCTGGTGGCCGAGGCGGCTGCCGGCGCCACCGCGCCCGACACCGCCGCCTCCGGCACTGTCGCCTCCGGTACCGACTAGGAGACCACCGCGGGTTCGACGTCCACCGGCAGCCGGGTCTCCTGCTGCCGTTCGACGGCGGCCGCCACCAGCCCGGCGAACAGCGGATGCGGCCGGGTGGGCCGAGACTTCAGCTCCGGGTGCGCCTGGGTGGCGACGAAGTACGGATGCACGTCGCGGGGCAGTTCGACGAACTCGACGAGGGTGCCGTCCGGCGACGTGCCCGACACCACCAGGCCGGCCTTCACCAGCGCGTCACGGTGGTGGTTGTTGACCTCGTAGCGGTGCCGGTGCCGCTCGGTGACCCGGTTGCTGCCGTACAACTCGCGCACCAGGGACCCGTCGGCGAGCGCGGCCGGATACGAGCCCAGCCGCATGGTGCCGCCGAGGTCGCCCTCCCCGGCCACGATGCCCTTCTGGTCCTCCATGGTGGCGATGACCGGCGTCGAGGTCTGGGGGTCGAACTCCGCCGAGCTGGCCTCGGGCAGCCCGGCCTCGGAGCGGGCGTACTCGATGACCATGCACTGCAGACCCAGGCACAGGCCGAGCGTCGGGATCCGGTGTTCGCGGGCGTACCGGATGGCGCCGATCTTGCCCTCGATGCCGCGGATGCCGAAGCCGCCCGGGATGACGACACCGTCGACGTCGTTCAACTGTGCGGCCGCGCCCTCCGGCGTCTCACACTCGTCGGACGGCACCCAGCGGATGTGCACCTTGGCGTCGTTGCCGAAGCCGCCGGCACGCAACGCCTCTGTGACCGACAGGTACGCATCAGGCAGGTCGACGTACTTGCCGACGAGCGCGACCGTGACGGCGTGCCGCGGGTGGTGGACCCGGCGCAGCAGCTCGTCCCAGGTGGTCCAGTCGACGTCTCGGAAGGACAGGCCCAGCCGCTTCACGACGTAGGCGTCCAGACCCTCGGCGTGCAGCACCTTCGGGATGTCGTAGATGGACGGCGCGTCGACGGCGGCCACCACGGCTTCGGCGTCGACGTCGCACATGAGCGAGATCTTGCGCTTCACGCCGACCGGGATGGGGCGGTCGGACCGGCACACGATGGCGTCCGGCGTGATACCGACCTGCCGCAGCGCGGCGACGGAGTGCTGCGTCGGCTTGGTCTTCAGCTCACCCGACGGCGCCAGGTACGGCACCAGGGAGACGTGCAGGAAGAAGCAGCGGTCGCGGCCGACGTCATGGCGGACCTGCCGGGCCGCCTCGAGGAACGGCAGCGACTCGATGTCGCCGACGGTGCCGCCGATCTCGTGGATGACCACGTCGACGTCGCCGTCGCCGATGGCCACCATGCGATCCTTGATCTCGTTGGTGATGTGCGGGATGACCTGGACGGTGTCGCCCAGGTACTCGCCGCGCCGCTCCTTCGCGATCACGTCGGAGTACACCTGGCCGGTGGTGACGTTCGCGGAGCGGTTGAGATCGCGGTCGAGGAAGCGCTCGTAGTGACCGACGTCGAGGTCGGTCTCGGCGCCGTCCTCGGTGACGAACACCTCGCCGTGCTGGAACGGGTTCATCGTCCCAGGGTCGACGTTCAAGTACGGATCGAGCTTCTGCATGGTGACCCGGAGCCCACGCGCGGTGAGAAGGCTCCCCAGTGACGAGGCCGTGAGCCCCTTACCGAGAGAGGAGGCGACGCCTCCGGTCACGAACACATGGGTGGTCGGCTGCAAGGCCAAGGAGGGCTCCCGTGGTCAATCTGGTCGGCTCGACCCGTCTTCGGGCCAACCGGTCTGCGTGTGCGGACCCTGGCGCGAGGACGCTCCAGAGCTGTTCCCACGGACCTCCAGCCTAACAGTTCCCCGGCCGCGGCTGTGCCGACGCGCCCGGACTCGATTCGTCATGGTGTCGGCGGCCGGGAATCGAGTCCCAACCTTGATGAGATCTTTCTCTATTCGGGGTGGCTTGCCGATCTTGGTCCGGTACGTTTGGCTTCGGCCACTTTCCCCCGTGGTGGCCATACCGCCCCCGCCGGACTCGCGGCTGGCGGGGGCGGACCCCTCTCCCCACCCAAATGATCACGTTCACCATGGGTGCACCCGCTTCACCAGGCATGTTTGCCTGGTGAAGCGAACACAGTCCTGCCGGAACCCCCGTGCCCCGCGTCACCGCGACCCGGCGAGCACCTCGCGACACAGGTCGGCCACCAGCCGCGCGTTGTCGTCCTCGTCCGGCCAGCTCGCCGCCTGCGCCAGCGCCCGCTTGCCCAGCTCGGCCCGGCGTCCGGCGTCGTCGAGCAGAGCGCTCACGGTGTCGGCGACCGCCGCCACGTCGCCGACGGGCACCACCTCGGCTCCGTCGCCGACCAGCTCCGGCACGCCGCCGGCCGCCGTCGTGACGACCGGCAGCCCGACCTGCATGGCCTCCTGGATGACGAGCGGACGGCCCTCCCACACCGAGGTCAGGACGTAGAGGTCGGCAGCGGCGAGCAGGTCGGGCACGTCGGTGCGCTGGCCGAGCAGCCGCACCGGGAGCCCGTCGCGGTCGATGACCTGTTGCAGGCGGGCGTGCTCCGGGCCGTGGCCAGCGACGACGACCAGCGGCTGCGGGTCGCGCAAGCGCCACCGCTCGGCCGCGGCCAGCAGGGTGTCCAGGCCTTTCTGTTCGGCCAGCCGGTTCACCGCCAGCAGCAACGGTCGGTCGACGGCGCCCAGGGACGCCCGGACGGCGTCGCGGTCACGGGTGGGCTCGCTGACGCGCGGTGCGGCCACCGGAGCCAGCCGCACGTCGGGCGCGCCCAGCTCGCGAGCCCGGGCCACCAGGTCCGACGACACACCCAGGGTGACGTCGGACCGGCGCGCGGCCAGCCGCTCGAGGCCGGCCAGCAGGACCCGCTTCGGACCGCTGGCCAGCACGGCGTTGTGCCACGTGGCCAGCAGCGGTACCCGGTCCGGACGCCGTCGGCCGAGCGCGAGTCCGGACAGCGCCGCGGCCCGGAAGCCGTGCGCGTGCACGACGTCGGTGCCGGCGAACGCCCGCCGCAGGCCCTGGACGGCGGCGAGGTCGGCGGGCGGGTTGGGCGCGCTGCCGATGGCGACCGGCGCGAACCGCGCACCGGCGCCGACGAAGTCGAACCGCTCCTGGGTCTCGGCCGGGCCGGCGACGCCCACGGTCACGCCGTGATCGCCGAGCCGCTCCACCAGGGACCGCACGTGCGCGCCGACGCCGCCGGCCGTCATGCCGACGACGATAGTGAGTCTCATGTGCGTGTTGCCTCCTGTGTCCGCCACCAGGCCTACTCCCGCTTCAACAGGTAAGCATGCCTGGTGAAGCGCGGGAGTACCCATGGTGAACGTGATCATTTCCCGGCGCCCGGACGGAGCAGCGCGCGCAGATCGCCGCGCAGGAACGGCCAGCACACCGCCAGCGCCACCGCCGTCACCGCCAGCGCGGCCACCAGGCCGGCGGCCACCTGCACCAGCGCCGAGCCGGTCGGGAACGCCGCCGCAACCGCCCAGCCCGCCGCCGCACCGAGGGCGGAGCCGGCCACGCCCGCCGCCGTCGTACGGGTTACCCCGGCCATCGCCGCGCCGCCGGAGTCGCGCAGCACCGCGAGCACCAGCAGCACGCCGGCGAGGCTCAGGCCCACGGTGTGCGCGAGCCCGAGCGCGGCCGTGGCCCGTTCGGTGGCGACGGCCCCGGTGAGCGCCACGGCCACCACGACCACCATGAGCCAGCCGCTGGCCGTGGACGCCGCCGAGGCGCGACCGCGGCCGCGCGCGTACAGCGCCCGGCCCAGGTGCGCGACCAGCCCGTAGCCGACCAGCCCGGGAGCGAACGCGATCAGCGCCCAGGCCATCCGGTCCGGCGGCGCGTCCCCCGCCCCGATCAGCCCGAAGAACCTCGCCACCGGCCAGGCCACCGCGACCAGCACCGCGGCGCCCAGCAGTGACACCAGCACGACGGCGCGGGTGGAGCGGGCCAGCGTCGTGGCGTACGCCTCCCGGTCGGTGCCGGCCACCTCCGACAACCGCGGGAAGGCCGCCGTCGCGATCGGGACCGCCAGCACCGCGTAGGGCAGCAGGAAGACCATCCAACTGTTGAGGTAGGTGACGGCGCCGCCGCTGCCGGCGTGCTGGTTCGACATCAGGTACGACGTCAAGTACGCCAGCTGCTGCGCCACCAGCGTCACCAGCCCGGCGCCGGCCAGCCGGGCCACCCGCCGCCCGACGCCGTCGGGGAACCGCAGCGTCGGGCGCACACCCGTGACCCGGATCAGCAGCGGCAGCAGCGTGGCCAGCGCGAGGGCCAGCACGCCGAGCGTTGTGCCCCCGGCCAGGACGAGCTCGCTCTTCCGGTCGAGCGTGTCGAGACTGTCGGCGTCGCCGGTGAACACCTGCCCGAACACGACATAAGCGGCCGCGACCACCACGCTGGATAGCAGCGGCGCCAGCGCGGCCGCCAGGAACCGGCGGTGTGCCTGCAGGGCGCCGGCGGTCACCACCGCGAGGCCGTACAGCGGGATCTGCGGCAGGAACAGCAGCAGCATGTCGCGCCCGACCCGCTCGCCCTCCGCTCCGCCGGTCCCGCTGAGCATGAGGTCCATGGCCGGCCCGGCCACCAGCACGCCCAGCAGCGCCACCGGTACCAGCAGCGTCACCGTCCAGCTGAGCAGCGCCGAGACGGTCTGCTTGACCTGCCCGGTGTCGCCCCGGCTGGCCGCCGCCGCCAGCACGGGGACGACGACGCTGGCCAGCGCGCCACCGGCGACGATCTCGAAGACGACGTTGGGGATGGCGTTGGCGGTCGTGTACACGCTGCCCAGGACGGTCTCCCCGACCTGGGACTGGAAGACGAGCTGCCGGCCGAAGCCGACGACCCGGGACAGGACCCCGGCGACGGCGATGATCGCCGCTCCCCCGGCGATACCGGCCGCGGCCCCGGTCGCGACCCGGCGCGCGTTCACCGTCAGCGCAGCCGGCCGAGGCCGTCCAGCTCGCGCAGCCCCGGGGTGCGCTCGATGACCTTCGTGAAGCTGACCTTCTCGCTGGCCAGGATCAGACCGGTGACGACGGCGAGATGCGCCAGCCGGGCCCACCGGCCTTCGCGGGCGACCAGCGCCAGGCCGAGCAGCGCGCCCAGCGTGTTGGCACCGGAATCGCCGAGCATGATCTGCTCGCCGAGGTCGTCGGGCAGGCTGGCCAGCGCGGCACCGACCGCGGCGGCACCGAGTGGCGCGGCCGGCCCTGCCAGCACGGCCGGGGTGTGCAGCAGGACGGCCTTGTTGGCCCGGCCCGGGCGCAGGTCCAGCAGGTTCAGCAGGTTGGCGTGACCGGCGACGGCCGCGCCCCCGATGGCGGCGTCGACCGCGTTGTCGCTGACCAGTCCCGCGCCGGCGAGACCGGCCGCGCCGATGACGCCGATCTTCACCACGCCGCTGGTGAGCTCGCCCTCGCGCAGCGCCGTGAGGTGGCCGCGCAGGCCCTTGCTGGAGGTGCTACCTGCCAGGTCATCGTAGAGCCCGACGGCGCCCACGGCCGTCGCGGCCGCAACGCCTGCCACCCGGGTGCGGGCGGAGAGCCCGGGCGCGACGGCGATACCGGCGGCGGCACCAGCGGCTACCGCGGGCCCGCCCGCCAGCGTCACCGTGGAGCCGCGGAAGTTCTTGCGCTCCCAGAGCTCCCGGCCGCCGGGCAGTGTGTCGTTGATCCGGCGCGCGACCAGCCAGGCGCCGGCACCCGCGACACCGGCGGCCACGAGCTTCCCCAGCAGCCGGCTCATGCGCGCCCTCTCCTGCCCGACGCGCTCACGAGGTCTCCTCGGTCGGTTCGGTTTCGGGTGCCTCGGGCACTGGCGGCAGCACGCCGTCGGTCTCACCGATGACGCCGTAGTGGCCGGCGCCGCCTTCCTCCTGCTCGTTCAGCGCGAACACGATCGCGGCACGGCCGCTGGGCAGGTCGGCGGAGTCGACGGTGGAGACGGACTCGGCGAGGTCGCCGTCCTCCCGGACCGCCTGCACCAAGCCGCCGTCGGCGGTGGCGGCCGGCCCGGCCACGACGCTGCCGGCACCGGCGGCGTCGAACTGCTGCGCCAGATCGGTCAGCCGGCCGAGCCGGTCCTCCGCGTCGTCGCCGGACACCGACCCTGCGACCATGACGGCCAGGGTCGGCGCCACCGAGGCGTCCTGCTCCAGCACGATGAGCTCGGACTCCTGGAACGCGGTGACGGTGGCGGTGTCGACGGTCTCGTGCGCGCCGCCGCCGGGCTCGCCGCTGGGCTGCGCCAGCAGCGCCGAGGCCAGCACGGTCGCCCCGCGGGTGTAGCCGCCGCCCTCGGTGGGCAGCTCGGTACCCGACGTCACCAGCTCGCTGGCCAGTTCGTCGAGGACCGGCTCGGAGTCGGGATCGGTCCAGGTCGGCTCGATGCGCACGGTGAGATCGGCCGTGGCGCCGGCGGTCTGCAACGTCTCACGGACGGCGGCGACGGTATCCTCGTCGGCGCCGGGCATCGCGATGATGCCGACGTGCTCCTCGTCCAGCTGCCCGGAGACCAGCCGCGGCATGACCTCCTGGATGAACTGCTCCTGGAAGTCCAGGTCGGTCTGGGCGGCCTCGAGCTGCTCGCGCAGGTCGCGGTTCTCGTCGCGCAGGCCCGAGGTCTGGTCGGCGAGATTGTCGTCGACCCGGTCACCGAGCGGCCCGGCGCCGAGCACGATGCCGGCCGCCAGCGCGAAGAACACGGCGATGATCGAGACCAGGTGATATCGAAAGTCGATCACGTCAGAAAAGCCCCTGCACCCAGAAGTAGAAGCGGTCCCACCACGAACCGACGATGTCGAGGTAAGCCCGGCCGGTCGGCGTCGCGTACATCGCGGCGCCGACAGCGATGATGCCCG
Organism: Jiangella gansuensis DSM 44835; assembly: GCF_000515395.1. Lineage (NCBI taxonomy): Bacteria > Bacillati > Actinomycetota > Actinomycetes > Jiangellales > Jiangellaceae > Jiangella > Jiangella gansuensis. The sequence goes on along the minus strand of NZ_KI911782.1, from coordinate 4,225,063 downwards.
CCACGATCAGGAGCGCGAGCATCCAGACCGGAATCCGGCTGTGGTACAGCCGGCTCACGCCCTTGGCGTCGACGAGCTTACTGCCCACCCGAAGCCGGGTGAGGAAGGTGCTGGCCATACCGGAACGGCCCTTGTCGAGGAACTCGACGAGGGTGGCGTGGCTGCCGACGGCGACGATGAGGCTGGCGCCCTTGTCGTCGGCGAGCAGCATCGCGATGTCCTCGCTGGTGCCGGTGGCCGCGAACGGCACTCCCGACAACCCCATGCGTTCGAGCCGGCCCAGCCCGGGCGCCCGGCCGTCGCGGTAGGCGTGCACGACCAGCTCGGCGCCGCTGGCCAGCGCGTCGTCGGAGACGGAGTCCATGTCGCCGACGATCAGGTCCGGTTTGAGGCCGACCTCGAGCAGGGCGTCGGCGCCGCCGTCGACCCCGATGAGCACCGGGCTGTACTCGCGGATGTAGGGCCGCAGCGTCGACAGGTCTTCTTTGTAGTCGTAGCCACGCACGACGATGAGCACGTGCCGGCCGTCGAGGTCGGTACGGATCTCCGGCACGCCGACGCCGTCGAGCAGCAGTTCGCGTTCGCGCTTGAGGAACTCCATGGTGTTCGCCGCGAACGCCTCGAGCTGGGACGACAGGCCCTCACGGGCCTCGCTCATGAGCTTGCCGAGGCTGGCCTCGTCGTGCCGGATGCCGGAGCCGGCGGCCTCACCGCTGCCTTCGCGGTAGATGGTGTCGCCGTCGACACGCACCCGCTCGCCTTCGTGCAGGGCGCTGAAGAGGTCCGGGCCGACGTCGTCGATGAGCGGGATACCGGCGCGCACGATGATGTCCGGGCCCAGGTTCGGGTAGCGGCCGCTGACCGACGGGCGGACGTTCACGACGGCGCCGGCCTCGCAAGCCACCAGGGCCTCGGCGCTGACGCGGTCGATGTCGAGGTGATCGATGACGGCGATTTCGCCCGGTTTGAGCCGTTTCGTCAGGTTCTTCGTGCGGTGGTCCAAGCGCACGACGCCGCTGACCCCGGGCAGGTCATCGGGCTTACGGCGGCGCAGTGCAGGCATCCTCACTAGCCGAATCCTGCCATGCCCGGCCCTGCAATGCCGCATCGGTGCGCCGCGTGTTGGCTGTGACCCGCCTCGAGCCGGGTCGCGGCGCCCTGGGGCGTCGTCGGGGCGTCGTCGGGGCGTCATCGGGGTGAGGAGACACCCGCGGGAGGCCGGCCGCGCTCGGTTCGGGCGCCCTCCGTCTCGGCGGACCGGACCGACAGATCCAGGTAGAGATAGCCGAGTACCAGCGCGACGTACGGCATCGCGGCCACATAGACGGCGGCACTGATCAGGTTGATCAGGTCGAACGAACCGTCCGACACCAGCAGCAGCACGATGCCCACCAGCGGCCCGGCGATGGCGCCCAGCCCGACGACCAGTGCCGCCACCGCGGTCGCCCGCCACCACTGCCCACGCACCACGTCCCGGCTGCGGCGGAACGCGTCGTTCGCGCCGCGGCCCGTGCCCCGGTCCTCCATCATCACGGCCTGGACGGCGAACCCGTTGCGTACCGCGTAGATGAGCGCGAGCGGCACGGTGAACACGAACAGCAGCAACGCCCAGATGACGACCACCAGCCGCAGCGCGACCAGCACCAGCGGCCGCAGCCGCGCGCCGGCCGCCCGGTACGCCGACCCGACGGTGACCCGGCGGCCGGCGTCGAGGTCGACCAACGCGCGCGACACCGCGGCGAGCACGCAGAAGTACGCCAGCAGCGAGATCGCCCCGCCGGCCAGGACCACGACGAACACCGTCGCGGCGTTCTGGTCGCCGTCGGTGTCGACCAGTGAGCTCAGCTCGCCGGCCTCGACGAGGACCCACTGCAGCCCGGCTGCCAGGGCCATCACCGGCAGGTAGACCATGCCGATGCCAAGGAACAGCACGGGGTGCCGTGCGTACATCCGGCGCGCGGCCACCAGGATGCGGCCCCACGTGCGCCGGGCGGCGACGGGGTACGGCTCGGCCGGTGTCCAGGACGTCCGGCTCGCGATCAGCAGGATGACGACCAGCAGCGCCACCAGTGCCGCGAGCACCGCCGCCGGGTTGCGGACCAGCTGCCGCAACAGGTTCGACGCCTCCTCGACGACGTCGCAGAACGCGTCGGTGGCGCTCGGGCCGAGTGACGCACCGAGTGGGACGGTCGCGCTGGCGTTGCGCCAGCTGCTCTCCGACCAGCGGATCGGCGCGGTCCACTGCGTCTTCATGTTCGGGCCGGTCGGGCCGTTGTAGAACGCGTCCTGCCGCTCGCCCCACCGTCCTTCGAAACCCAACCATGGAAAGCCGGCCTGGTAGTCGGCGGCGTCGGTCGGGACGGCGGCGAGCCGCGGCCGTAGCTGCAGATGCGGTCCGGTGGTGTCGTCGCAGCCCACACCGGTGGCGGAGCTGGCACCCAGGTACAGCGCGTCGGTGAAGAAGTTCGCGTGCGATCCCTCGGCCGGGTAGACCACCGGGTGGGTGCCGTCGACCACCTCCAGCTTGTGCGCGCCCCACTCCGCCCGTTCGGCGCCGGCGTGCTGGCTGTAACCGACCTCGGTGGGGTCGGTCTCGAGAGCTGCCGCCGCGTCCGGAGCGTCGAAGTTGACCTGGATCATCTCCCAGTCGCCTTCGTGCAGGTTGTTGAAGTCGTTGAAGACGTAGAAGAACCAGTACTGGACGGCCAGCTGACGGGGGCGAGCCGGGTCCCCGGCGACGCGGCCGTACATCATGGGCGCCGTGCCCTCGCTGATCTGGCGCGCCCACGTCTCATAGCCGCAGCCGGGCGCGAGCGCGTCGCCGGGGAAGTCGAGGTGGTACTCCAGCAGACCCCGTCCCAGGTCGTCGGCGCCGGGCCCGATGTCAACCAGGTCGTTCGAAGTCCACGGGCCGCGCAGCGCGACGCCGTCGTTGTCCATGAGCACGTCGACGTCGACGGGATGGTACGGCTCACCGTCACCACAGGGCTCGAGTTGTTCACGCAGCCGGACCACGGGGGCGTAACGCCGGATGAGCTCGTCGGCGGCGGGGTCCTGCGGGACGGCGGCGGACGCGTCCGGTGCGGGCGCTGCGGCTGCGGGGGCCGCGGCTGCGGGCGCGGAGCGCACCGGATCCACCGCGGTCGCCGGCTGCCCGGGCACCATCGCAGCCGCCACGGCCAGCAGGGCGATGAGTGCCGGCACCATGGCGCTCCCTGAGTCCGGAGGCGAGCACACCGCTGCCTACGCCAACTGTGATCACGATAGACCCGGTGCGGCCGATCGGAGCGGGAACGTCACCGCAGGCGAGTCGCCTGTGCCGTCAGGGGTCGAGCTTGGAGCTGGCCGCGGTCTCCAGGAGCTCCTCCGCATGGGCCCGGGCCGATGCCGACCCTTCGAGACCGGCGAGCATCCGGGACAGTTCGCCGACCCGGCCCGCGTCGTCGAGCGCTTCCACCCCGCTGCTGGTGACCCGGCCGTCGTCGGACTTGACGACCTTGAGGTGCTGGTCGGCGAACGCGGCGACCTGCGGCAGATGCGTGACCACCAGCACCTGCGCATGCTTGGCCAGCATCGCCAGCCGACGGCCGACCTCGACCGCCGCCTTGCCGCCGACCCCCGCGTCGACCTCGTCGAACACGAACGTGGGCACCGGGTCGGCGCCGGCGAACACCACCTCGATGGCGAGCATGAGCCGGGACAGCTCACCGCCGGATGCGCCCTTGTCCAGCGGCCGCGGCTGGGCGCCGTTGTGGGCGGTGAAGAGGATCTCGACGTCGTCGACGCCGGTGGGGCCGAAGCCGTCGCGGGGCCGGACCTCGACGACGATGCGCGCGTGCGGCATGGCCAGTGCGGCGAGCTCTACGCTGACGTCGTCGGCGAAGCGGGCGGCGGCTTCGGTGCGGGCCGCCGTGATGCGCCCCGCGAGCTCGCCCAGCTCGGCCAGCAGCGTGTCCTTCTCCTCGCGCAGCGTGGTGACCCGCTCGTCGTCGCCGTCGAGCTCCAGCAGCCGGCGCGACCCGGCCTCGGCCCAGGCCAGCACCTCGCCGATGGACTCGCCGTACTTGCGGGTCAGGCCGGTCAGCGCGGCCCGGCGCTGTTGTACCTCCGCCAGCCGCTCCGGGTCGGTGTCGATGCCGGCGCTGTAGGACGCGAGGTCCGCGGCGACATCGCCGACGAGGTAGGTCGCCTCGGCGAGCCGGTCGGCCAGTGCGGCCAGGTCGGGGTCGTGGTCGCGTTCGGCCTCGACCACCTGCCGGGCCTGGCCGAGCAGAGTGAGAACGTCGGTCTCGCCCGAGACGGTGTCGTCGGCGGACAGACCGCGGTGGGCGGTGTCGGCCGCGGTGCGCAGCGCGTCGGCGTGCGCCAGCCTGGCCTCCTCGGCGCGCAGCGCTTCGTCTTCGTCCGGCTGCGGGTCGACCGCTTCGATCTCGCCCAGGCCGAGGCGCAGCAGGTCGGCTTCCTGGGCGCGTTCGCGGGCCTTGGACGTGACCTCGTCGAGCTCGGTTTCGACGGCGCGCAGCCGCGCGTACCTCGTCGTGTAGGCGGACAGCGGCTCGGCGACGGTGTCGCCGGCGTACCGGTCCAAGGCGGCGAGCTGCCGGGACGAACGCAGCAGCCGCTGCTGGTCGCTCTGCCCGTGCACGGCGACGAGATTCTCGGCGAGCTCGGCCAGGACACTCACCGGGGCGCTGCGGCCGCCGACGTGGGCCCGCGACCGGCCCTCGGCCATGACCGTGCGGCTCAGCAGTAGTTCGACGCCGGCGCCGCCGGCTGGTTCCAGCTCAGCACCGGCGTCCACGGCGCGGGCGGCGACGGGGCTGTCGGCGGGGAGGCTGACGCGACCTTCGACCAGGGCCTTGCCGGCGCCGGTGCGCACGGCGCCGCCGTCGGCGCGGCCGCCCATGAGCAGGTTGAGGCCGGTGAGCACCATGGTCTTGCCCGCGCCCGTCTCGCCGGTGACGACCGTCAGCCCCGGCCCCAGCTCCAGCTGAGCATCGTCGATGACGCCCAGACCACGGATTCGGATTTCCTCAAGCACAGGACCTCAGCCTATCGGTGCGTACCGGGGTGATCCGGGATGTCATGCCCGCGCGCCTCGCCATCCTTCGACCGGCAGCGCGAACTTCGCGACCAGCCGGTCGGTGAACGGCGCCTGGTGCAGCCGGGCCAGCCGGACCGGCTGCTCGCCGCGGCGCACTTCCACCCGCGCCCCGGGTGGCAGCTCGACCGCCCGGCGCCCGTCGCACCACAGGACGGCGCCCGGCGTGCGGTGCTGCACGGTGACCGCCAGCTCCGCCGACGGCGAGACCACCATCGGCCGTGCGAAGAGCGCGTGCGCGCTGATGGGCACCATGAGCAGCGCCTCCAGCTCCGGCCACACCACCGGGCCGCCGGCGCTGAACGCGTACGCCGTCGAGCCCGTGGGGGTGGCCATGACGACGCCGTCGCACCCCCACCGCGACACCGCCCGGCCGTCGATCTCCGCCACCAGGTCGAGCATCCGTTCCCGGCTGGCCTTCTCGACGCTCACCTCGTTGAGCGCCCAGTTATCGGCGGTGACGGTGCCGTCGTGGCGGACCGTGACGTCGACCGTCATGCGTTCTTCGACGGCGTAGCCGCGGGTGACGATGTGGTCGACCGTGAAGCCGAGGTCGTCCACCTCGGCCTCGGCGAGGAAGCCGACGTGCCCGAGGTTGACGCCGAGTATGGGGGTGCCGGACGGCCGGGCGACCTCGGCGCCACGCAGGATGGTGCCGTCGCCGCCGATGACGACCACCAGCTCGGCGCCGTCGGCGGCGCTGGGTGCACCGTCGGGGACCACGGTGACGAGATCACCCCGGGTGTCCGGGAGACCGATGTCCGCCCGCTCGTCGGCCATGACGCGCACGCGGATGCCGGCCGCGCCGAGCCGCTCGATGACCTTGCCGGCGATCTGCCGGGCCTCTTCGCGCCCGGTGTGTGCGACAAGCAGGACGGTCCTGGTCATTGGGGTCCCTCCGCGACGGCCTGCTGGACCTCGTCGGGGCCGACCGCGGGAGCGCCGGCGCGCAACCACAGAAAGTACTCGACGTTGCCGGACGGGCCCGGCAACGGGCTGGCGGTGACCCCGGCGACACCCAGGCCGAGCTCGGCGGCCGCGTCGGCGACCCCGTGGACGGCCTCCGCGCGCAGCTGCGGGTCACGGACGACACCGCCCTTGCCGACGCGGTCCTTGCCCACTTCGAACTGCGGTTTCACCATGAGGGCGAGGTCGGCCGCCGGCGTGCACGCCGACCACAGCGGCGCAAGCACCAGCCGGAGCGAGATGAACGACAGGTCGCCGACGACGACATCGACCGGCGCTCCGACCTGCTCGGGAGTGAGGTCGCGCACGTTCGTGCGATCGAGCACCCGGACGCGGTCGTCCGAGCGCAGTGACCACGCCAGCTGCCCGTACCCGACATCGACCGCGACCACCTCGGCAGCGCCGCGCCGCAGCAGCACATCGGTGAACCCGCCGGTGGACGCGCCGGCGTCGAGACATCGCTTGCCGGCCACGTCGAACCCGCGCGGTTCGAACACGTCGAGCGCGCCGGCGAGCTTGTGCCCGCCGCGGGACACGTACTCCTCGCCCTCCGCCGGCTCGGTGACGAGCACGGGGTCAGCGGGGTCGACGGCCGTGGCCGCCTTCGTGGCAGCGCGGCCGCTGATCAGCACCCGCCCGTCGGCCACGAGAGCAGCGGCGTGTTCACGTGAGCGTGCCAGCCCGCGTCGGACCAGCTCGGCGTCGAGACGGCGTCGAGGCGGCACAGACTTCAGCCTTCCGAGCCGTCGGACAGGTAGCCGGCAGCCGGACTCCCCGCGACCGGCTCCGTTCGTGCCGGCTCGTCGGTCGCAGCCACGTCGGTAGGAGCCCAGTCGGTAGGAGCCTCGTCGGTAGGAGCCTGGTCGGCCGCCGGCTCGTCGGCCGCGGCCTCGTCGGCCAGCCGATCCTGCAGCGCCCGATGGACGTCGTCGATCACGTCGGCGTGCTGGTGCACCGGCAGCCGGTCGAGCCGCTCGAGCGAGCGCACCGCCTCGTCCACCGACGCGTCGCCGGTCGTGCCCTGGCCGTCGTCCGTCAGTTCCCGCATGACCGTAACGCTAGTACGAGGAGGCTCGGCGACGGGCGATTCGGGCGCTCTCCAGCGCCTGGTGGACGCTGGCCGGGTCGACCTCCTGGTCGGCGGCCCAGACCGCGCCGCAGGCCGCCCGCAGGGCATCCAGGGCGTCCTGGCCGTCCGGATCGAGTGCGGCCGGGTCTGCGCCGCCGCCCGACTCGGACTCCACTTCGCCGGACCGCCCGAGCGTCCCCGCCGTCGCTGCCGGGGCGGCTGCGTCGCCGCGATCGAGCCGAAGCGTTCCGTCCCGCACGACCGCCTCCCACTGGCCGGCCCGCGTCTCCCCGGCCCGCAGCATCAGCCGCTGTGGCGGGTGGTGCAACGCCCGCAGGTCGTGGCCGACATAGGTGGGGCGCAGCCGGGGCGGTGCGAGCACCAGCTCGTCCGGGTCGGTGACGCCGGTGAGCACCAGGAGGCTGTCGACGCCCGCGGCGTTGGCGCCTTCGACGTCGGTGTCGAGCCGGTCGCCGACCACCAGCGGCCGGGTCGCGTTCGAGCGCAGCATGGCCTCTCGGTGCATGGGCGGCTCCGGTTTGCCGGCAGCCAGCGGCTCACGCCCGGTCGCGGTCCGGATGGCGTGGACCAGCGTGCCGTTTCCGGGTGCTCGGCCGCGGTCGGTCGGGACGACGGGATCGAGGTTGGTGGCTACCCAGAGCAGCCCGGCCGCGACCGCGTACGTACCCTCCGCCAGCATCCGCCAGTCCACGTGCGGTGAGAAGCCCTGGACCACGGCCACGGGACCGTCGTCGGCGCTGGCCACCGGCACCAGGTCACGTTCGCGCAGCGCGACCTCGAGCCCTTCGCCGCCGACGACCAGCACCTTGGAGCCGTCGGGCAACCGCTCGGCCAGCATCCGTGCAGCCGCTTGCGCGGAGGTGACGACCTCCGCGGGCGATGCCTCGACACCGATGTCCGTCAGGTGCGTCGCCACCCGTTCCGGCGGGCGCGACGCGTTGTTGGTCACGAACGCCAGGCGCATGCCGTCGCGGCGCGCGGCCTGCAGGGCCTGCGGCGCGTGCCGGACCGGGTGGGCGCCGACGTAGACGACACCGTCGAGATCCAGCAGGGCGACATCGTAGAGCTGACTCAACAGTTGCACGCTCGCCATCCTCGCAGCCCACCGGAGACCGCCGACACCTCGGGCCGGGATGCCGGCGCGTAGCATGCGGCTGGTGACCGATGCCAAGCCTTCGCTTCGGCTGACGCCGTTCCGGGCGACCACCTACGCGCCGGGCACCGATCTTGCCGCCGTCATCTGCCCGCCGTACGACGTCATCGGCGCCGGCGCCCTCGAGGAGTTCGAGGCGGCCGACCCGCACAACATCGTCCACCTGACGTTGCCGCGGCCCGGCTCGGCTGCCGCCGACCCGTACCGGTTCGCAGCCGCAGAGCTGCGCCGTTGGCACGAGGCCGGGGTGTTGCGCCGCGACGCCGCACCGGCGCTGTACGTCTACGAACACCGCACCCCCGGGGCCAGCGTCATCGGGCTGGTCGGCGGGGTGGGGCTGGACGGACCCATACTTCCGCACGAGAACACCTTTCCCGGCCCGGTCGCCGACCGGGCCGCGCTCATGACCGCGACCCGCTCGCAGTTCGAGCCGATCCTGCTGACCTACGACGGCGACGGAGTTGCCAGTGACGTCGTCGACGCGGCGGCCGCGACGTCACCGGACGTCCAGGTCACCGCCGGACGGGACGTCCACAGCATCTGGCGAGTGACCGCTGATGACGCGCTCGACGCCGTGGCCGCCGACCTGGCCGGCAGGACAGCACTGATCGCCGACGGGCACCACCGCTTCGCGGCGTACCGGAGCGTGCACGCGGCACACCCACAGGAGCCCGCGACCGGCTACGGGCTCGCTCTGCTCGTCGACGCGACGAGGCATCCGCTGGAGCTGCGTGGCATCCACCGCAGCATCGCCGGACTGTCGTTCGACGACGCCGTGGCAGGCGCGGTGAAGGGTTTCGAGGTCGTGCCACTACCCGACACCGCTGACGCGCCGGCGGTTCTGGCTGCCGAGGCCACAACCGCGTTCGTGCTCGGCGCCGGGTCAGGCAGGGCGCTGCTCCGCTCGGCCAACCCGTCAGTCCTGGATGACGCGATTCCGGCCGGTCGCCCGGACGGCTGGCGTCACCTGGACGCCGCCGTACTGGTGGACCTGTTGCTGGGTCGCCTGTGGGGCATCGACGACGCGGACAGCCGTGTCGCGTACCACCACGACGATGGCGACGCGGTACGCACGGCGACCCGGGCCGGCGGAGTGGCGGTGCTGGTGCGGCCACCTGCTCTGAGCGACGTGCTTGCGCTGGCCGGCCGCGGTGCACGCATGCCCCGCAAGTCGACGTCCTTCGGGCCGAAACCTTGGACCGGCCTACTGATGCGCGAGCTCGCTTCCGGCGGCGGGTAGCCGTCGACGTCGCTTCTCCGACGGTGGGCACCTGGCCAGCCGTTTCGCGCTGGCGACCTCGATCTCGAACTTGCTCTGCGTGCCGGCCGGGCTGCGCCAGAACCGCCGCCGGAGCGCACCCGTGACCTCAACGGTGTCGCCGGGATTCCAGACCCTGACCTGGCGACGCTGATGCGGAGTCCACGCGGTGCAGTTGATCGTGTCGACGCTGCGCCGGCTGCCCAGGCCCGCCGGGGGACGCGGACGCTGGACGACCAGCCTGGCGGTGACGAGCTCGTCGCCGCTGGGTAGCAGGACGACGGCCGGCTCGGCCGCGACCCGGCCGACCAGCCGGACCTCGTTGGAGTGCTCGACGATGGGGACGAGGGTCGTGTTCACGGGACAGCTCCTTCGACTGACGGGATGTCGGGATCTGTCGTCAATCGTGGGCGGCAACCGGACTCGGCACATCCGCGCGACGCCGATTTGTGGATGACCAGCCGAATTCGATCCGCCTGTGGACAAGAGCCGGCGGCGATGCCGAGACCACCTGCACACCGCCGCGTCTTCTTCGGGTTGGTCAGGTCCCGCCGTCGCTGAGTTCGGCGGCCCGGTCGGCCGCGTCAGTCTCACCCTCGACATCGGCCTCGGCGGCTCGCACGAACCAGCGCGCCGCCTCCTTGTCGCGTCCGGCGCCAAGGAGCGCGTCCGCGTACGCGTAGCGCAGCCGTGCCACCCACTCTTCCTTCGTGGTGGAGCGCAGCTCCGGCACCTGGAGCGACACCGCGGCCGCCTCGTGCTCGCCGAGATCACGCCGTGCACCGGCCGCGACGATGAGCATCTCGATGCGGGCAGGTGTGTCCAAGGCGGTCACCGCCGGGTCGTGCGACAGGTCCAACGCCCGCCGGGGTCGGCCCAGACCACGCTCGCAGTCGGCCATCATCGGCAGGTACTCAGCGGAACCGGTCATCCGCCGGGCCGCCCGCAGTTCCGCCAGCGCATCGGCATACTTCCCGGCCAGGTAGGCCGCGACACCGGCGGCTTCGCGCACCACGCCGATGCGTCCGGCGCGACGCCGAGCCGCCATCGCATGCTCGTATGCCTGTTGCGGATCGTCCTCGAGCAGCCGCTGTGCCATGACCAGGTGCCGTGCGACCGCCGCTGCCGCCGGCCCTGACAACGCGTTCAGCTCGTCCCGGATCTCCTGGTCCAGCTCGCGGCCGGTCACGTCCTCGTCGACAACGGGGTCGGGCACCCGCGGCTCCCTGGGCGGCCCGCTTCGTTCGCGCGGCGGCCCGTCCGAACGGCCGGAGTCGGCATCACGGGGACCACGCCGATAGTCGCCCCGAGGTCCGCGGTCAGCGCCGGCGCCGCGTCGATCGTCTCCTTGACGGCTGCCGCCCCGAGGGCCGCTCGGGGAGCCGCCGCCGGGACGATCTTGGCGCGGACGGCCCGCACCGCTGGGGCCGCCACCACGCTGCTCGCCACCGCCTCGGCCACCACGCCGTTCGCCGCCGTCACTGCCACGCTCACCACCGGAGCGACCACTGCGCCACTCACCGCGCCCGTCACCGTCACGGCCACCACGCCGTTCGCCGCGGTCACCGCCACGCTCACCACCGGAGCGGCCACCGCTCCATCCACTGTCAGACCGCCGCTCCCCCGCCGGCCGGCCGCCAGACCATTGCCGGTCACTACCGGTGCGGTCGGCGCGCCCGCCCCGGTCGGGGCGCTCGCCGCCGGTGGGACGACCGCCCTTGCCGCGACCGCCGCTCGGACCACCTCGCCCACCCGCGGATCCGGAGCGCTCGCCGCCCGCAGCCGAGCCGGAACGCCAGGTGCCGCCGGAGCCTGTGTCACCTCGCCGGCCCGCGCCCGACCGGCCGCCGCCGCCCGAACCACGCTGACCACCAGCGCCGCTCGAACCACGCTGGCCACCGCCACCACGCTGGCCACCGGCACCGCGTCCCGGGACGCCGTCCCGGCCACCGCCGCGCCCGGGTCGGCCGCCCTCCGACGGATCCGGCTCACCTTGGCGGTCGCGACCAGACATCAACGATTCCTCTCAATCCTCGTGGTGTTGCCGTCATTGTCTCGCGTCGTCGACCGGGACCCGGCGCCGCCCTCACCCAGCACGTCGCATGCCGGACGTCCACCGGCACCATCGGGCCGGTCAGCCACGTTGTCGACACTGGCGGGGCCGTGCGCATCCTGACGTCGACGGTCGTGATCGATGCGTGTCGAGGCTCTCCTGCTGTCACGCCATCATGCCCTTGTATACCCCGGCGCGCGCACCCCAGCACCATCCTCGCCACGCACCGCCGCACCCGGGCATGCACAAACCATCACCAGGACGTGTCCAGACATGGCGAAAGGGCTGGTCCGATGATGCGCCGGACAAGCCCTTTCACGTGATGAACGTTCGGTTGACGCCGCGGGTTCCGAGCGGAAGGCCGCGATCGATGGTCCACGCGCTGGAACCGCACACGCCGGACGACGTCAGCTCAGCCGTCGTCGCCGGCTCCACCGGCCGCCCGAAGCAGGCCGCCGAGCTCGCTGGTCCGGTCGAGGTGCCGCAGTTTGTCGGGATTGGCGACCGAGTGGATCGCCTGGATCCGTCCGTCGACGATGTCGAGCCCCATCACAATGGCCAGCCGGTCCTGCGCGTCGATCGCGACGGCGCCGGGCTGGCCGTTCACCTCGGTGACGCGGACACGAAGACCGTAGCGCGCCAGTGCGGACATCCCTGCCGACCAGGCCCGAATCACGCGACCGCGACCGCTGACCGGCCGTGTCCGCGCCGGCACGTTACCGCCACCATCGGCGTGCAGGGTGACGTCCTGCGCCAGCAGTGCCTCCAACGCCCGCAGGTCACCCTGCTCGGCGGCGGCGAAGAACCGCTGAGCGAGCTCTCGGCGCTGCTGCCGCGAAGCGTGGTAGCGCGGCCGGCGTTCGTGGACATGTTTGCGGGCTCGTGCCACGAGATGCCGCGTGGTGTCCACGGTGGTGCCGATGATCTCGGCTACCTCTGGATACGGGTACTCGAACACTTCGCGCAGCAGGAAGGCGGCCCGTTGCTGTGGTGACAGGTTCTCCAACAACACCAGGAACGCCAACGACAGCGAATCGGCCAGCTCCACCTGCTCGGCCGGCGACGGATCGGTGACGACCGGCTCCGGCAGCCATTCGCCGACGTACCGCTCCCGCCGTGTCCGTGCCGAACGCAGGTGATCGATGGCCAGCCGTGTGACCAGGGTCGCGACGTATGCCCTCGGCGAGGTGATCGGCTCATCCCGTTGTAGCGTCTGGTGCAGCCGCAGGAAGGCCTCCTGCACCACGTCCTCGGCTTCGCCGACACTACCCAGCATTTGGTAGGCGATGGCGAACGCCCGCGGCCGTAGCTCGCCGTACAGATCCGAAGAGGGCACAGCGAGTCAGCTCATTCCCTCGATGACTCCCGTGCGCCAGGTCGGGTACCGCAGCGTCCAGCCCAATTCGCGTTTGGTCTTCTCGGACGAGATGCCGCGAGCCCGCGTCATCATGTCCACCGGACCCTTGCCGATCAGCGGGCGGACGAGCCAGGCCGGCACGCGGCGGGGTGCTCCGGCACCGAGCGCACGGGCCAGCTCGGGCAGCCACACGTGCACCGGCGCCGGCTCATCGTCGCCGACATGATAGATCCCGGGCTTGCCGCGCTCGATGGCCGCGACCGTTGCCGACGCAGCATCGGTGATGTGGATCAGTGACCACACGCCGCCGCCTCCTCCGATGACAGGCAACCGGCGTTTACGAACCAGCATCGCCATCACGGCGTCCGGTGCGGAGCTGATGTCGGTCCCTCGCCCATAGAAGCCACCGTAACGAAGGGCGATGCCGTCGCCCCAGCTGATGCCGGTCACCGCGTTCTCCACGTGGCGCAGCGCGGCCACGGCCTCCTCCATGTCCTTGGGCGGGTTGGGCTCGATCCGGCCTTCCTCGTCCGCGACTGGCCCGCCGGTCCGTTCCATCCACAGCGAATTGCTCTGCGCCACGAATTTGCGGACGCCGACGGCGCGCCCGGCGGCGAGCAGGTGGTCGGTTCCTTCGGTGCGCAGCCTGTTCGTGGCGGCCGCCATCTTCTTCGCGTTCCGGAAGTTCGACGGTCCGCTCAGCGCGGTGAGCTGATGGACGATCACCTCTGGTTCGGCTTTGGCCACAGCGTCGGCCACGGAGTCCGGGTCGAGGGCGTCGACGACCACCGGTTCAGCGCCGAGCGCGCGCACCGCGGCGGTCTTGGCCGGCGAGCGGGTCGTGCCGATGACTTCGTGGCCACGTGCCACGAGCTGGGGCACGAGTTCCCTGCCGATGGCGCCGGACGCTCCGGCGATGAAGATTCTCATGGCGTCTCCGTTCGTTGTGCTCACGAACTAAAGACGAGACAGCCCCACGCTCCATGAACGGGCGTGACCCAGTTCACTGCCGACCAATGTCGCTGGCGGGGGCGGGGGTGTGTTGTGGGTGTTGTGGGTGGTGAAATGGTTTGAGGGAGACAACCACGCACCCAACACGCCACCGACCCCTGGTCAGGGGTGGGGGTTGGGGGGTTGTCTCCCTCAAACCATTTCTTCTTCTTTGGTTGTGTGTCCGGCGGTGTCCTACTCTCCCACCCCCGCTAGAGGGCAGTACCATCGGCGCTGAAGGGCTTAGCTTCCGGGTTCGGAATGGATCCGGGCGTTTCCCCTTCGCTATGACCGCCGGCACGTGTTGTGAACCAACCAGCACCGGACTCCCACACCGCGGCCCCGACCGGGTCGGTCGGGTGTGGGGTGTGGTTGTTGGTTCAGAACCGTATAGTGGAC